>NZ_MUNF01000255.1 GCF_002154555.1 Streptomyces murinus
GACCGCGCCCGCCCCTTCCCACCCGATTCCCCTGAACCACCCCTGAGCCCGAGGGAGCACTGTCCCATGCCCAGATCCACCACGCCGCGAGTCCTCCAGGTCACCGGCCTCCTGGCCATCGCCGGGCTCGTCGCCACCGGATGCGCCAAGAACAAGACGGACAGTGCCCCCGCCGGCGCCGCCAAGGTCTCCGTCGAACTCGACGACAACGGCTGCCACGTCTCGCCGGACTCCGTGGCCGCGGGCCCGGTCACCTTCACGGTGAAGAACACCAAGGCCGACAAGGTCTCCGAGGCCGAACTGCTGCGCAACGACATCATTATGGGCGAGAAGGAGAACCTCTCCCCCGGTCTGTCCGGCACCTTCTCGCTGCATCTGAACGGCGGCAAGTACCAGGTCTACTGCCCCAACGCGAAGACCGAGAAGACCGCGTTCACCGTCACCGGCGCGGCGGCCAAGGCCTCGCAGGACCCCAAGGTCAAGGCCGATCTGGACCAGGCCGTCAGCGGCTACCAGAGCTACGTCGTCACCGAGGTCGACAAGCTGGTCCCGGCGACGAAGAAGTTCACCGACGCGGTCCGGGCCGGCGACATCCCCCGCGCGAAGCAGGCGTTCGCACCCGCCCGCTACTACTACGAAGAGGTCGAGCCGGTCGCCGAGAGCTTCGGCGACCTCGACCCCGACATCGACGCCCGGGTCAACGACGTCACGGACCAGTCCAAGTGGACCGGCTTCCACCGCCTGGAGAAGGCGCTGTGGCAGGACAAGTCCCTGACCGGCACGGCCCCGATCGCCGACAAGCTCGACGCCGACGTGGCGAAGCTCAAGTCGCTGGTGGCGAAGACGTCGTACCAGCCGGCCCAGCTCGCCAACGGCGCCACCGACCTGCTCAACGAGGTCGCCTCCAGCAAGATCACCGGTGAGGAGGACCGCTACAGCCACACCGACCTGTCCGACTTCGAGGCCAATGTCGTCGGCGGCGAGAAGGCGTTCGACCTGCTGAAGCCCGCCCTCACCCGGATCGACCCGGCGCTGGCGAAGACCGTCACCCAGCAGTACGCGAGCGTGCTCACCGCGCTCCAGCCCTACAAGAAGGGCTCCGGCTACGTGGACTACTCCACGGTCGGCGACGACAAGCGCCGCGTGCTCACCCAGAAGGTCGACGGACTGGCCGAACCGCTCTCCCAGGTCGCCGCCAAGGTGAACAGCTGATGGGCGAGCGCCATCACTCCCGCCGGGGGCTGCTCGCCCTCGGCGGGGCGGCCCTCGCGGGCGGAGCCGCCGCCGGGACCCTGACCGGCTGCCGGTCCGACTCCCACACCACCGCGGCCCCGGCCGACCGGGTCCCGTTCTACGGCACCCACCAGGCCGGCATCGCCACCCCCGCCCAGGACCGGCTGGCCTTCGCCACCTACGACATCACGGCGACCGGCAGCGTCCAGGAGAAGCGGACCGCCCTGCGCACCCTGCTGCAGACCTGGACCGCGGCCGCCGCAGCGATGACCCAGGGCCGCACCGTGCCGGGCGACAACACCGATCTCAACGCCCCGCCGGCCGACACCGGCGAGGCGTACGGGCTGCCCCCGGCCAACCTCACGATCACCTTCGGCCTCGGCACCTCGCTGTTCGACGACCGGTTCGGGCTCGCCGACCGGCGCCCGGCCGCGCTCGCGGACCTCCCGCATCTGCCCCCGGCCGACCTGGACCCGGACCGCAGCGGCGGCGACCTCGCGATCCAGGCGTGCGCCGACGATCCGCTCGTCGCCTTCCACGCCATCCGCAATCTGGCCCGGATCGGCCGGGACACCGTGGTCATGCGCTGGTCCCAGCTCGGCTTCGGAAAGGCCGCCTCCAACGGCGCCGACCAGCAGACCCCGCGCAACCTGATGGGCTTCAAGGACGGCACGCGCAACATCCACGGCGACGACACCGCCCTGATGGACCAGCACGTATGGGTCGGCAAGGAGACCGACCAGACGTGGATGCGCGGCGGCAGCTACCTGGTGGCCCGCCGGATCCAGATGCGGATCGAGGGCTGGGACCGCGACTACCTCGCCGACCAGCAGAACGTGTTCGGCCGCTACAAGTACTCCGGGGCCCCGCTGACCGGCTCGAAGGAATTCGACACCCCCGACTTCAAGGCCAAGGGCGCCGACGGCCAACCGGTCATCCCGGCCAAGGCGCACATACGGCTGGCCGCCCACGAGAACAACGGGGGCATCCGCATCCTGCGGCGCGGCTACTCCTTCACCGACGGCATCGTCGCGGCCAGCGGCGAACTGGACGCCGGGCTGTTCTTCATCGCCTTCCAGAAGGATCCGCGCGAGCAGTTCGTCGCGCTCCAGCGCAAGCTCGGCATGAACGACGCCCTCAACGAGTACATCCAGCACGTCGGTTCGGGCCTGTTCGCCTGCCCGCCCGGCGTCACCGCCCCCGGCCGCACCTGGGCCGAGGAACTGCTCGCCTGACGGACACGGCCCGCGCACCGGGCGGTTACGCCAGTGAGCCCCTTCCCGGACCGGGAAGGGGCTCACTCGTCACTCGGCCACCTCAGTGCGCGTGCCCGCTCGCCGCTGGCGCCGGACCGGCGTTCTTCACCGTCAACGGCAGCAGCTTCTTGCCCGTCGGGCCGATCTGGATGTGCGTGTCCATCTGCGGGCAGACACCGCAGTCGAAGCACGGGGTCCAGCGGCAGTCCTCGACCTCGGTCTCGTCGAGGGCGTCCTGCCAGTCCTCCCAGAGCCAGTCCTTGTCGAGACCGGAGTCGAGGTGGTCCCAGGGAAGGACCTCCTCGTAGGTGCGCTCGCGGGTGGTGTACCAGTCGACGTCCACGCCGTGGGCGGCGAGGGCCTTGTCGGCGCAGGCCATCCAGCGGTCGTAGGAGAAGTGCTCGCGCCAGCCGTCGAAGCGGCCGCCGTCCTCGTAGACGGCGCGGATGACATCGCCGATACGGCGGTCGCCGCGGGACAGCAGGCCCTCCACGATGCCGGGCTTGCCGTCGTGGTAGCGGAAGCCGATGGAACGGCCGTACTTCTTGTCGCCGCGGATCTTGTCGCGCAGCTTCTGGAGCCGTGCGTCCGTCTCCTCCGCCGACAGCTGCGGCGCCCACTGGAAGGGGGTGTGCGGCTTGGGCACGAAGCCGCCGATCGAGACGGTGCAGCGGATGTCGTTGGCCCCCGACACCTCGCGGCCCTTCTGGATGACATGCGTCGCCATGTCGGCGATCTGGAGCACGTCCTCGTCGGTCTCGGTGGGCAGGCCGCACATGAAGTACAGCTTCACCTGGCGCCAGCCGTTGCCGTAGGCCGTGGCGACCGTACGGATCAGGTCCTCCTCCGAGACCATCTTGTTGATGACCTTGCGCATGCGCTCGGAGCCGCCCTCGGGGGCGAAGGTCAGACCGGAGCGGCGGCCGTTGCGGGTCAGCTCGTTGGCCAGGTCGACGTTGAAGGCGTCCACGCGGGTGGAGGGCAGCGACAGGCCGATCTTGTCGTCCGTGTAGCGGTCCGCCAGGCCCTTGGCGATCTCGCCGATCTCCGAGTGGTCCGCGGAGGACAGGGAGAGCAGGCCCACCTCCTCGAAGCCCGTGGCGTTCAGACCGCGCTCCACCATGTCGCCGATGCCCGTGATCGAGCGCTCGCGCACCGGGCGGGTGATCATGCCCGCCTGGCAGAAGCGGCAGCCGCGGGTGCAGCCGCGGAAGATCTCCACCGACATGCGCTCATGGACGGTCTCGGCCAGCGGCACGAGGGGCTGCTTGGGGTACGGCCATTCGTCCAGGTCCATGACGGTGTGCTTGGAGACCCGCCACGGCACGCCCGACCTGTTCGGTACGACGCGGCCGATCCGGCCGTCGGGGAGGTACTCGACGTCGTAGAACGCCGGGATGTACACCGATCCCGTCTTCGCCAGCCGGAAGAGGACCTCCTCGCGGCCGCCGGGGCGGCCCTCGGCCTTCCACTCCCGGATGATCCGGGTCATGTCCAGCACGGCCTGCTCGCCGTCGCCGATGATCGCCGCGTCGATGAAGTCGGCGATCGGCTCCGGGTTGAACGCCGCGTGGCCGCCGGCCAGCACGATCGGATCGTCCTCGGTGCGGTCCCTGGACTCCAGCGGGATGCCGGCCAGGTCGAGGGCTGTGAGCATGTTCGTGTAGCCCAGCTCCGTGGAGAAGCTGAGGCCGAACACGTCGAACGCCTTCACCGGGCGGTGGCCGTCCACCGTGAACTGCGGGACGCGGTGCTCACGCATCAGCGCCTCCAGGTCCGGCCACACGCTGTACGTGCGCTCGGCGAGGACGCCGTTCTGTTCGTTGAGCACCTCGTAGAGGATCATGACGCCCTGGTTGGGCAGACCGACCTCGTAGGCGTCCGGGTACATGAGCGCCCAGCGGACGTCGCACTCGTCCCAGTCCTTGACGGTGGAGTTGAGTTCTCCGCCTACGTACTGGATCGGCTTCTGCACGTGCGGGAGCAGAGCTTCGAGCTGCGGGAAAACCGACTCGACAGGCATCTCGCGAACCTTCATGAGCTGACAGGGGTGACCATCCAGCGTAACCCGCCCGGGAGCCTCCTCCGAACGGTCAGCCGAGGAAGCGGTCCGCGGCCTTGCGCCACCGCTTCGGCAGCTCGGCCTCCGCAGCCGCCGCCCGCGCCTCCTCCCTGCCGTACAGCACCCCGTAGGGGAACGCGCTCTCCCCCGCCGCATGGGCCACCGCGGCCAGCTCGCGCAGGGTGTGGCGGGCCATGACGCTGTCCTGGTGGTCGCCGAGGAGGGTGGTGAGGGCCTTCATGGCGGCGGTGAGCTCGCGGGCGGGGGCGCCGAGGGCGTCGGTGGCGGCCTCGGCGGCGTACCGGGTGCGCTTGGCCTTCTTGCGGGCCTCGTGCAGGGCGAGGTCGCGCTCGGAGCCGGGCGGCAGCGCCAGCGCCCGCTCGACCAGGGTGGTGAGCCGCGCGAGGTCCTTCCGTACGGCCGCGCGGAGCACCTTCTTCGGTTTCCGCGCGGCCGCCGCGCGCAGCGGCGGGTCCGCGAGCAGGGCGTCCAGGGTGTTCAGCAGGGCGAGGTGGCGGGGGGAGTCCAGGACGCCGGTGAGGTGGGCGGGGGCGGCGGCGCCCTCGGCCCGGGCCCAGGAGGTGAGGCGCTCCTGGATCCGGCCGGTGGCCAGGGCGGGCGGAAGGGCGTCGAGGGCGCTGGTCAGCCGCTCGGCCAGCACCTCCTGGTCGCGGTCGACGCCCAGCTCGCCCGCGAGCCACTTCAGCTCGGCGGCGACGGGCTCGGTGACGGCGCGGTCGAGGACGGTACGGAAGGTGCGCAGGGTGCTGCGGGCGCGGCGGGTGGCGACCCGCATCCGGTGCACCGCGTCGGGGGTGTCGAGCCGTACGGCGGGGTCGAGGGCGACCAGGGCGTCCCGCTGGGCCCAGAAATAGGCAAGAACATGGTCGCCCGCGGTGACCGGCTCGGGGCGGGCGGCCGGCGGGCGGCGCAGGCCCCCGGTGAGTTCGAGGGCGCGGGCCAGTTTGGAGGGCGAGGCGGACGGTCGTACACCCGCCCTGGCCAGGCGTTTCTCCACCTGGTCGAGGAAGGCCGGGTCTCCTCCGTCGGCCAGCTCCACCTCGATCTCGGTCCACTGGACGGTCCCGCCCGCGCCGGTGAGCCGCTCGGCGGTCACCGCGTCCACGCTCGCCTCGGCCAGCCGGGCGCCGTCCGCGTCCACCAGATGGCGCACGTCCCGGGCGGAACGCAGCCGGACCAGCGGGACCGGCCGCGCCTCCCGGACCCGGGAGCGGACCAGGGCGGCGAGTTCCTCGGGGAGGGTGTCGGAGAGCGGGGCCCGGATCTCGTCGCGGACTCCGGGGGCGACCGGGAGCTTGAGGTGCCAGCCGGCGTCGGAGCCGCCGGTGCGGCGGCGCAGGGTGAGGGAGGCGGCGGCGAGGCGCTGGTCGGCGGTGTCGTAGTAGGTGGCGTCCAGCTCGACGAGGCCCTTGTCGAGTACGGCGGCCACCCCGCCGATGCCGGTCAGATCGGGCAACCCGCCCTCATCGGATTCGTACTTGCGCTCGATCTCGCGTTTCGTCTCCGCCATGAATTGAATCTAGTGCGCGGTGGGTGGATACGGCAGAGGGCGCCCCAAAGGACGCCCTCTGCCGTGGTGAGCCCTTATGCCGACATCGGCCGCTGCACCTTGATCGATTGCAGTAGTCCTACGGCCACCCACACCGCGAACATCGATGATCCGCCGTACGACACGAACGGCAGCGGCAGACCGGTGACCGGCATGATGCCGAGGGTCATGCCGATGTTCTCGAACGACTGGAAGGCGAACCAGGCCACGATGCCCGCGGCCACGATGGTGCCGTACAGCTCGGTCGAGTCCCGGGCGATCCGGCAGGCCCGCCACAGGATGACGCCGATCAGGAAGATGATGAAACCGGCGCCCAGGAAGCCCAGTTCCTCGCCCGCGACCGTGAACACGAAGTCGGTCTGCTGCTCGGGCACGAACTGGCCGGTGGTCTGCGAGCCGTGGAACAGCCCGGCGCCGGTCAGTCCGCCGGAGCCGATGGCGATGCGGGCCTGGTTGGTGTTGTAGCCGACGCCGGCCGGGTCGAGGTCCGGGTTGGCGAAGGCCGCGAAGCGGTTGATCTGGTACTGGTCCAGGATGTGCAGCTGCCAGATGGCGATACAGCCGACCACACCGGTGGCGAGCAGCCCGAACACCCAGCGGTTGGAGGAGCCGGAGGCGAGCAGCACGCCCAGGATGATGGCCACCATCGCCAGCACCGAGCCGAGGTCCGGCATCAGCAGCAGGATCATGCAGGGCACGGCGGCAAGTCCCAGGGACTGCGCCACGGTGCGGTGGTCCGGGAACGGCTTGTCGCCCGCGTCCACCCGCGCGGACAGCAGCATCGCCATGCCGAGGATGATCGCGATCTTGAGGAACTCGGCGGGCTGGACGGAGAAGCCGCCGATCACGATCCAGTTGCGCTGGCCGTTGATGGTCGCGCCGAGCGGGGTGAGCACCACCAGGGCGAGCAGGACCGAGGCGCCGTAGAGGACCGGCACCGCGTTGCGCAGGGCGCGGTGGCCCAGCCAGAGGGTGGCGAGCATCAGGGCGAACCCGATGCCCAGGTTCATCAGATGCCGCTCCAGGAAGAAGTACGGGTCTCCCTGGTTGATCTCGGTGCGGTTGCGGGTCGCCGAGAAGACCAGCATCGAGCCCATCAGCGACAGGGCGATCGCGGACAGCAGTATCGGCCAGTCCAGGCGCCGCGCCAGCGAGTCGCGGGCGAAGAGCCTGGTCCAGCCGGCCCGCGCGGGTCCGTACCCGGAGACGGAGAAGCTGTTCGCGCCGGTCATGAGGGCATCCTCCGGCTCCCCCGCTTACGGCGCGGGCGCCTTCGGGTGTTGCTGTTGCCGTTGTCCGTGGGTGGGGCGGTACCGGCGGGCTGCTGCTGGTCGCTGCCGTTGCTCGGGTTGTTCTTCTGGGCGGCCTCGGTGTCCTTCGCCGCGTCCTTGGGGACCGCAGGGGCGACGATGGTGCCGTCCGTGCGGACCTTCGGCAGGGACGCCTGCGGCTCGGGCAGGAACGCCTTCTTCTGGTCGATGGAGCCGTCGCCCTGGACGCCGTAGAGCGCGCTGTAGATATTGCGCACGGCCTCACCGGAGGCACCGGAACCCGTACCGGCCTGGGCGATCGTCATGATCACCGTGTAGTCCTTGGAGTAGGTGGCCATCCAGGAGGTGGTCTGCTTGCCGTAGACCTCCGCCGTACCGGTCTTGCCGTGCAGCGGGATCTTGTCCTGCGGCCAGCCGCTGAACTTCCACGCGGCCGTACCCCGGGTGATGACGCCCGCGAAGGCGTCGTCCATGCCCTTGAGGGTGGCCTGGGTGATCGGCAGCTTGCGCTGTACCTGGGGCTTGATCTCCTGGACGGTCTTGCCGTCGGGGCTGATGATCGCCTTGCCGATGGTCGGGACGTACTCGGTGCCGCCGTTGGCGACGGCGCCGTAGATCATCGCCTCCTGGATCGGGGTGACGAGGGTGTCGCCCTGGCCGATGGAGTAGTTGATCTCGTCACCCTCGCGCATCTTGTCGCCTTCGAGGCAGTTCTCGTAGGCGATCTTCTCGACGTAGGTGCCGTCCTTCTTGCCGGTCTTGCACCAGGAATCCTTGTTGGCCTTCCAGTAGTCCAGCTTCCACTGGCGGTCCGGGACCCGGCCGCCCACCTCGTTGGGCAGGTCGACGCCGGTCGGCTTGCCGAGTCCGAACTGGTGGGCGGTCTTGAAGAAGTAGTCCTTCGGCTGGCCCTTCTTCGGGTTGATGCCGCCGTCCCGCTTCCACTCCTTGTCCGCGATGCCGTAGAACACGGTGTCGCAGGAGACCTCCAGGGCGCGGCCCAGCGAGATGTCGCCGAAGTTCTCGCCCTCGAAGTTCTTGAAGATCTGGTTGCCCACCCGGTAGTCGCTGGTGCAGGGGTAGCCGCCGTCCCACGCGTAGCCCGCCTGGACGGCGGCGGCCGTGGAGACCACCTTGAAGGTCGAGCCGGGCGCCGCCTGACCCTGTATGGCCCGGTTGAGCAGCGGGTAGTCGGAGTTCTTGCCGGTGAGGGCCTTGTAGTCCTTGGCGGAGATGCCGCCCACCCAGGCGTTCGGGTCGTACGTGGGCGCCGAGGCCATGGCGACGATGCGGCCGGTCTTGGCCTCCATCACCACGACGGCGCCGGAGTCGGCCTTGTAGTTCTCACCGGTGATGGAGTCGAACTGGGTGCGGGCGGCCTTCATCGCCTTGTCCAGTTCGTACTCCGCGACGCGCTGGACGCGGGAGTCGATGCTGGTGACCACGTTCGAACCGGGCTCGGCCGCGTCCGACTTGGCCTTGCCGATGACCCGGCCGAGATTGTCCACCTCGTAGCGGGTCACGCCGGCCTTGCCGCGCAGCTCCTTGTCGTACTCCCGCTCCAGGCCCGAGCGGCCGACCATGTCCGAGCGCAGATAGGGCGAGCTGGTGTCCTTGGCCTTCTGGATCTCGTCGTCGGTGACCGGCGAGAGATAGCCGAGGACCTGCGCGGTGTTGGACTTGCCGGGGCTCGGATAGCGGCGCACGGCCTCGGGCTCGGCGGTGATGCCGGGGAAGTCCTCGGAGCGCTCGCGGATCTGCAGGGCCTGGCGGGGCGTGGCCTTGTCGGTGATCGGGATCGGCTGGTACGGCGATCCGTTCCAGCAGGGCTGGGGGGTCTTGGCGTCGCAGAGGCGGACCTTCTGCATGACGTCCTCGGTCGACATGCCGAGGACCCCGGCCAGCTTGGCCAGGACCGCCTTGCCGTCGTCCTTCTGCTTGAGCAGATCGGTACGGGAGGCGGAGACCACCAGCCGGGTCTCGTTGTCCGCGAGGGGCACGCCGCGGGCGTCCAGGATCTCGCCGCGCACGGCGGGCTGGACGACCTGCTGGACGTGGTTGCCCGACGCCTCCTTCTGGTACTGCGCGCCCTCCCGGATCTGGAGGTACCACAGCCGGCCGCCGAGCGTGCCGAGCAGGGAGAGGACGAGGATCTGGATCACGACGAGCCGGATCTGGACCCGTGGGGTCCGGCCGGTCTCGGGGATGTTGGTCACTGCGGGCTGCTCCCCCTCTCAGCGCACGGACGTCCGGACGCGCGGCGCGTGTGTGCGACCGGACCGCGCGCGTACGAATGATGAACGATCAGTCTGTGAGCCCGCGTTCCGCGAAAGCCGACCCGTACGAGTGAATGTGCATGGCCCGGGCTCTCCGGGGGTCCGGCAACCGTTCACAGCCGCTTGACCCCCTTGATCCGGCCGACCCGGGCGGAGCGGGTGCGGGCCTTGGCCTTGAGCGCGCCGAGGCCGCCGCGCTGGCTGCCGATGCGCAGCCCGGTGCCGGAGGACAGCCAGCCCGAGGAGATGTCGGCCGCCTTGGCGCTGGTGGCGGTGGTCTCGGCCAGCGGATCGTTGTCGCAGCGGCGGGCCAGCCACATCACCGCCGGCACCACGAACGGGGCCAGCAGCAGGTCGTACAAGGCGGCCGAGAACAGCAGTCCGGGCAGCCCGACATGGCGGGCGGCGGTGTCGCCGACCAGGGCGCCCACCCCGGCGTACAGCAGCGTGGAGCCGATCGCGGCGGCGACGACCACGGCCATCGGGCCGGTCGCCGACCTCAGCCGGCCGTTCTCCGGCTTGACCAGCCCGGCGAAGTAGCCGGTCACACAGAGCACCAGGGCGTAGCGGCCCGCCGCATGGTCCGCGGGCGGGGCCAGGTCGGCCAGCAGACCGGCCGCGAACCCCACGAGGGCGCCGCCGACATGGCCGTACACCATAGCGAGGCCGAGGACGGTCAGGAGCAGCAGATCGGGGACGGCGCCCGGCAGATGGAGGCGGGCGAGGACGCTCACCTGGATCACCAGGGCGACCACGACCAGCGGCACGGAGAGCAGGATCCGGTTGACACGCATGGGGATTGAGCTCCTACGGCTGCTCGTCGGTCTGCGGTTCGTCGGTCTGGGACGGGTCGGACGGCGACTGGTCGCTCTGCGACTGATCGCTCTGCCCGCCGTCCTGGTTCGCGCCCGCGGACGGGGTGACCGTGACGGTCACCGTGGGCGTCGGGACCGGCCTGGGCTTGCTCGGCAGGACCTCGTCGCGCGGGTCCTTCTTCGGCGCCTGGACGACCACGCCG
This sequence comes from Streptomyces murinus, assembly GCF_002154555.1. Lineage (GTDB taxonomy): Bacteria > Actinomycetota > Actinomycetes > Streptomycetales > Streptomycetaceae > Streptomyces > Streptomyces murinus. Next base: position 10,687 of record NZ_MUNF01000255.1, read on the forward strand.
ACGATGTCGAGCTTGGTGAAGCTGACGTACGGGGTGACGTACAGGGTGCGGGTCAAACCGCCGCCGGAGGGGTCGACACGCGAGACCACACCGACCGGAACCCCCGGCACGAACGGCTTGTCGGACTCCGAGCCGAAGGTGACCAGGCGGTCGCCCTTCTTCACCTCGGCCTTGCCGTTGAGGAGTTGGACGCGCAGCGGGCGGTCGCCCTGCCCGGAGGCGAAGCCGAGTTCGTCGCTGCCCTCCATCCGGGTGCCGACGGTGAAGTCCGGGTCGTTGGCGAGCAGCACGGTGGAGGTGTCGGGCCCGACCGTGGTGACCCGGCCGACCAGGCCGTCGGCGTTCAGGACGGTCATGTCCCGCTTGATGCCGTCGCTCGCGCCGACGTCGATGGTGACGGTCCAGGAGAAGCCCTGCGCCGACCCTATGGCAACGACCTGGGCGCCCTTGATGCCGTACTGGCCCTCACCGGCGAGCTTCAGCATGCTGTCGAGCTGGTTGAGACGGCTGCGGCTGCGGTCGTCGCTGCCGAGCTTCGCCTTGAGGGCCGCGTTCTCCTTCTCCAGCGTGGCGAGCCTGCTGTGCCGTTCGCCCGAGTCGCGGATCGCGGAGACGGCGTTGCCGACCGGGTCGACCGCCGAGGACAGTCCGTCCTCCACCGGGCCGAACACGGTGGCCGCGGCCTGCCGGGCACCGTCGACCGGGGAGTTCCGGCCCCCTCGGATATCCACGGTGATCAACGCGAACGCGACGGCGATCAGCAGGACCAGGAGCAGCCGGCTCTCTTTGGTGTCCCTCACGTGCGGCGGCCGTGCCCTTCCTCAAGTAGGAATTCGTCGGACCCCCGGAAAAAGCGCGAAAGGTGCGGCGCAAATCCAAGCGGCCCATTTGGGGGAGCTTATGCCTCTATATCAACGATCCGCCGTACGAGAGGAGAACGTCTCGTACGGCGGAATCGATGCGCCGTGTCATCGACGCGGCTGCGCGTCCAGAACCTGCTGGAGCGCCTCGAACTCCTCGACGCACTTTCCGGATCCGAGCGCCACGCTGTCCAGCGGGTCCTCGGCGATATGGATCGGCATACCGGTCTCGCGGCGCAGCCGCTCGTCCAGGCCGCGCAGCAGGGCGCCGCCGCCGGTCAGCACGATGCCCCGGTCCATGATGTCGCCGGACAGCTCCGGCGGGCACTTGTCGAGGGTCGTCTTGACCGCGTCCACGATCGCGTTGACCGGTTCCTCGATCGCCTTGCGGACCTCGGCGGCCGAGATGACGACGGTCTTGGGCAGCCCGGACACCAGGTCCCGGCCGCGGACTTCGGTGTGCTCGTCGGAGTCGAGTGCGTACGCGGAACCGATGGTGATCTTGATCTGCTCGGCGGTGCGCTCACCCAGGAGAAGGCTGTACTCCTTCTTGATGTACTGGATGATCGCGTTGTCCAGCTCGTCGCCCGCCACCCGGATCGACTGGGCGGTGACGATGCCGCCGAGGGAGATGACCGCGACCTCCGTGGTGCCGCCGCCGATGTCCACCACCATGTTGCCCGTGGCCTCATGGACCGGCAGGCCGGAGCCGATGGCCGCGGCCATGGGCTCCTCGATGATGTGCACCTGGCGGGCGCCCGCCTGGGTGGAGGCCTCGATGACCGCGCGGCGCTCGACGCCCGTGATGCCCGAGGGCACACAGACCACGACGCGCGGGCGGGCCAGATACCGGCGCTTGTGGATCTTCAGGATGAAGTAGCGCAGCATCCGCTCGGTGATCTCGAAGTCGGCGATGACGCCGTCCTTCAGCGGCCGGACCGCCACGATGTTCCCCGGCGTCCGGCCGATCATCTTCTTCGCTTCGGCGCCGACCGCCAGGATGCCACCGGTGTTGGTGTTGATCGCGACGACGGACGGCTCGTTGAGTACGATTCCGCGACCCCTGACGTACACCAGCGTGTTGGCGGTCCCGAGGTCGACAGCCATGTCACGGCCGATGAACGACATTGAGTTCCCCATCCGGATTCATCTGGCCTTCCTGAGCTTTTGAGGGCATGTCAGGCAGGCGAGGCGGGTGCTGTGACGTGAAGGCTTCCATCGTAAACGCGCCTGCACGAACACTGCGCGAGGGTCTCCGCCATTGTCACCAGATGGCGGGCCGCCCCGCTTGTGGAGACGGGCGTTCGGGGGCGCCCGTTCCCTCTATCGCCGGTATTACGCGCGGCCCGGGAAGAAGATCTTCACCTCGCGCTCGGCGGACTCCTCGGAGTCGGAGGCGTGGATCAGGTTCTCCCGGACGATGACGCCGAAGTCGCCGCGGATGGAGCCGGGCTGGGCGGCGATCGGGTCGGTCGGACCGGCGAGCGCGCGCACGCCCTCGATGACCCGCTCGCCCTCGACGATCAGGGCGACGACCGGACCGGAGGACATGAACGCGACCAGCGGCTCGTAGAAGGGCTTGCCCTTGTGCTCGCCGTAGTGCTGCTCCAGCGTGTCCTGGTCCAGGGAGCGCAGTTCCAGCGCGGTGATCTGCCAGCCGGCCTTGCGCTCGATACGGCTGATGATCTCGCCGGTCAGGCCGCGACGGACGGCGTCGGGCTTGAGCAGGACGAGGGTGCGCTGGCTCACGAGGGGACTCCTTACGCGTGGGACGTGTGCGGTGGGACGAGGCTACAGGGCGTATCCGGGCGCCCGTTACGCAGCGTCAGCCGAGGACTCGGCCTGGGCCGCGAACCGGGCCTTGGCCTCGTCCACCTTTCGCCCGAAGTGCACCGAAGCCCACCACAGGGCGGCGAACACCACGCCCATGAAGTACATGGTCGGCACGAAGACACCGGAGGCGATCAGGGCGATCTGGAGGGCCCAGCCGAGGGCGACGCCCCCGGGCCGGGTCACCATGCCGCACAGCAGCACACACAGGGCCATGGCGATGCCGCTGACCAGCCAGACGGTGGAGACCGACAGGCTCGGGTCCTTCATGGCGACCAGACCGGCGAAACCGATGACGAAGAACTCGCCGATCAGCGTGGATGAACAGAGCGTACGCACGTCGGACTCCTCAGCCCTTGCCCAGCAGCAGCCGGGCCTCGCCGACCGTGATGACGGAACCGGTGACCAGCACACCGCCGCCCGCGAACTCGCCCTCCTCCTCGGCCAGCGTGATCGCGGCCTCCAGGGCGTCGGGCAGTCGCGGCTCGACCTGGACCCGCTCGTCACCGAAGACCTCGACGGCGATGGCGGCCAGTTCGTCCGCGTCCATGGCGCGGTGGCTGGAGTTCTGGGTGACGACGACCTCGGCGAAGATCGGCTCGAAGGCCTCCAGCAGCCCGCGCACGTTCTTGTCGCCGCTCGCGCCGACCACGCCGATCAGCCGCGTGAAGTCGAACGCCTCGCGCACCGCCTCGGCGGCGGCCTCGGCGCCGGCCGGGTTGTGCGCGGCGTCCAGGACGACGGTGGGAGAGCGTCGTACGACCTCCAGGCGGCCCGGCGAGGAGACGGCGGCGAACGCCTTGCGGACGGTGTCGATGTCCAGCGGCTCGGCGCGCTGGGCGCCGACGCCGAAGAAGGCCTCCACGGCGGCGAGCGCCACGGCCGCGTTGTGCGCCTGGTGGGCGCCGTGCAGCGGGAGGTAGACCTCGGGGTACTCGCCGCCGAGGCCGCGCAGGGTGAGCATCTGTCCGCCGACGGCGACCTGACGGGCCACGACGCCGAACTCCAGGCCCTCGCGGGCCACGGTGGCGTCGACCTCCACGGCCTTCTTCAGCAGCACCTGGGCGGCGTCCACGGGCTGCTGGGCCAGGATGACGGTGGCGCCCTGCTTGATGACGCCGGCCTTCTCACCGGCGATCTCGCCGGTGGTCTCGCCGAGGCGGTCGGTGTGGTCCAGGCCGATCGGGGTGACGACGGCGACATCGCCGTCGATCACATTGGTGGCGTCCCAGGAGCCGCCCATGCCGACCTCCACGACGGCCACGTCGACCGGCGCGTCCGCGAAGGCGGCGTACGCCATGCCGGTGAGGACCTCGAAGAAGGACAGCCGGTACTCCTGGGCGGCGTCCACCATCTCGATGTACGGCTTGATGTCCTGGTACGTCTCGATGAAGCGCTCGGCGGCGACCGGGGCGCCGTCCAGGCTGATCCGCTCGGTGATCGACTGCACATGGGGGCTGGTGTAGCGGCCGGTGCGCAGCTCGAAGGCGCCGAGCAGGCACTCGATCATGCGGGCGGTGGAGGTCTTGCCGTTCGTACCCGTGATGTGGATCGAGGGATACGAGCGCTGGGGGTCGCCCAGCACGTCCATCAGCGCGGAGATCCTGCTGACCGAGGGCTCCAGCTTGGTCTCGCCCCAGCGGGTCGCCAGCTCCGCCTCGACCTCGCGCAGCGCCTTGTCGACTTCCGGGTCCTCGGGCCGCGCGGGCACATCGGCCCCCGGCGCGCCGCCCTGGGTACGCAGGGTACGGCTGCCTGCCTCGATGACGGCGAGGTCGGGGTCGCGGTCGGTCTCGGCCTCGATGATCTCCTCGAACGGGTCGAGGGGATCGGGCTGGTCGTTCTCGTGCGGGAGGTCGCTCACGGGTATCAGTCTACGGAGGCGCTGAGAGGCTTGCGGCGCCGGTTCGAAGGCGGCTGATCGTCACACCCGGCCGCGGGCCCCCCATGGCTTGTCGCGCAGTTCCCCGCGCCCCTGAGGGCACCGATGGTCCCGGCACCTCATCGGTACCGGGGCCTTCGGCAACGCAAAACGTTTTGCGCTCCCGGCGGCTTCTCAGCCTCTGAGGGGGCGGAAATCCCGGCGCCTCACCGGGGTCAGCGCCCACCGGGGCGCCGAGCCGACGCAGGCTCCGGGTGGATCCCGACACCAGAAACGCCGGAAAACCGGCGCCTCGTCGGCACGAGAGCGGTCGGCAGCGCAAAACGACTTACGCTTCCGGCGGCTTCCCGGCCCTGAAGACGCCCGAGGGCCCCGGCACCTCACCGGTACCGGGGCCCTCGGCCTGCATAAAACGGCTCACGCTGCCGGCAGCTTCTCCAGCTGAGACTGGATGCGGGTGATGTCGTTCTCCGCCTTGGTGAGGCGGGTGCGGATCTTGTCGACCACGTTGTCCGGGGCCTTGGCGAGGAAGGCCTCGTTGCCCAGCTTGGCGGTGGCCTGGGCCTTTTCCTTCTCGGCGGCGGCCAGGTCCTTCGCGAGGCGCTTGCGTTCGGCGGCCACGTCGATCGTGCCGGAGAGGTCGAGCGCGACCTCGGCGCCGGCGATCGGCAGGGTGGCCGTCGCCGTGAAGGAGTCGCCCTCCGGCTGGAGGCGCAGCAGCTGGCGGATGGCCGCCTCGTGCGGCGCCAGCGCCGTGCCGTCCAGGGTCAGCCGGGCCGGGACCCGCTGGCCGGGCTGGAGGCCCTGGTCGGCGCGGAAGCGGCGGACCTCGGTGATCACGGACTGGAGCGCGGAGATCTCCTGCTCGGCGGCCGCGTCACGGAAGCCGCTGTCGGTCGGCCACTCGGCGATGACGATCGACTCGCCGCCGGTCAGCGTCGTCCACAGCGTCTCCGTGACGAACGGGACCACCGGGTGCAGCAGCTTCAGGGTGACGTCCAGGACCTCACCCAGGACCCGCTTGGAGACCTCGGCCTGCTCGCCGCCCGCCTGGAAGACGGTCTTGGACAGCTCGACGTACCAGTCGAAGACCTCGTCCCACGCGAAGTGGAAGAGGGCGTCCGACAGCTTGGCGAACTGGAAGTCCTCGTACAGCGCGTCGACTTCGGCCACGACCGAGTTGAGGCGGGAGAGGATCCAGCGGTCCGTCGCCGAGAGCTTCGACGCCTCGGGCAGCGGGCCCTCGACCGTCGCGCCGTTCATCAGCGCGAAGCGGGTGGCGTTCCAGATCTTGTTGGCGAAGTTGCGCGAGCCCTGGACCCAGTCCTCGCCGATCGGCACGTCGACGCCCGGGTTGGCGCCGCGGGCCAGCGTGAAGCGCAGGGCGTCGCTGCCGTACTTGTCCATCCAGTCCAGCGGGTTGACCGCGTTGCCGAAGGACTTCGACATCTTCTTGCCGAACTGGTCGCGGACCATGCCGTGCAGGACGACGGTGTGGAACGGCGGGGTGCCGTCCATCGCGTACAGACCGAACATCATCATCCGGGCGACCCAGAAGAAGAGGATGTCGTAGCCGGTGACCAGGACGGAGTTCGGGTAGAACTTCGCGAGCGACTCGGTCTGTTCGGGCCAGCCGAGCGTGGAGAAGGGCCACAGGCCGGAGGAGAACCAGGTGTCGAGGACGTCGGCGTCCTGGTGCCAGCCCTCGCCGGCGGGCGGCTGCTCGCCGGGACCGACGCAGACGACTTCGCCCTCGGGGCCGTACCACACCGGGATCCGGTGGCCCCACCACAACTGCCGCGAGATGCACCAGTCGTGGAGGTTGTCGACCCAGTCGAAGTACCGCTTCTCCATCTCCTGCGGATGGATCTTGACCTTGCCCTCGCGGACCGCGTCACCCGCGGCCTTGGCGAGCGGGCCGACCTTGACCCACCACTGCATGGACAGCCGCGGCTCGATGGTGGTCTTGCAGCGCGAGCAGTGGCCGACGGAGTGGACGTACGGCCGCTTCTCGGCGACGATCCGGCCCTCGGCGCGCAGCGCGGCCACGATGGCGGAGCGGGCCTCCAGGCGGTCCATGCCCTGGAAGGGGCCGTGCACGGTGATCACGGCGTGCTCGTCCATCACGGTGATGGACGGCAGGTCGTGGCGCTGGCCGATCTCGAAGTCGTTCGGGTCGTGCGCCGGGGTCACCTTGACGGCGCCGGTGCCGAACTCGGGGTCGACATGGGCGTCGGCGACGACCGGGATGGAGCGGTCGGTCAGCGGGAGCTTGATGAGCTTGCCGACCAGGTGCTGGTAGCGCTCGTCCTCGGGGTGGACGGCGACGGCCGTGTCACCGAGCATCGTCTCGGCACGGGTGGTGGCGACGACGATGGCGTCGTCCCCCTCGCCGTACTTCATGGAGACAAGTTCGCCGTCGTCGTCCTGGTACTCCACCTCGATGTCCGAGATGGCCGTCAGACAGCGGGGGCACCAGTTGATGATGCGCTCGGCGCGGTAGATCAGCTCGTCGTCGTACAGGCGCTTGAAGATGGTCTGGACGGCCTGGGAGAGGCCCTCGTCCATGGTGAAGCGCTCACGGGACCAGTCGACGCCTTCACCGAGGCGGCGCATCTGGCCGGAGATCTGGCCGCCGGACTCGCCCTTCCACTTCCAGACGCGCTCGACGAAGGCCTCGCGGCCCAGGTCGTGGCGGGACTTGCCCTCCTTGCCGAGCTCGCGCTCGACCACGTTCTGGGTGGCGATGCCGGCGTGGTCCATGCCGGGCTGCCACAGGGTCTCGTAGCCCTGCATGCGCTTGCGGCGGGTCAGGGCGTCGATGAGCGTGTGCTCGAAGGCGTGGCCCAGGTGGAGGGAGCCGGTGACGTTGGGCGGCGGGATGACGACGGTGTACGGCGGCTTCTCGCTCTTCGCGTCCGCCTCGAAGTACCCCCGTTCTACCCAGCGCTCGTACAGCGGCCCCTCTACATCGGCCGGCGCGTACTGGGTCGGCAGTTCGGTGTCGGGCGCGGATGGCTGCTGCTGAGCGTTCTCGGTCACAGGGGTCAGTTTAGAGGGGTCACGGGCCGGTCCCGAAACGCGTTTGTTCTGTAACGGTGCCGCCCCCGGTGCCCTGCGGTTCTTCGGCCTGGTTCAGGATGTCAGGGACATATAAGCGTCCTAGGGGGATCCCAGAGATGAGCAACAACCAGCCGGGCCCGTACGGCCAGCCACCCCAGCAGCCGGGTCCCTACGGACAGCCGGGTCAGCCCGGTCCGTACGGGCAGCCGCAGCAGCCGGGTCCGTACGGTCAGCAGCCGCAGGGCGGCCCCTACGGACAGCCGCCGCAGGCCCCGCCGCAGCCCGGCTACGGCTACCCCCAGCAGGCCCCGCCGCAGCAGCCGGGGTACGGCTACCCCCAGCAGCCGGGGATGCCGCAGCAGCCCGGTCCGTACGGCCAGCAGCAGCCGTACGGCGGCATGCCGCAGCCGCCCCAGCCGGGTGGCGGCAAGAAGAAGACCGGCCTGATCATCGGCTCGGTCGTGGTCGTGGCGGCGATCGTGGTGGGCGCGGTCTTCCTGCTCGGCGGCGGCGACGGCAGCAGCACCGTCGCGAACGACGGCGCGCACAAGCTGATAACGCCGGCGACGGTGATCAACGGGACCTACACCAAGCAGGACGGCTCGGACGGGTCCTCGGACGGGCTCAGCGACTCCGACAAGTCGGACTTCCAGAAGTGGGGCGTGCAGAACCCCACGGAGGTCAGCTCCAGCTACGAGACCGGCACCGGGCTGACCAAGAAGGGTCTGTCCTTCAGCGGGGTGTACGGCACCATCGACAACCCCGAGGCCGTGGTGGACGCGATGTTCGCCAAGATCAAGACCGAGTCGTCGAAGGACCAGAGCGACTCCACCACCAAGGGCAAGATGCTCGGCAGCCCGGAGACCGTGCACCCGGCCGGGTTCTCCAACGGCGTCATGAAGTGCCAGGTGGCGCAGATCGACAACACCGATTCCTCGTCCTCGTCCTCCGGCATGCCGAAGAGCTTCAAGATGCCGATGTGCATCTGGGGCGACCACAGCACCGTCGCCTTCGTGTCCGACTACAGCGTGGCCTCCCTCGCCTCCGGCCAGTCCGGCTCCCTGGACGAGACCGCCGAACTGGCGGCGAAGCTGCGCAACGACGTGCGGGTCAAGGCGTAACCGACGTAACCACCCGGGGGCGTAGGCCCGTTGGCGTCCGCCCCCAGGCACGCGAAAGGGGCCCCGGTCTGATGACCGGGGCCCCTTCGGCGTCGTTCGGGCGGCTGGTTACGCCGTCTTCTGCTCCCCCGAACCCCGCCCCCGGGCGTCGCGGGGGATCAGGGTCGGGTTGACGTTGGAGAGGACCACGTCGGCGGTGATGACGACGCGGGCGACGTCCTTGCGGGACGGGACCTCGTACATCACGCCCTGGAGGACTTCCTCCATGATGGCGCGCAGGCCGCGGGCGCCGGTCTGGCGGAGGATGGCCTGGTCGGCGATGGCCTCCAGGGCCTCGCGCTCGAAGTCCAGCTCCACGCCGTCGAGTTCGAAGAGGCGCTGGTACTGCTTGACGAGCGCGTTGCGCGGCTCGACCAGGATCTGCAGCAGGGCCTCGCGGTCCAGGTTGTGGACCGAGGTGATCACCGGCAGCCGGCCGATGAACTCGGGGATCATGCCGAACTTGACCAGGTCCTCCGGCATGACGTCCTCGAAGACGTCCTTGGCCTCCAGCTCGCGCTTGGACAGGATCGTCGCGCCGAAGCCGATGCCCTTGGCGCCCGCCCGCGACTCGATGATCTTCTCCAGACCGGCGAAGGCACCGCCCACGATGAACAGCACGTTCGTCGTGTCGATCTGGATGAACTCCTGGTGCGGGTGCTTGCGGCCGCCCTGCGGCGGCACCGAGGCGGTGGTGCCCTCCAGGATCTTCAGCAGGGCCTGCTGCACGCCCTCGCCGCTGACGTCCCGGGTGATCGACGGGTTCTCGCTCTTGCGGGCCACCTTGTCGATCTCGTCGATGTAGATGATGCCCGTCTCGGCCTTCTTGACGTCGTAGTCGGCGGCCTGGATGAGCTTGAGGAGGATGTTCTCCACGTCCTCGCCGACATAGCCCGCCTCCGTCAGCGCGGTCGCGTCGGCGATGGCGAACGGCACGTTCAGCATGCGTGCCAGGGTCTGGGCGAGGAGGGTCTTGCCGGAGCCCGTGGGGCCCAGCAGGAGGATGTTGGACTTCGCCAGCTCGATGGCGTCGTCACGGCCGCTCGCGCCGCCGTTCTCGCCCGCCTGGACCCGCTTGTAGTGGTTGTACACCGCGACGGACAGCGCCTTCTTGGCGGCCTCCTGGCCGACCACGTAGCCCTCGAGGAACTCGTAGATCTCGCGGGGCTTGGGCAGCTCTTCCCAGCGCACCTCGCTGGTCTCGGCCAGCTCTTCCTCGATGATCTCGTTGCAGAGATCGATGCACTCGTCGCAGATGTACACACCGGGCCCTGCGATGAGCTTCTTGACCTGCTTCTGGCTCTTGCCGCAGAACGAGCACTTGAGCAGATCGCCGCCGTCACCGATGCGTGCCACGGTGTGCTTCCCCTTCGCCTGGGAGCCGCCTGGACACTGCGTTCCAGCGGCTCCTGGTGCTGCCTTATGTCCGACGGTACCTTGCCGGGCCCGATGTTCGGGCCCCCCTTGGCAGGGTTCACTTGCCGTGAGCCCTGCCGTGGGGGGCTTGAGAGCGCGCCGCTCCGCGTCAGCGGACGTCGGCGTTGTTCAGCTTGCGGGTGGAGATGATCTGGTCGACGAGGCCGTACTCCAGCGCCTCCTCGGCCGTGAGGATCTTGTCGCGCTCGATGTCCTCGCGGACCTTCTCCAGCGGCTGGTTCGAGTGCTTGGCCAGCATGTTCTCCAGCTGCTCGCGCATCCGGGTGAACTCCTTGGCGATGATCTCCAGGTCGGAGAGCTGCCCGCGGCCGCTGGAACCGGCCGGCTGGTGGATCAGGATCCGGGAGTTCGGCAGCGCCATGCGCTTGCCCGGGGTGCCGGCGGCGAGCAGCACGGCCGCGGCGGAGGCCGCCTGGCCCATGCACACCGTCTGGATGTCGGGCTTCACGAACTGCATCGTGTCGTAGATCGCCGTCAGGGCGGTCATGTCGCCGCCCGGGCTGTTGATGTAGATCGAGATGTCCCGGTCCGGGTCCATCGACTCCAGGCACAGCAGCTGCGCCATGACGTCGTTGGCGGAGGCGTCGTCGATCTGCACGCCCAGGAAGATCACGCGCTCTTCGAAGAGCTTCGCGTACGGGTCGTACTCGCGGACGCCCTGGGAGGTGCGCTCGACGAAGCGCGGGATCACATAGCGCGCGTCGGGCCGGGGCCCTTCGTACAGGCCGCTGGCCGCGCCGGGGAAGTTGCTCATGGGATGTTCACCGTCCTGGTGGCGTTCTGGGGGCGTGGGTGGTGGCGGTGCGTGGCATGGCCGGGCCGGTCAGGCACCGGTGCCGCCGCCTCCCGGAACACCCGAGGCGTTCGTGATGATCTCGTCAATGAGACCGTACTCCTTGGCCTCTTCCGGGGTGAACCAGCGGTCACGGTCCGCGTCCCGGGTGATCGTCTCGAAGGTCTGGCCGGAGTGCAGCGCGGTCAGCTCCGCCATGCGGTGCTTGGTGCGCAGCAGGTACTCGGCCTGGATCTTGATGTCCGTGACCGAACCGCCGAGGCCCGCGGAGCCCTGGTGCATCATGATGTCGGCGTGCGGCAGGGCGAAGCGCTTGCCCGCGGCGCCGCCGGTGAGCAGGAACTGGCCCATGGAGGCCGCCATGCCCATCGCGATGGTGACCACGTCGTTCGGGATGTACTGCATGGTGTCGTAGATCGCCATGCCGGCCGTCACCGAGCCGCCGGGGCTGTTGATGTAGAGGTAGATGTCCTTGTCCGGATCGGCGGCAAGGAGCAGCAGCTGAGCGGTGATCTTGTTGGCGATGTCATCGTCGACCTGCTGGCCGAGGAAGATGATCCGCTCGCCGAGCAGCCGGTTGTAGACCTGGTCGCCGAGGCCGCCACCGATGGAGGGCTCGCCGGCGGCGGAGGGCATCAGATTCGTCACGTATCCACCTGGTCGTCTCACGACGGCGCCGAGCCGTCTCAGTCGTCCTGCCGGAGGTTCGGGGGTTTCAGGAGACTCCCCTGCCCCCGTACTCATGGACCCTAACGCTCGGGCACGTTCGGGGAATCCCGGAGTAGCGACTGTTCGCCGGGGGCGTAGCGCTCCGCCGGGTGCGGAGCGGGGTGCCGGGTGCGGGTCGTACGCGGGAATGGCTTGTCCTCGCCGGTACGACGGCGGGCTTCCGGGCCGGCCGGCCGCGCCGCGGTACGCCGACGGGCCCCCGGGAAAGTCCCGGGGGCCCGTCGTACGAGCGTCAGAGGTGCCGTGGGGCAGCTCAGGCCTCGGTGGTCTCCTCGGCGGCCTCGGCCTCGGCGGCCTCGGTCTCCTCGTCCTCGTCGCCGAGGTCCACGATCTCGCCGTTGGTGTCCTTCACCGTGGCGGCCTCGACCACGACGGCCAGGGCCTTGCCGCGGGCGACCTCGCCGACGAGGAGCGGCACCTGGCCACCCTCGACGACGGCCTGGGCGAACTGGTCGGGGGACATGCCGGAGGAGGCCGCACGCCGCATGAGGTGCTCGGTGAGCTCCTCCTGGTTGACGTTCAGCTGCTCCTTCTTGACCAGCTCGTCCAGGACGAACTGGGTCTTGATGCCCTTGACCGCGGCCTCGCGGGTCTCGGCGTCGAACTCCTCGGCGGTCTTGCCCTGGATCTCCAGGTACTTGTCGAGGGTCAGACCCATCTGGCCGAGCTGGTGGTGCTCAAGGTTGTGCTTACGGGTGTTGACCTCGTCCTCGAGCAGCTTCTCGGGGACCGGGACCTCGAGCAGCTCCAGGAGCTTCTCCAGGACGCGCTCCTGGGCCTGCGTGGCCTGGTCGAACTCCTTCATGTTCGCGAGGCGCTTGCGGCTGTCGGCCTTGAGCTCGTCCAGCGTGTCGAACTCGGAGGCGAGCTGCGCGAACTCGTCGTCCAGCTCCGGCAGTTCGCGCTTGGCGACCTGGGTGACCTTGACGGAGACCTCGGCCTCCTTGCCCGCGGCGGAGCCGCCCTTCAGCTCGGAGGTGAAGGTGGCCTCCTCGCCGGCGGACAGGCCCTTGACGGCCTCGTCGATGCCGTCGAGCAGCTCGCCGGAGCCGATGGTGTAGGAGACGCCGTTGGCGATGCCGTCCTCCAGCACCTCGCCGTCGACCTTGGCCTCCAGGTCGATGGTGACGACGTCGCCGTCCTCGGCGGCGCGCTCCACCGGGGCGGTGGAGGCGAAGCGCTCGCGGAGCTGCTCCACCGACTTCTCGATGTCCTCGTCGGTGACCTCGATGGCGTCGACCTCGACCTCGATGCCGGAGTAGTCCGGGATCTCGAGGGCCGGGCGGACGTCGACCTCGGCGGTGAAGTTCAGCGTCTCGCCGTCCTTCAGCTCGGTGATGTCGACGTCGGGCTGGCCCAGCGGGCTCAGCTCGGCCTCGTTGACCGCCTCGGTGTAGAACTTCGGAAGCGCGTCGTTGACCGCCTCCTCCAGGACCGCACCGCGGCCGAACCGCTGGTCGATGACGCGGGCAGGGATCTTGCCCTTGCGGAAGCCCTTCACCGTGACCTGCTGGTTGATCTTGCTGTACGCCGCGTCGAGGCTGTCCTTGAGCTCCTCGAAGGGCACCTCGACAGTGAGCCGAACCCGGGTCGGGTTCAGGGTCTCCACGGCGCTCTTCACGGTTCGGTCTCCTTGTGGCTGACTGCTTGGGTTCTGCCGGAGCCAGACAGGTCCGGCGGATTCGCCGCCCGGAGGAGTACGTAGGCCGTGAGGGCCGGGCACACGGGCGTGCAGCTTGCATAGTAACCGCACGCGTTCGGCGCCCCAAAAGGCGATCTTCGTGGCGCCGCCGGCGGACGCGGCCGGAACTCGGCCAGGACTCGACCAGGACGCGGCGAAGGACTCGGCGAAAGGGCCGATCGATGGTCGGGGTGGCGGGATTTGAACCCACGGCCTTCCGCTCCCAAAGCGGACGCGCTACCAAGCTGCGCCACACCCCGTCTGTGTGCGAGACGTAGGGTACATGGCCCGGCGGCCCGCGTCGGCCGCATTCTTCGAGGCGGGGCGCGTGGTGTTCGGTGATCGGACGTGTTGGCCCAAGCGGCGGACGACCCGCTACGATGCCTGAGTGCCGCGGTCCTCGACCTGCGGCGCAGCACTGCGGGCGTAGCTCAATGGTAGAGCCCTAGTCTTCCAAACTAGCTACGCGGGTTCGATTCCCGTCGCCCGCTCTGGATGCCGAAGGCCCAGGTGAGAGGTTGTTTCCTCTCCCTGGGCCTTTGTCGTTCCGCCATGCATGAGTTATGTTCCGCACCGGTACGGAACATAACTGGGAACGGCCACAGCAGGGGGAATCATCATGCGGATCAAGGACTTCGACCACCTGGTGCTCAACGTCTCGGACGTCGAGCGGGCACTGGCGTTCTACACCGGGCCGCTGGGACTCGCCGGTGAGCGGGTGGCGGAGTGGCGGGCCGGAAAGGTGTCGTTCCCGTCGGTACGGGTCAGCGCCACCACCGTCATCGACCTGTTCGAGCGGCCGCGCGGCGAGTCCAATGTCGACCACATCTGCCTGGTGGTGGACCCGCTGGACTGGCAGGAGGTCATCGGCTCCGGCGTCTTCGACGTGATCGAGGGGCCCGTGCCGCGGTGGGGCGCCCGGGGGTCCGCCCAGTCGGTCTATGTGCGCGATCCCGAGGGAAACACCGTGGAGCTGCGCTGGTACCCCCAGGACGCCGCCGCGTGAGCCCGGCGGCCGGCGGCCGGCCCAGGGACCCGGCGATCGACGCGGCGGTGCTGACGGCGACCGTACGGCTGCTGCACGAGGACGGCTACGGCTCGCTCGCGCTGGAGAAGGTGGCGGCCCTCGCGGGCACCAGCAAGGCCGCGATCCGGCGCCGCTGGCCCCAGCGGCAGCGCCTGGTGATCGACGCGCTGGCCTCGGTCCTCGTCGTGCCGCCCGCGCCGGACAACGGCTGCACGCGCTGCGATCTGCACCAGAGTGTGCGGCTGCTCGCCGAGGTGCTGCACGAGCGGCTGCCGGCCGGGGTGCTCGCGCCGCTGATCGCCGACTGCTCCGCCGACCCCGGCCTTCATGAGTACCTGCTGCGCAGCCTCGTACAGCCGGGCCGGGCGGCCGCCGCGGTCGCGGTGCGGCGGGCCGTCGAGCGCGGGGACCTCCAGCCGGACGTGGATCCCGAGCTGTTCGTGGACCTGCTCGCGTCGGTGGTGTACCGGCGGGCGCTGTTCGGCGAGGCACCCGTCGACGCGTCCTCGGCGCGCGCGCTGGTGGACCTGCTGCTGCGCGGGGTGGCCGTGGACTTCGACCGCCTGGTGTTCATCAGCCGGCAGCCGGCCGAGCAGCGGCACCTGTACCACTAGCGGTACCCGCGCCCGGCGGTACCCGCGCCGCGGGCGGCGGCCGGCACCGGGGGTGCCGGCTCGTCGGGGTCCGACGGTCGGAACGTGATCGTTCGACGGTCAGAACTTGATCGAGGAGATCGAGTCCGCTATCGAGTTCAGGAACCGCTGGATGGACGGCGCCATGCCGCTGGAGGCCAGGAAGAAGCCGAAGAGCACAGCCACGAGGGCCGGTCCCGCCTTGAGGCTCTTCCCTCTTATGAGCACCACCAGGATGACCGCCAACAGCACCACTACGGACAGCGAAATGGCCACAACTGATCACAACCCTCGGTCGGTCCCTCTGCCGGCCCGGGAGTACGGCCCGCACCCCCGCCAGAACCATCGTGCCACCAACAGGCCTGCTCCATGCGGCCGCTGACAGGATGTCGGACAGGCCGTCCCGGCTCGGGGGACGCACCGCACTGCAATTCGATGGACGGGCGCGCGGGACTCCGGCCGTAATTGTGCGCGTTCGTTTCGGTGTCCACACATCTCGTGTGCAGGTAATTCGAATTGATGACACCTTGACGACGCCGGGAGGGCGCCGAGGTGCGGTATGCCCCAATTATTGGGGATGAATCGGTACATCAGGGGCCAACGGTGGACCTCTGTGTGTGCATCATCACGTGTGCGGTGGAGGCAAGTTCGGGAAATCCCGGGGCATACGAAGGGGATAACCAGGAATGACTAGGGGGGTTTTACGAAATCCCGCCGACGACGCTAGGGTGCCTGAGATGTTTGACGCCGCCTCGTCCCCCGGCCAGAACCCACGGCCGCTCCCCCCGGCACAGTCGCCGGCGGAGGGAGTGCCCGGACCGCGTGCCCCGCAGCGTGCGCAGGAGGAGCAGGCGAAGGCAGTCAGACCCGGCAAAGAGCGCGATCCGTTCTTCGACAACGCCAAGTACCTGGCGATCGCCCTGGTGGCGATCGGGCACTCCTGGTCCCCGCTGAAGACGGACCACCGGGCGCTGGAAGACCTGTACAACGTCGTCTACACGTTCCACATGCCGGCGTTCATCGTCATCTCCGGCTATTTCTCCCGCAGTTTCGACATGCGCCCGGACCGGGTGAAGCGCCTGGTCACCGGCGTCGCGGTGCCCTATGTGCTGTTCCAGCTCGCCTACTCGCTGTTCAAGCGGTACGCGGGTCACATGGACGGCCCGATCAACCTCTTCTCGCCGTACTACCTGACGTGGTTCCTGCTCGCGCTGTTCGTGTGGCGGATGACCAGCCCGCTGTGGAAGCTGGTGCGCTGGCCGCTGCCGATCGCGCTCGGCCTCGCCATGATCGGATCGGTCACCCCGGGGGTGGACGGCAGCCTGGACTTCGGCCGCATCCTCCAGTTCCTGCCGTGTTTCGTCCTCGGACTGCTGCTGAGGCCGGAGCACTTCACGCTGATGCGTACCCGCCGGATGCGGATCCTGTCGCTGCCGGTGTTCGCGGCGGCCCTGGCCATCGGCTGGTGGACCGCGCCGCACATGAACGACAACTGGTTCTACCGCCAGAACGCCGCCCAGGAACTCGGCGCCCCGTGGTGGATCGGGCCGCTGATGACGCTGGCCATGTTCGGCTGCGCGGTGCTGCTGACCGCCTGCTTCCTGGCCTGGGTGCCGGGCCGCCGCACCTGGTTCACGGCGCTCGGCGCGGGCACCCTGTACGGCTATCTGCTGCACGGCTTCGTGATCAAGAGCGTGCTCTTCCTCGGCGGCTTCGACATCGCCCAGCGCTACGGCGACTACGGCTCGGCCGTCGTCACCGTCCTCGCGGTGGCCACCGTCACCGTCCTGTGCACCAAGCCGGTGCAACGGGTGTTCCGCTTCGCCATGGAGCCCAAGATGGCCTGGGCCTTCGTCCAGGACGCCACCGAACTGGCCCGCGAACGGCAGCGCAAGGAACGGGAGCCGGTCAAGGCGGGCGTCTGAGGGCCGGGAGACGGGACTGGGCACCCGGCCCAGTCCCGAAAGCACCCGGAAGAGGCGCCTCAGAGCCCCTTGAGGTGGCTCATCAGGCGCTCGAAGTCCGCCCATCCCGAGAGGTCCGAAGGGTTGCCCGGGAACGGGTAGTACAACGCCGGACGGCGCTTCGGGCCCAGCTCGCGCGGCGGCTGGGGCAACGGCGTGCGCCGGGCCCGGTCGCCGGGCATCTCCCGCACCTCGTCGGCACCCAGGACGAAGGCGTACGGGACGCCGGGCCCCTCGAAGCGCGGGGGTACGGACAGGTCACGGCGGGCCCGGCGGACCTGGACCAGCATCGACTGGAGGTCGTGCCGGGTGGCGAGGACCTCGGCCGCCCGGATCACCTCGGTGTCCGTCGGTATCTCCTCGCCCGGGCCGTAGCCGAACGCCAGTGTGACGTCCTCCTCGACACCGCCCTCGGTACGGCTGATCCGGACCGTCGCGAGCCCCGGGCGCTCCGGGCTGCCGACGGCCACCAGCCAGGTCGGCCGGGGGGCACGCTCGTACGCCACATCCGTCAACTGGCGCGTTGACCACGGCAGGTTGGCGGGCTCCTCGGTGCCCCAGCCGGCCGGCGGCTCACCGGTGAGTTCACGCCATACGGCCTCCAGCGCGCCGCCGAGCACGAGCCGTTCGTCCGCCGGGTGGATCGCCCGGAAGGACACGGCCAGCTGGCGTTCGCCGTCATCCGCGGTCGTCGGGGCGAACGAGTCCGCCATCGGGGTGCGGGGGTCCTCCCGTGTGGCCTCCGGGTCGGGGGACGCGACCGGCGCGAACATGCCGTTGTCCCAGTGCAGCACCGCTCCGGACAGGCCGTCGTAGTAGCCGTCCTTCTCGTCCTGCACCACCCAGCGCGAGGGCCAGCCCGGCAGGTTGTTGCGGACCGCCGGGGACAGCCGCGTGCCGGCGGGGGTGACGATCTGGAGGCCGAGTTCGGCTTCGGCGACGGCCCGGAAGGCATCCGAGAGCCAGGCGGTCATCGCGACCACCGGACGGTCCTGGATCACCACGGCGACCCGGTCCGTGAGCACGTCCACGGCGGGCTGCGCCGCGGCCGGAGTCGGCACCGCGCGTATCCCGTCGGTCTTGACCACCGCCAGCGAGCGTGCTGCCTCCCGCGGCCAGGCGGTGCCGCCGACCAGGGTGGCGATACGGGCCGCGAAGGACCCGGCGAGTTCCTCGGCCTGCTTGACGCCGGTAGTGGCGCGGGCCTCGGTCCACCAGTACGGCACCTCCGGCTCGCTCGCCCCGAGCAGCCGCCGCGCCTCTCCCCTGACCTGCACCAGCAGGGGTGCCTCGACGGAGACCAGGGGGCGGCCCTGCTCGTCGCAGAGCTGCACCACCGCGCCGTCCCCTTCAGCGCCCGCCAGCACGTCCGGGCCGCCGGCGAGCAGCGCCGCGAGCACGCTGAGCGGGTCGGGCATGTTCCGGGTGAGAGCGACGACGTCCTTCGTCATGGGTTTTCCGTCCTCTGCCTGGTCTACCTGTTGCCCGCGTACACGGTCTGGATCAGCCGGTTCGGCTCGCCCCTGCGGATCAGGACACCGCGACCGGGCGGCTGCCGGCCCGCGTACACACCGGGGAAGAGCTGGCCTTCGCTGCGGTCGCCCGCCATCACCAGCGCCGAGGCACCGGACTCGCGCAGGCTCTGGAGCAGCGGCTCGTACAGGCCGCGGGAGGCGCCGGCGACCCGGCGGGTGAGGACGAAGTGCAGGCCGATGTCCTGGGCCGAGGGAATGTACGGCAGGAAGGGCGCGAGCGGCTGCTGTCCGGCGGTGGTGAGCACGTCGTAGTCGTCGACCAGGATCACGATCCGCGGGCCCGACCCCCAGTTGCCCGGTTCCAGGTCCTCGCCGCCCTCGCTCTCGTCGGGCATCCGCTTCTCCAGTTCGGTGGCGATGCCCGCGGACAGGGCCGAGCACAGCTTGGCGTTGTAGGCGTAGCCGCCCCGGTACTCCTCCGGGACGGCGCCGCGCAGCCCGCGCCGCGGGTCCATGATGCCGAAGACCAGTTCGTCCTCGCTGTAGCGGTCGATCAGGGCGTCCGCGACGACCTTGAGCAGGTTGGTCTTGCCGCACTCGCTGTCGCCCATGATCAGCAGGTGCTGGTCGTGCTGGAACAGGTCGACCAGCACCGGCGCCAGCTGGGTCTGGTCCAGGCCGATCGGGACCCGGCGCGGTTCGGCCGCCGGTCCGGGCAGCAAGTGCGGCTCCAGGAGGTGCGGCAGCACCCTGACCGGCTGGGCCGTCTCACCGGTCCAGGTGGCGCGGATCGTACGGGCGGTGCGCTCCAGGACCGCGCCGAGGTCGGCCGTGTCGGCGACGCCGTCGGCGCGGGGCAGGGCGACCTGGGCGAAGAGTTTGCCGTCGGTGAGGACGCGGCCCTTCTCCTCGGGCGAGAGGGTCTGGGCGAGCCTGCGCTCGATGCTGGACTCGCCGGCGTCGTTCAGCCTCAGTTCCACCCGGGTGCCGAACTGGGACTGGGCGGCTATGCGCACATCGTTCCAGCGGAGCATGCCGGCGACCACGTGGATGCCGTAGCCGCTGCCGCGTCTGAGGATGTCGCCGACCGCGTCGTCGAGTTCCTCGAAGTCGTCGCGCAGGGCGCCGAAGCCGTCGATGAGCAGCACGATCTCCGTGGAGGCCAGCTCGGGGACGCGTCCCGCGGCGCGCAGGGTCCGCAGCTGCTCCAGGGAGTCCACGTTGTGCAGACGGAACAGTTCCTCGCGCTGGTCCAGCATGCCGCGCACGGAGTCGATGGTGCGGGCGCACCGCTCCCGGTCCGCCCGGCCGGCCACCCCGCCCACGTGCGGCAGGACGGACAGCGCCTGGAGGCCGCCGCCGACCAGGTCGAGGCCGTAGACGCCGACCTCCTGCGGGGTGTGGGTGAGTGCCAGGGACAGGGCCAGGGTGCGCAGCAGGGTGGTCTTGCCGGACTGGGGGCCGCCGATGACCGCCGCGTGACCGCCCGCCATCGTGAGGTCCAGGTACCACTGGCCCTGCCACTGCCGGGTGGGGTCGTCCAGGATGCCCAGGGGGACCTGGAGGGGACCCCGGCGCCGAGCGAGCTGCATGCCGCGGGCGCCCACCTCGACGGGTCCTGCGACCTGGTCGAGGGCGACGGCGTCGGGCAGCGGGGGCAGCCAGATCTGGCGCACGGGAGCGGTGCCGGAGTCCTCGATCTGCCGGACCATGACGCCCATCTCGGTCGGCCCGGTCTCCCGGCGCCGCATCTGCGGCTCCTCGGCCCCGGTGCTCTCCTCCTGGCCCAGCGAGTTGTACGCCGGGTACTCCAGGGCGAGCGGCCCGGTGTCCTCGGTCTCCCGCTGGACGGGGCCGCGGTAGCCGCCGGAGACGTAGCCCGCCTTGAACCGCTCGTAGTGGCTGGTGTCGACCTTGAGGTAGCCGAAGCCGGGCAGCGGCGGCAGATGGAAGGCGTCCGTGGTGTCGAGGACCGTACGGGACTCGTCGGCCGAGAAGGTGCGCAGGCCGAGCCGGTACGAGAGATAGGTGTCCAGGCCCTTGAGCTTGCCGCCCTCGATGCGCTGGCTGGACAGCAGCAGATGGACGCCGATGGAGCGGCCGATGCGGCCGATGGACAGGAACAGGTCGATGAAGTCCGGTTTGGCGGTGAGCAGTTCGCCGAACTCGTCGATCACCACGAACAGGTGCGGCAGCGGATCGAGATCGGGTCGCCGCTCGGCGCGGAGGGCGGCGTAGTGGCCGATGTCGGCGACGTTGCCCGCCTCCTTGAGCACCTGCTGGCGCCGCTTGACCTCGCCGGCGAGCGAGGCATGGACGCGTTCGACCAGACCGGCCTGGTTCTCCAGGTTGGTGATCACGCCGGCCACATGCGGCAGGCCCGCGAAGGGGGCGAAGGTGGCGCCGCCCTTGTAGTCGACGAGGACCAGCGCGAGATCCTCCGGCGGGTGGGTGGCGACCAGCGCGAGGACGAGGGTGCGCAGCAGCTCGGACTTGCCGGAGCCGGTGGCGCCGACGCACAGGCCGTGCGGGCCCATGCCCAGCTCGGAGGACTCCTTGAGGTCGAGGAGCACGGGTTCGTGGCGGTCGCCGACGCCGATCGGGACGCGCAGGAAGGCGCGTTCACCGCGCGGCGCCCACAACCGGTCCAGGTCGAGCCGGGCGACGTCGTCGATGCCGAGCAGTTCCGCGAAGTCGACCGGGCCGGTCAGCGGGGCGTCGACCAGGGACTCCGCGGACAGCCGCAGCGGAGCGAGCATCCGGGCCAGCCCCTCGGCGAGCGCGGTACCGGCCTCGTCGACCGTGCCGTTGGCGCTGATCGGCTCGTCCTCCCGCAGGTCCTCGATGAGGATCCGGACGCCGTCGACGGTGATCCGCACACCGACGCTGCCGGGCTCCTGCACCCGTTCGTCGAGCAGGTGCAGCACGGTGACACCCATGTCCCGCAGACCGACCGCGTCATCGGGTCGCGGCAGGTCGACGGCGTCCGCACCGTGCGCGTCGGCGACGACGAGGAGCCGGGAGGTCATGGCGAGGGCGTCCTTGTCGGACAGGCCGCGGCGCACCTCGGCCGCGTAGGAGGCGCGGCGGCGCAGCTCGGCGCCGATCTGCCGGGCGAGCTGGGGCAGCGAGGGGGCGATACGGCGGGCGGCGACCGGGCCGTCGAACTGCTCGGGGTCCAGCATGTGCGGCAGCCACTTGGCCCACTCCCAGTCGGCCAGCCGGTCGCCGGGTGCCGCGACGGCCAGCGCCACGTCGTCCGGCGCGTGGGCGGCGGCGATCTGGAGGAACAGCGCGCGCACGACGCGCAGGGTGTCCTCGCGCGGGCCGATGACGCTGATGTCGCCGACGCGGTCGAGCGGGACGGTGAGCGGCAGCTCGGAGCCGGTGCCGAAGCGGGAGGTCAGCGCGGAGGCCTCGTTGAGCATGAACCGGTCGGGCGGGGTGAGCACGGAGGAGCCCTGCTGGGCGATCTTCAGATCGCGCACCGGCATCCGGCCGGTACCGACCCGTACCCGCAGAAAATCCCCGTCCGTGCGGCGCCGCTCCCACAGGCGGGCGGGGTCGCGCACGATGTCGTAGAGCGCGTCCGGCGGCGGATTGAGCACCTGGGCGCTCGCGCGCCGTTCGCGTTCCTCCTCGGCCAGTTGTTCGCGCAGTTCCTCCAAGTAGGCGAGGTAGGCCTCGCGCTGGGTGCGGCGGGTGCGCTGGGCCTTGCCGCGCTGGGAGAAGGCCATGGCGAGGGAGCCGGTGAGGGTGACGACGAGGATGATCGCGCCCAGCCCGGCGAACTGGCTGTTGCGCACGACGGTCATCATCACGACGGACGACATGACACCGGCGATGGGCAGCAGCGAGTGCAGCACGGAACCGGCCTTGCCCTCGGGCAGGTTGGGCGGCGCCTCTATGGTGCGCGGCTCGGGCGCGGCCGGCGGCCGGGTGGTGCGTGCCGGGCGGTGGATCAGTCGGGTGCTCATCTTCGTTGCCTCGTCCTCGAGTTCCTCGTGGCCCTTCCTGTCGGACGGTCAGCGCTGCTTCTGGGAGAGCTGGAAGACCTCCGCGGCCAGCCGGGCGACGGCGTCCCGGGTGGCCCGGGCGAGGAGTTCGGTGCGGATGGTGCCGCCGGCCGCGAGGTGGCGGTCGTAGGGCAGGACCGCCACGGTGGCCCCGGCCGCGGTCAGTTCCTCGGTGGCCTTGCGGAGGTCGAGGCCGGAGTGCGGCGCGACCTCGGTGAGGACGACGACGGTGGAGGCCAGCACGTGCCGGGGCAGGTTGCGCATCCATTCCAGGACGGCACGGGTGCTGGCGACGCCCTCCAACGTCGCGGGCACGGTGAGCACCCGGGCCTGCGCCGCGGACAGCGCGGTACGGGCGACCTCGGCGGGCAGGGTCTCGCAGTCGACGACGGTCACCCCGAAGTAGCGGCGCAGCGACACCATGACCCGCTCGTAGGCCTTGGTGTCGAGCATGGCGCCGACCTGCCCCTGGCTGCCGGGCAACAGCCAGGCGTTGCCGGGGAGTTGCACCAGGTATCCGGTGACGTCGAGCAGCGACATCTGCGGTTCCACCAGCCCGGCGAGGTCGCCGGTGGTCCAGCGCAGCGCCTGGGCCCCGACCCGCAGCGGCAGCGAGCCGAGCGCCGGGTCGGCCTCGACGACGAGCACCGGATCCTGGCGGTAGTGGGCGTAGGTGGCGCCCAGCAGCGCGGTGACGGTCGTCTTGCCCGAGCCACCGCGGATGGATGTCACCGCGATCTGGCGGCCGGTGGTGACGGCCTGCTGGAGCGCTTCGGCGGTCGCGGCGGCACCGGCGACCTCGCGGGCCGCGGAGGAGGAGACGGTGCGGCGTACGGCACGCAGGGCACGCGCGGCGAACGCCTCGCCATGGCGTGGCTTGAGCGCGGCGGACGCGAGCCGTTTGTCGAGCACCGGCCGGGAGTCGGGGGTGGCGCGCCGCGCGGCATCGACCGGCCGCTGTTGCCGGGCGGTGTGTTCCTGCTGCCGGTGGTGAGCCGGCGCATCGGTGGGCGGCTGCTGCGGTGGGTGGCTGTACGCCGGTCCCTGCACGGGTCTGCCCGGCTGCTCCGGGACAGCGGCCCCCGGTAGCGGCTGCTCCGGCACGGGCTGCTGCGGCGCGCCGCCCCTCAGCTCCCGCAGCACATCGCCCTGCCAGTTGTCCCCGTTCGGCATGTCGCCCTTCACTCCTGCCCTGGCCTCAGAATTTGTCGAGCAGTTGCCCGTATATGCCGAACACCCCGACGGCGAGCGGGAAGAGCCCGATCAGGCCGACGGACTCGATCAGGTCGCCGACCCGCCGCAGTCGCACCCGCACATGCTCGGCCGGCTGGGCCACGAGAGCCAGCAGCGGGAGCGCGCCGGCAGCGCACAGCAGGACCAGTGGGCCGGCGCCGCCCGCGTGGTCCGTCCATTCCACGGCGAGCCGTAGGACGAGCAGCGCGGCCGCGCCGAACAGCGCCACGACCTCGGCGACCAGCGGGAAGGCCCGGGCCCGGGACAGCAGTACGACGGCGGTGAGCGAGGTGAGGGTGATCGTCCACACCGTCGGCCGCCCGGCCGACGTCAGCAGCCAGCCTCCGGCGGCGGCCGAGGCGACGGTGGCGATGGTGGCCAGCGCGAGCCCGCGGTGGGTCGCGGCGAGCGCGTTGGAGACCTGGTGACGGCTGACCGACGCGCCCGCGGAGCGCCGGTCGTCGAGTCCGGTCAGTCCGGAGGCCATCAGCGCGAGCCGGGGCAGCAGTCCGAGCAGTACGACGGAGAACACGGCCATCACCGCGCCGAGCCGGTCCGGCCGGTCCTGCACGGCGGCGACCGCCTCCCACACCAGCGTGATACCGGCCCCGGCACCCGCCCCGATGAGCGCGCCGCGGCCGAACGGGGAGGAGTACGCGAGCAGCGCGAGGGTGAGCACCAGCGCCGCGGCGACACCGGCCAGCCGGGCCGGTCCGGACCAGCCGTGGGCGTCGGCGGCGGTCCAGGCGGCGAGCACTCCGAGTCCCCCGGCGGCGAACAGCAGCGCCGTGGCGAGCCCCCGGTTGCCGTCGCCGATCCTCGCGACGAGCGCGCCGGCCGCCAGGAACACGACGGTGACGACGGCGAGTACGACGGCGACGGACTCGAGCGCGAACTCGCGCCGGGCCAGCAGGGCCGCGGCCACGGTGAACAGGACGGTGGCCACCCCGGCACTGGCCCGGCGGGCGGCGGGCCGCCAGCGCCAGGCGCGCAGATCGAGGTCGTCGGCGACCTGGTCGGTGACGTCGTGCACGACGGGCGCGGGCGGCGCGGCATGGGCGCGCACCAGTTGGAGCACGGCACCGTCGGGCACCTCGGCCGACGACAGCGTGGCGTCGTGCGGCAGCACCGAGCCGTCGGAGGTGACCAGTTGCCGGGTCATGGGCCGTGCGGCGGCCCGGTCGTCGAGCACCTGGAGTATGTCGGGCAGCAGTTGGCCGATCGGAGTGTCCGACGGCAGAACGATGTCGGCACGTCGACGCTCACCGACCAGCGTGACCCGGCTCAGTTGCGTTCGGGACGTCGTTGCTGTGCTCACCACTCACCGGAACCTATCATCGCGAAGTCGAGGCCGAGGATGCCGAGGACGGCTGTGCGGAGGGGGTGCCGTACTGCTGCTGTTGCTGTTGTTGCTGCTGCTTCTGCTGGGCGAGAGTGGCCTGGAGGAAGGACCATCCGACGCAGCCGGCGCACAGTACGGCCGCGATGGCGATGCCCGCGAACACCTTGCCGAGCCGTTCGTCCGTCGAGCGCCGGGCGCGCTGCGCGCCGAACAGCAGGGCGTCGCGCATCCGGCGCCGGCGTACCGCCACCGACTCCAGCAGTTGGCTGTCGTAGTCCCGTGCCATTGAGTTGGTCCCCGTGCCTGTGTTCTCTGGGTCGATCGTCGGTCGTCGATCGTCGGTCAGTCGTCGGAGGTGGTGGGGGCGGAGGCCCTGGCGCCGTCGGAGGTGAGGCCGAGATGCTGGCGCATGGCGGCGTACTTCCGGGTCAGCCGCCGTGCGGTGGGCTCGTCGAGGGCGGCCAGTCGGCGCGGGTCGGCGTTGTGCGCAAGGTCGGCCGCCTTGACCAGCAGTGCGCCCGGGGTGGCCAGGATCCGCTCCGCGTACGCCCGCGGCTCCTCGCCCGGCCGCTTGGTCACGGCCCGTACGACGTCCTTGGTGCGCCGGGTGAGCGGGGCGGCCGCCAGCCATTCCTCGCCGAGCACGCCGTCCTCGACCGCGTCGTGCAGCCAGGCGGCGGCGATGAGTTCATCGTCACCACCGCGAGCCCGTACGCCCTCGGCGACGGCTCGTAGGTGCTCGACGTAGGGGCGCCCGGCCTTGTCCCGCTGCGCGGCGTACGCGGCACACGCGACGGCCTCGACCTCGGCGAGCGTCATGCCCGGCGCCTCGGGCAGCCCGTCGTACGGCATACAGAGTCCCCCTCACTTTGCCCGTGCAAGATAGAACATGAACGCGGGGGCGGCGCAGCCGGGTCACCCGGATTCACGGACGCAACCGGGAATCCTCCGCGGATCCGGCATACCCAGGAGGCTGAGGCGTATGCGGCGCGCCCTCGGGGAGCGCGCGGGGCACGCGGCTCAGGTCTGGTACTCGCCGACCCAGGACCGCCGCAGCAGGGCCCGCGGAATGTACTCGGACTCGACGTCGACCGGCATGCCCGCGTCGTAGGCCATGCACGCGACGGCGAGCGGAGCGAGCGCGACCAGGCCCTCACCGCTGCGGGACCGGGCCTCGTTCGCCGCCCAGTACTCCTTGTGCCAGGTGAGGGCGTCGGCCAGGGTCGCGTTGAACTCCCCGGCCTCCCGCCGCAGATAGTGGTGGAAGAGTTCGAGCGGCGGATAAAGGATCTTCAGCATGAGTTCCTGCCCGGCGATCGGGGCGGCCTCGGGGGCCGTGCCGTCGATGGCGGTGGCCAGGGTGTCCCAGACCTCGCGCCGCCCGAACCAGAGGTTCTGGAGGGTTTCCACCCAGGCGTAGACGTACTCGTCGAACTCCGCACCGGACGCGCGCAGGAAGGAGACCGGCACCTGGGCCAGCTGCTCGACCCGGCCGTTCTCACGGCAGATCACCGCGAGGTAGAAGGAGGTGAGCCAGTTACCCGCGTGGAGGTAGTCCTGGGGCCCGGTGGCGGGGAGGTTCTTCACCCCGCCCTCGCTGCCGACCCGGCAGGCCACGGGCCCTTCGGCGGCCGTACCGGCGGCGAAGAGCCCGCAGCCGATCTGCATGGCCGTGACCCACGCCTCCCAGGTCGGAAACTCACCGGCCGTCGGGTTCGTCAGACAGCGCCACTTGGCGACGGCGAGCGTGGCGGACAGGGCGTCATAGCGGTCGTCCTCCGAGGTTTCGACGTGGTCGAGTACGTCCTTGGCGTTCTTGTCGACCGGCGCCATGAGTTCCCCCGCGTTGTCCGTGCGGAACTCATGGCGGGGGATGCGGGTGACCATTCGATCTCCTCGGATCCGGCCTCCGCTTCGCGAGACGGAAGGTCAGTGTCGTTTTCTACGTGGGGAACTCACCGCACCAGTTGCGTTCGAGGAGGGCGATGGGCAGGTAGTCGGACTCGACTTCGATGGCGATGCCGGCGTCGTAGGCGAAGCAGGCGATCGCGAGTGGGGCGAGCGCGACGAGGCCCGAGGCCTGGCAGGTCCGGCTTTCCTCGCTCCAGTACTCCTTGTGCCATTGGAGGGCGTTGGCGAGGGCTTGGTTGAAGCCTGCGTGGTCCTTGCGGATGAGTCGGTGGAACATCTCCATCGGCGGGTACAGCAACTTGCTCACCGTCTCCGGATCGGCGACGGCTTTCGGGTCGGTGCCGTCGACCGCGGCGACCAGTTTCTCACCGAGGCCCTGGCTTCCGAGCCAGTAGGCCCGCAAGGTCTCGATCCACGCGTAGTGGTACTCCTCCCAGCGCGAGCTGTTCTCCCGCAGCAGCGACATCGGCACCTGGCACAGGGCGGTGATCCTGTCCCTTTCCCGGCAGATCGCGGCCAGGTAGAAGGCGGTTGTCCAGGAGCCGGGAGTCACGTACCACTGCGGACCGGTGGCCCGAAGGACGCGATCCTTGTGCGCGATGCGGCACCGCACGTGCTCCTCGGTGGTAGCCGCGGCGGCAAAGACCGCGGAACCGATCTGCATCGCGGTCACCCAGGCGTCCCAGGTGGGGTATATCGCTGCCTCCGGGTCCAGGAGGCAGCGCGACTGCGCCAGGGTGAGTGTGATGCGCCCGGCGTCACCCAGGTCGATGGAGTCGGCCTCCAGACCGTCGATCAACTTTTGGGTGTTCTGCTGGAGCACGGCGATGCCTTTTTCCGCGTTCCCCGTTGGAAAAGGGGGGCGGTCGATGAACGCGGCCAACGCGTTCTCCTTAGAAAATCTTGAAATACTTGAGCTCGGCCCCAGCGTACTGAAGACAGTGCGCACTCCATGGTCCCCTGTTTTAGCTATGGTTCCGCTGTCTTGTAAACCGTTGCCGTGGCGCCAGTCGAGTCTCGCGTCAGGACTCTTTGCCTCGACGATGACGAGGTGCCCGTCCTTGTCCCGCCGGAGCTGATCGAACCTTCTCGAGCCGTTGGCCGTCTCGCGCTGCGGATACTCACAACCGTGCGCACCGAACTCGCCCAACCAGCCGCGTTCAAGCAGGCGCTCGGGCAAGTAGTCCGTTTCCACCTCAATCGGGATACCACCGCCGTAGGCGAGGCAGTGAATGGCCAACGCTGCATGGGCGGCCATGCCGGAGGGGCTGTCCGTCCGCGAGCGTGCTGGGCTCCAGGGTGCGGAATGGCTCGGCATGGAGGTTGGATTCGAAGTTTCCGTACGGGATCATGACTCCGTAGAGGTCGATGAACTCCTCGATCGAATAGCCGCCGCGCTCATACATGAGCAGCAAAGGCTCGTACGGATCCGGAAGGTCGGCCAAGTCATCCCTCTTCGCTACGGGGGGGGCAGCGCGGGCATGTACTCGCGCATCACCAGCGTCAGAGGGCGGGTGTGAGCTGTCGAACGTCCCAGTCGCCATACCATGAAACGCTTCGCAACCGATCCAATACGACCCATGGCAGTTCGGCCCTCACAGGTCCAACCTTTCCATGTCCTAACCATGGCAGAACCGGCCCTGAATCAGATCATGGCACGCGCTTGCTCCTGTCAGCGAGGCATGCGCCGTCTCGGTTCCCATGCCTTCTCGCGCAGGCTCACAGCCTTGAAATGCTTGATCTTTCAGGCATCTACTTCGCCCACCCAGCCGAACTCCAGCAGTTCTTTCGGGAGATACTCGGATTCGACATCGATGGGGAAGCCGGCGTCCCGGGCCATGCAGGCAAGGGCGAGCGGGGCCAGTGCCACGAGGCCGTCGCTGCTCTGGGCACGCTCCTCAGTGGCGGTCCAGTACTCCTTGTGCCAGTTGAGGGCATTGACCAGACTCTCGTTGAACCGTTGAGCCTCCTGGCGCTGGTACAGGTGGAAGAGTTCGAGTGGCGGATAAAGAATCTTGAGGAGGAGATCTTTGTCAGCGATCCGTGCCACGGCGGGGTCGGTCCCGTTGACAGCGGCGACCACCTTGTCCCACATGACGTCCGCCCGGCCGTGCCAGAAGCTCTGGAGAGCCTCGACCCAGTCGTAGACGTACCCGTCGAACTCCGAACCGGACTGGCGTAGGAACGACAACGGAATACCGGCCAGTTGCGCAAGACGAGCGTTGTCGCGGCAGATGGTCGCCAGGTACCACGACGTGATCCACGAGCCCGCGTTCAGGTAGAACTGCGGGCCGGTGGCGGGAAGGTGGCGGACCTCGCCGTCGACTCCGATACGGCAGGGGACAGGCCCCTCGGACCCGATCGCGGATGTGAACAGCGCGGAGCCGACCTGCATGGCTGTGACCCACGCTTCCCATGTCCCGAACTTCTCGGCAGTCGGGTCTTCCGCACAGCGGCACTTGGCCACGGTCAGCGTGACCTCCAGAGCCCGGGCGCGCGACATCTCGGATCGCTCCAGCCGGTCGATCACCCGCTTCGTGCTCGCGACCAGCGACTCCATGTCCCTCCGAATCTCGTCCACCGGAAAGTCATGACGAGAAACACGCGTTACCACTGAAAATCTCCTACCCTATATCTTCAAATGCTCCAGTACGGAACCAGCATAGGATCCGGTGTTTTCCTTCGCCTGCACCAGCACGTAGTGCAGCTTCCCCTCGTCCATTGCGTCGAAGAGGGCCTCGGCGAGCTCTCTGTCTCTCCCGCCTCGCCTCCACATCAGGGTGAAAATAGTATGCAGGTACGGTTTGGTGCCCTGCTTGACTCTCATACCCTGGGCCATCTCACCGACACCCTCGCGCCACTCCAGACTGGCGGATGGCGCCTTTTCTTCGACAGCGACGTAGCCCCCGTCGTCACCGAGCTTGTACAGATCGTCGAGCATATTGGCGCCGTTGGATGTCCTGGGCAGATCGTCAACCCACTCGGCATCCGGGAACAAGTTCGGCATGACGTGGTGCCGGGCCGCCGCTTCTCCGAGCCGCTCGCCCAATTTGCTGTTGTTCGACACGTCGCCGACCTGAGCGTGGAAGGAATCCCGTGCGTCAGAGAGCGCCGTCTCCGTCGCGATGGAGGGGTTCTCCTCATGGGCCTTCTCCGCCCTTGAGAGCTCGATCCCGGCAAAACGATCCTTCGCTGCCTTGTCGAGGTCCGGCAGGTGGGCATGGTCAACGGTGTCGCGTCCGAGTGGCGTCCTGCCGAATCTCGTTTCGGACGGGCCATGGGGCATGGCGTACTTGGCGATGAAGCTGCCATCGGGCCTCTGCTTCAGGATCGGCAGCTCGACGCCATCGACGATCTTGTTCTTGACCAGCCGGTGGCCTCGCTTGTCGTAGTTCTCCTGACGCCACTCTTCGTCGTTGTTCGCCTTCCAGACATGTTCGTCCTGGATCCGCTTCCGCTCCTCAACGGACAGCTCGTGCTGCTCGTGAGGGCCATGCCCGGTGCCCTCGTCCGCTCGGTGATCGGTCGAGGGCACGTCATCGCCGGATCCGTCCCCGTGGTCGAAGCCGTCATGGCCGGTCCCGCCGGCATCGCCCGAACCGGTGTGCTGGTCGCCGCCGTGGCCCGGCACGTGGTTGTCGCCCCCATGGCCCGGCAGGTCATGGCCGGGGGTGTGGGGTTCGCCGGTGTGGCCGCCCGGAAGGTGGTCACCCGGCGTGGTGACATGTGCCACGTCGCCCGCACCACCGTCGGGGACATGGGTGTCGACGCTGTTTGTCGGCGTATGGCCGTCGGCCCGGCCGCCCGGGAGGTGGTCGGCTGTGCCGCCCGGCAGGTGGTCGCCCAGGCCGTTGCCGCCGGGTATTCGGTCGCCGCCCGCGTGGACGGCGGGGGTGTCGCCGCCCGCGTGGACGCCGGGTGACGTCGGGACGCTCTCGCCGGCACGGCCCGTGTCGTCGAGACTGCTGCCCAGGTGGAGGTGCTCGCCGGCCCGGTCCGCGCCGTGGGTGGCCGCGCCGACCAAAGCCGGTTCCTTGGTCGGGGACGGGGTGTGGGGGACGTCCGAGCCGGACTGAGGCCGGTTGGTGATGTCCGGGGGGCCGCCGTCGTGGTGCATCAGGACGTCGCCCTTGTGGTCCACGATGTTGCCGTGCTCGTCGGCGAACAGCGGGGGCTCGCCCTCGGGGGTGTGCAGGGGGTCCGTGCCCGCCGGATGCAGGGGTGCGTCGTGCGGCAACCGGACGCTGCCGTTGGGGAGTTCGACAGCGCCCTTGGGGATCGAGGCTCCCTCGGGAAGGTGGACCGTGCCGTCCGGCAGGTGCACGGTGCCCTCGGGCAGGGTGATGGCGTTGTCGGGGAGCTCGGGGATGTCGATCTTCCCGGCGCCCTTGAGGGCCTTGCTGATGTCGCCGATCTTCGACAGGCCGGCGCCCGCGCCCTTCATGACGTACGTCATCGGGTCGATGACCCGGCCGGCCTTGCCCGCGAACGAGATCGCCTTGGCCACCGCGCCCGCCTTGCCCGCGCCCTCGGCCGCGGCGCCCGCGCCGTCGGTGAAGACCGCGGTGAGAACGTTGAAGGTGACCCCGCCGGCCGCGCGGGCGGGGTTCTTGCCCCACTCGTCCCACGCCAGCAACGCCTTGCCGGTCTGCTTCATCGTGTTGCGCGACTCACGCAGCCACGACGGCATGTACTTGTCCGGCGTGGCCCAGAACGCCACCGCCAGCACAGGGTTGCTCATGAACGCCAGACCCGTGGCCAGCTGTGCCAGGCCCTTCCAGGCCGTCTTCATCGCGTCCCAGCCGTCGACACCGACCAGGGTGCCCAGACCCTTGACCGTGCCCCAGATGCCGTCCACCACGATGCCGTCCCAGACGAACGACTTCGCCCAGTGCCCGACGTCGTACCAGTGGTGCTTCTGCTCCACCGGATCGCCCCACGGCAGCCCCTTCGCGCCCTTCAGGTCGGACGCGCTGTAGCCGTACATGTTCTTCTTGTCGGTGCCGTCACCGGCGATCATCTGCGTGCCGTGCCACAGCGCCGTGATCTTGTTGTGGCAGGTGCGCTCCGCCGCCCAGAACGCCGCGACCGTCGCCGTGACATCGTCGCGCAGCTGGTTGTTCTTCTTGACCTTGTCCTCGTCGTACTGCCAGTCGTCGTCGTCCTCGACCGAGTCGACGAACGTCTGCGCGTCGTGCTTGAGCTGCTTCAGCTTCGCCACCAGCGGCCGGATCTCCGTCGCGTACCCCGACAGTGCCGAGGACACCGTCTCCAGATCCGTCCCGAACGTGTCCGCCCGGTCCGACACCGGCTTCGTCGAGGCGAACAGCTGATCCGCCTCGGGGGCCTTGTAGTACGCCGACAGGCCCTGGAACTGCGTATGGACGTCCGCGCCCGTGGAACGGATCTGCCCGGCGTCCTTCTTCAGGGAGCCGTAGTCCTTCTCCAGCTGCTCCAGGTCACCGGTGAACTCGGGTATTTCCTCCGGCTTGATCACTGCTTGCCGACCCCCGGCATCTTCACCCCGGGCGTGGACGCCTTGCGCTGCGCCTGGGCCGCCATCGCCTCGTCACCGTTCATGTAGGCCGTCGTCGCGTCCACCGCGCCCTGCAACGACTTACCGGCCCGCGCCGCGATGAACTGAAGGTCCTTGGTCGCGTGCTCGGCGTACTCCGACAACGCCAGCGCCACGAGGCCGCCCTGCGTCTTGCCGCCGTCCTTGCCGCCCTGACCGCCCTGACCGCCGGAGCCGCCCGAGCCGTCGCCCGCACAGATCGTGCCCGCGCTCGACGCCGCCGACTGGAGATGCGTGCCGAAGTCCTTGGCCTGCGTCTCCAGATGCGACGCCGTCTTCCCCGTCGTCGTCAGCACCTGACTGATGCCCTGCGGATGCAGATCCCAGCCCGTCATACCCAACCCCCCGTGGCCCCCGTGACCGCCGTGAACCGACTACCGGTCAACCGATGTTGTCGACCGCCGACTTGGCCTTCGCCAGGGTCGAATGCGCCGTCGAGTCGTTCTTCTCCATCGTCGTCTTCAGCAGGTGGATGATGTTGCGCACCTCCTGCGACGCGTTGTTCCAGCGCTGCTCCTTGCCGTGGTACTCGTCCGCCACGCCATCGGCCGTGAAGTCCGCCATCGCCTTCTTCACCTGCTTGTCCCGCGCCGCGATCACCGACTCCAGCTGGGCGATCACCCCCGCGAGATTCCCCTGCACATCCGCCGACGCCCCCGTGTCGTACGACCGGCGATCCGCACCAGAACCCGCCATCACACACCACTCCCCGTGAAGAGACCGAACGTCTCGAAGAATTCAGAACAACCCGGACGCGTGCGGCTCAGCGGCCCGAGAACCGCGCCGCGTCGAAGTTGGCGGCGCCCATCTGCGACTTGGCGTTCTCGCCCTGCTCCTGGTCACCCGAGCTGAACGCGCCCTCCATCCCGGACTGACCGCCCAGGATCGCCGCCAGCGAGCCGTTCAGCTCCTTCGTGATGCCGTCCGCGTGCGCCTTGAACTGGTCGAACGCCGTACGCCCCGCGCCGTTGAACTTCCCCTCCAACGGCTCGGCCGCCTGCACCAACTGCCGGATCAGCGTGCCCAGATCCTCGCTGGAACCGCGCGAGTCACGCATCAGCGTCGAGAGTGTCTGCGCACCCATGTCGAACTTCATGTCGCCTCCCCCGTATGGGCTCCCACGGCGTCTGCCGCTCATGTCACATACCGCCTACGATTATGAACTCCCGGGCGTGAGCGGGCGAGCCAGGGTCCGGTCTGTCACAGGATCAGCGAATTTCCGTGACAAAGGCCTGGCGGGAAGCGGCTTCGGCGGCCGATGTCAGCGGGCGTGCGCGGCGGACTCGCGGCAGATCAGGAGGAGTGCCCGGTCGTCGTTGACGTCCTTGGCGACGGCCTCGATGAGGTGCCAGGCGGCACCGTGGAAGCCGCCGGCGACGTAGCGGTCGGCCTCGCCGGTGAGGCGGTCGATGCCTTCCACGATGTCGCGGTCGGAGGTCTCCACCAAGCCGTCGGTGAACAGCATCAGGACGTCACCGGGGCGCAGCGAGCCCTTGACGGAGTCGAACTGGGCGCCGTCGTAGACGCCGAGGAGCGGGCCCTCGGCGGACTTCTCCTCCCAGCGGCCGGTGCCGGCGCTGAGCTGGAGGCCCGGTGGATGGCCCGCGGAGTACAGCTCGTAGTCCCCGGAGTCGAGGTCCAGGACGAGGTGGATGGAGGTGGCGAAGCCCTCGTCCCAGTCCTGGCGGAGCAGATAGCCGTTGGCGGCGGGCAGGAAGGCGTGCGGGGGCAGGGAGCCGAGCAGGCCGCCGAAGGCGCCGGACAGCAGGAGGGCGCGGGAGCCGGCGTCCATGCCCTTGCCGGAGACGTCGGTGAGGACGACCTCCAGGGTGCGGCCGCCGTTGGTGCGGGCGGCCACCACGAAGTCGCCGGAGAAGGACTGGCCGCCGGCGGGCCGCAGCGCCATCTCGTGATGCCAGCCCTGAGGCAGCTTGGGCAGGGTGGACTGCACCCGGATCCGCTCGCGCAGGTCGAACAGCATGGTGCCGCCGCGCCGCCAGGGC
Organism: Streptomyces murinus; assembly: GCF_002154555.1. GTDB lineage: Bacteria > Actinomycetota > Actinomycetes > Streptomycetales > Streptomycetaceae > Streptomyces > Streptomyces murinus. The sequence continues at coordinate 45,300 of NZ_MUNF01000255.1, forward strand.
ACGCCGACGCGGCTGCGGAACTGGGCGGTGAGCAGGCCGAAGAAGCCGCAGGCGGCCACCACCAGGACGACGCCCGGGGTGACCCGCGAGGGGCCCTCGGTGTACGGGCCGAGGCGTACCGACTCCACGATCAGCGCGGTGGCCGCCGTCGCGTACAGGCCGAGCAGGCTGGCCGGGCGCAGCACCAGCCCGCCGGCGACGATCGGCAGGACGAGCATGGCCGGGGAGCACCACACGGAGTCGAACAGGGTCAGGGCGGCGAAGACCGGGATGGTCAGGAGGAGTCCGGCGAAGGCGATCCAGTCGGAGCCGTCGCCGCGGAAGTAGTCGACGGCGCTTCGGCGCAGCCCGACGCGGGCCCGGTGCCACTGCATCTTCCACCGGGCCGTGAGCGTGTCGGCCTTCGCGCGCGTCTCTCGTCCTGCTGCCATTAGTTCGGGACCCTATCCATCGCACCGGCCCCTTGGCACGGGAGGTCCTACTTGTCCCCCGTGCGGGGCTCGGGTTCACAGGTTCGCTCAGGCACCGGAATTCCGTAAACCCACCCGAAGGAGTGTCAGTGCTTCTGGCAGGTGGGGCACCAGAAGAGGTTGCGGGCGGCGAGCCCCGCGGTGCGGATGTGGTCGCCGCAGATGTGGCAGGGCTGGGTGGCGCGGCGGTAGACATAGACCTCGCCGCCGTGGTCGTCCACGCGGGGCGGGCGGCCCATGGCCTCGGGGGTGTGCTCCGGCCGTACGGTGTCGATCCGGTTGTCGCGCACGCCCTCGCGCATCAGGGCGGCGAGGTCGGTCCAGATCGCGTCCCATTCGGCGGGGGTGAGGTCGCGGCCCGCGCGGTAGGGGTCGATGCCATGCCGGAAGAGGACCTCGGCGCGGTAGACGTTGCCGACGCCGGCCACGATCTTCTGGTCCATGAGCAGCGCGGCGATCGTCGTACGGCTGCGGCTGATCCTCCGGTACGCCGCCGCCGGGTCGGCGTCCTGTCTGAGCGGGTCGGGGCCGAGGCGGGAGTGGACGGCGCGTTTCTCGTCGTCGGTGATCAGGGCGCAGGTGGTGGGGCCGCGCAGATCGACGTACGACAGGTCGTTCGCGAGCCGGAGCCGGACGGTGTCGGTGGGCGGGGGCGCGGGGGCGTCGCCGAAGCCGACCTTGCCGAAGAGGCCGAGGTGGATGTGGACCCAGTCGCTGTCGCGGAACCGCAGGAACAGGTGCTTGCCGTGCGCCTCGGTGGCGGTCAGCTCGGCGTGGTCCAGGAGGGCGGCGGCGTCGGAGAACTTGCCCTGGGGGCTGGTGACGCGGGGGGCGGTGCCCTGGAAGCGGGCGGCGTAGTCCTGCGCCAACCGGTGAATGGTGTGCCCTTCCGGCAAGGCGGGCCGTCCTTTCCTCTTCTTCTCTTCCCGCCCGCCCACTCGACTCACTCGACTGGCGGGCGGCCCTCGCCCCTCAGCCTAGGCGCGTTCCCCGGTCGCCCCTGACGCGTCCGGCGGATCCCCGCCACGCACAGCGCGATCCCCGCCACGCACAGCGCCCACCC
>NZ_MUNF01000256.1 GCF_002154555.1 Streptomyces murinus
GAACGACCGTACGACTCCCCGAACCGCCCGCGTCCTCGGTTCGCTGCTGCTTGTCGCGGCGGCCGGTGCCTTCACCCTCGGCGCCGCGCCCGCCCCGCCCGAGGCCCCCGTCACCCCCTTGAACCAGGTGGTCCCGGCCCCCGCCTCCGTCACCCCGGGCGGAGCGCCGTACCGCCTCACCCGTGCCACCGCCGTCCGTGTGGACGGCTCGGCCGAGGTCCGGCGCGTCGGCGCCTATCTCGCCGGCATCCTGCGGCCCTCCACCGGCTATCCGCTGCCGCTCACCGAGCGCGGCGCCGGGGGCATCCGACTGCACCTGGAGAAGGGGGACTTCGGCGCCGAGGGCTACCGGCTGCGCAGCGGCCCCACCGGTGTCACGCTCACCGCGAGCGCCCCGGCCGGCCTCTTCCACGGCGTGCAGACGCTGCGCCAGCTCCTCCCGGCCGCCGTCGAGAGGAAGACGGTCCAGCACCAGGACTGGCGGATCGCCGGCGGCACCGTCGAGGACCGTCCCCGCTACGCCTACCGGGGCGCCATGCTGGACGTCTCCCGGCACTTCTTCACCGTCGCCCAGGTGGAGCGGTACATCGACGAACTCGCGCTGTACAAGGTCAATGAGCTGCATCTGCACCTCAGCGACGACCAAGGCTGGCGCATCGCCATCAACTCCTGGCCACGGCTGGCGAGTTACGGCGGCGCAAGCGAGGTCGGCGGCGGCAAGGGCGGCTTCTACACCCAGGCCGAGTACCGGCACCTCGTCGCCTACGCGGCCGCCCGCTATGTGGAGGTCGTGCCCGAGATCGACCTGCCCGGCCACACCAACGCGGCCCTCGCCTCCTACGCGAAGCTCAACTGCGACGGCGTGGCGCCCCCGCGCTACACGGGCACCGAGGTCGGCTTCAGCTCGCTGTGCGTGTCCAAGGACGTCACGTACACCTTCGTGGACAACGTCATCAAGGAGCTGGCCGCGCTCACCCCGGGCCGCTATCTGCACATCGGCGGCGACGAGGCGCACTCCACCAGCCATGCCGACTATGTGACCTTCATGGACCGGGTCCAGCCGATCGTCGCCAAGTACGGCAAGAAGATCATCGGCTGGCACCAGCTCACCGGCGCCCACCCCGCGCAGGGCGCGCTCGCCCAGTACTGGGGGCTGGACAGCACCAGTGCGGCCGAGAAGGAGCAGGTCGCACAGGCCGCCCGCAACGGAACGGGGCTGATCCTGTCCCCGGCCGACCGGGTCTACCTCGACATGAAGTACACGAAGGACACCGCGCTCGGGCTGTCCTGGGCCGGACTGGTGGAGGTCCAGCGGTCGTACGACTGGGACCCGGGCGCCTATCTGGCGGGTGTGCCCGCGTCGGCGGTGCAGGGGGTGGAGGCGCCCCTGTGGTCGGAGACGCTGAAGACCTCGGCCGACATCGACTACATGGCCTTTCCGCGGCTGCCCGGCGCGGCCGAGCTGGGCTGGTCGCCCGCCGCCACCCACGACTGGGACACCTACAAGGTACGGCTGGCCGCCCAGGGCCCGCGCTGGGACGCCCTCGGCATCGGCTACTACCACTCGCCGCAGGTGCCCTGGCCCAGCGGCTGAGAAGAAGGTGAACGGGCGCCCCGGAGGACCGTACTCCGGGGCGCCCGTCCGTCGGTGTCCGCCGTCAGCGACCGGCCAGCGGATTGCGCAGCGTGCCCACCAGCTGGAGCGCCCCGGAGGGATCCGAGAGGTCCACCATCTGCCGGTTGTCGCGCAGCTGGAGCCGGTTGAGGCAGGACAGCGCGAACTCGGGCGCGAACAGGTCGTACTGCGTGAACCGGTCGGCGAGTTGGGGGTTCGCCTCCTGGTACTCGCGGGAGATCTCCGCGACCGTCCCCCAGAACTCGTCCTCGGTGAGGACGCCCTCGGCGGCGAGGTTCGCGGCGAGGAAGCGGAAGAAGCAGTCGAAGACGTCGGTGAAGATCGACAGCAGCTTCTGGTCCTCCGGGATGTCGGCCCGGATCCGGGCGACCTCCGGCGGCAGCACGGCGTCCGGGTCCATCACCACGATCTCCTCGGCGATGTCCTTGTAGACGGCCCGCTGTACGACCCCGTCCCGCAGCACCAGGATGGTGTTCTCGCCGTGCGGCATGAACGCCAGGTCGTAGGCGTAGAGGCTGTGCAGCAGCGGGGTGTAGTACGCCCGCAGGTACCGGCGCAGCCACTCGGCGGGGGCGAGCCCCGACCGCTCGATCAGGACGGCCGCGACGGACGCGCCCTCATGGTCGACATGCAGCAGGGAGGCCATGGTGGCGAGCGTCTCGCCGTCCGCGAGGGAGGGCACCGGGCTCTCCCGCCACAGGGCGGCCAGCATCTTGCGGTAGGGGGAGTAGCGGTCGGTGGCCCGCTCGTACTCCAGATGCCGGTAGCCGACGGCGGCCCGCTCGCGGATGATCGTCAGGCCGCTGCCCTTGAGCACCGGGTCGTTCTCGATCAGCTGGGCGAGCCAGTCGTTGATGGCGGGGGTGGCCTCCATGTAGGCGGCCGAGAGTCCGCGCATGAAGCCCATGTTGAGCACGGACAGGGCCGTCTTCACATAGTGCTTGTGCGGGGCGCTGGTGTTGAAGAAGGTCCGGATGGACTGCTGGGCGAGGTATTCGTCCTCGCCCTCGCCGAGCGGCACGAGGTGCTTGCGGGCCACTTCCGCCGCGAAGGTGACGGACAGCTTGTTCCACCACTGCCAGGGGTGGACGGGGATGAGGAGGTAGTCGGCCGGGTCGAGGCCCTGGGCGGTCAGCGTCCGTCCGAACCGCTCGACGGTCTCCTCGCCCAACTCGGCCCGGATGAATCCCTCGTACTCGATGCCGGTCCCCGCGGTGAAGGCGGCGCGGGAGCGGTGCGCGGCCAGCCACACCAGCCGGACGGGGTGCGCGGTCTCCGGGGCGTACGACAGGTACTCGTGGACCCCGAAGCCGAGCCGCCCGTTGTTCGCGACGAAGCAGGGGTGGCCCTCGGTCATCCCGGTCTCGATCGCCTGGAAGCCGCTCGACGCCAGCTCGGCCGACGTGACCTGGTGCTTGGCGAGCTTGTAGCAGGTGCCGGAGAGGGTGGAGGAGATCTCCTCCAGGTAGACGGGCAGGATGGCGTCGCTCAGACCCAGCGACTCCTTCAGCTCGATGAAGAAGTCCAGCGCGGCGAGCGGGAGTTCCTCGCCGTCGCGGTGCCGGGTGATCGAGCCGGCGTCGACCTCCCAGTGGTCCAGGGCGCGGCGCACGGCGGTGAACCGGTAGGCCGTGAGCCCGTCGTCGCCGCGGACGACATAGCCCGCGCCGTCCTCCTCGGGCGTGATCAGGCGCTCGTGCGCGAACTCGGCGAGCGCCTTGCGGATCAGCAGCCGGTTGGCCTGCGCCCAGCGCTCGGGGGACAGATGGGCCACGGACTCGGCGGGGGTCATGCGGACACCGCCTTGGTGAACTGCTCGCGGGTGCAGAAGCTCAGCAGGGCCTCTTTCTCCGGCTTCTGTATCTCGCGCTCGGCCACGAAGCCGACGGCCGCGTTCAGCGCGTGCACCGCCTTGTTGCGCACATCCGGCTCCACGACGACGCGCTCCACGGCCGGGTCCTCGAAGAGGTGGGCCATGACGGCGGTGATGACGGCCTTGGTGAACCCGTGCTCGGGGGTGTCGGTCGCGGGGGTCAGGAAGTGCATCCCGACATCGCCCGGCCGGGGCTCGTAGAGGCCGACCAGTTCCCGGTGGACGGGGTCGTACCGCTCCACGAGGAAGGCGGGGACGCCGTCCCGGAGCCCGAGCAGCGCCTGCTGGTGCTCGTCGGCGGCTATCTCCATGTACGCCCGCTCGATGTCCTCCAGTCTGGCGTCCTGCATCATCCAGAAGGCGGCCTTCGGGTGGGTGATCCAGGAGTGCAGCAGCTCGGCGTCCCTGAGCGGGTCGACGGGCCGGAAGACGAAGGTCAGGTCGGTCATACGGCGAACTCCTGGAAGGCGATGGACTTCTCGACCGGGTAGTACTCGCTGCCGAGCACCTCGCGGATGATGCTCGCGTTGCGGTAGGGGCCCATGCCCAGGTCGGGGCTGGTGATGCTGTGGGTGTGGACGCCGGCGTTCTGGAGGAAGACACCGCGCCCGGTCACGTCGATGGCGTAGTTGCGGGCGACGTCGAAGCGGCCGTGGCCGTCGAAGCGCAGCCGCTCGCGCAGCGGGGCGAGGAAGGCCGGGGGCGCGTAGTGGTAGCCGGTGGCCAGCACCAGGCCCTCGGTGCGGATCTCGAAGTCCTTGCCCTGCTCGTCCTGGCGGAAGCCGAGGGTGTACGCCCCCTCGTCGTAACGGGCGGTGTGCAGCGAGGAGTTGGTGAGCAGCCGGGTGGGCACCGGCCGGTCCCCGCTCGCCACGTTCTTCTGGTAGAGCAGGTCGAAGATCGCGTCGATGAGTTCCGAGTTGATGCCCTTGAACAGCCCCTTCTGCTGCTTCTCCAGCCGGTAGCGGGTCTCCTCGGGCAGCGCGCGGAAGTAGTCGATGTAGTCCGGGGAGGTCATCTCCAGGGTCAGCTTGGTGTACTCCAGCGGGAAGAACCGCGGGGAGCGGGTGACCCAGTTGAGCTGGTAGCCGTGGACGTCGATCTCGGACAGCAGCTCGTAGTAGATCTCGGCCGCGCTCTGCCCGCTGCCGACGACCGTGATGGACTTCTTCCCCTGCAACTCCGCCTTGCGGTGCATGTACTGGGAGGTGTGCAGGAGGTCCCCGCCCAGGTCCCGGCAGGACTCGGGGAGGTAGGGCACCGTGCCCGTGCCGAGCACGAGGTGCCGGGCGCGGAGGAGCTCACCGGCCGCGGTCTTCACGACGTACAGGTCGTCCTCGTACGACACCTCGGTGACGGTCGTGCCGAAGCGGACGCAGCTCAGCTTGCCGGCGGCCCAGCGGCAGTAGTCGTCGTACTCCACCCGCAGCGGATAGAAGTTCTCGCGGATGTAGAAGGAGTACAGCCGGCCCTTCTCCTTCAGGTAGTTGAGGAAGGAGTACGGCGAGGTGGGGTCGGCGAGGGTGACCAGGTCCGACATGAACGGGGTCTGGAGGTGGGCGCCGTCCAGGAACATCCCGGCGTGCCACTCGAAGTCGGGCTTCGACTCCAGGAAGACGGCGTCCAGTTCGGCGATCGGCTCGGTCAGGCAGGCGAGGCCGAGGTTGAAGGGGCCGAGTCCGATCCCCACGAGGTCGTGGATGCGGCTGGATTCAGGAAGCGCGGTCAAGGGACTCTCCCAGGTACTGCTCGGCGTGGCCGGCGATGAGATCGAGGACGGCGGCGATGTCGGACGGCGTCGTCTCGGGGTTGAGCAGGGTGAACTTCAGGTAGTGGCGGCCGCCCACCTTGGTGCCCGCGACCACGGCGTCGCCGGAGGCGAACAGGGCCTTGCGGGCGTGGAGGTTGGCGCGGTCGATCTCGGCCGGGTCGGTGACGGCGGCCGGTATGAAGCGGAAGACGAGGGTGGACAGGGACGGTTCGACCACGACGTCGTAGCGCGGGTCGGCGGCGAGCAGATGCCAGCCCTGGACGGCCAGGTCGCAGACCTCGTCGAAGAGTTCGCCGATGCCGTCGGCGCCCATGACGCGCAGGGTCAGCCACAGCTTGAGGGCGTCGAAGCGGCGGGTGGTCTGGAGGGACTTGTCGACCTGGTTGGGGATGCGCTCACGCACCGCGCGGCGCGGGTTGAGGTACTCCGCGTGGTAGGTGGCGTGCCGCAGCGTGGCCGCGTCGCGCACCAGCAGGGCGGACGAACTCACCGGCTGGAAGAAGGACTTGTGGTAGTCCACGGTGACCGAGTCGGCGCGCTCGATGCCGTCGATGCGGTGCCGGTACTTGCGCGAGGCGAGCAGCCCGCAGCCGTAGGCAGCGTCCACATGCATCCAGGTGCCGTGGCGGTCGCAGAGTTCGGCTATCTCGGGCAGCGGGTCGATGGAGCCGAAGTCGGTGGTCCCGGCGGTGGCGACGACCGCCATGGGCACCAGCCCCTCGGCCTGGCAGCGCTCCAACTCACGGGCCAGTGCGAGGGTTTGCATCCGCTTGTCGCGGTCGACGGGGACGGTGACGACCGCGTCGGGGCCGAGCCCGAGCAGTTTCGCCGACTTCTGCACGCTGAAGTGGCCGGCCTCGGAGGCGAAGATCCGCAGTTTCCCGAGATCCTCGCTCTTGGCCTCCTCGCGGGCCAGCAGCAGAGCCTGGAGGTTGGACTGGCTGCCGCCGGAGGTGAACACCCCGTCGGCAGCGGGGCCGAGGCCGATCCGCGCGGTCGTCCAGTCGATCAGCTTGCGCTCGATGAGCGTGCCGCCGGCCGACTGGTCCCAGGTGTCCAGGGAGGAGTTGACCGCGGAGAGCACGGCCTCGCCGAGCACGGCCGGGATGACGACCGGGCAGTTGAGGTGGGCGAGGTAGCGCGGGTGGTGGAAGTAGACCGCGTCCTTCAGGTAGACGTCCTCCAGCTCGTCAAGGACGGCGGCGGTGTCGCCGAGCGGGCGGTCGAGGTCGATGGCGTCGACGCGGGGGGACAGTTCGTCCACGGCGACGCCGGTGAACGGGCGCTCGGTGGCGGCGAGTTTGGCCGCCACCCGCTCGACTCCTTCGGTCACGGAACGGCGGTAGTGCTCCGCGGTGAGGCCATTGAGCAGGTGGGAGCGCATGGGGGGTCCTCCGGGGGGAAGTC
>NZ_MUNF01000257.1 GCF_002154555.1 Streptomyces murinus
CGGCGCCGGTCAGCCCGTAGCGCTCGGCGAGCACATGGGACTGCCGGGCGAGGCCGGGATGCCCGACCGCGACCGGCTTGGGCGCCCCGGTGGAGCCGGAGGTGAACAGGACGTAGGCGAGGGCGCCGGGCGCGGGATGGGCCGGGACGAAGTCCGCGCCGCCGGCCTCGGCCCCGGTGGTCGCGGCCCAGAACAGCTCGGTGCCGACCCGGAGTTGGAGGTCGGCCGCAGCCGCGTGGTCAGCGGCGACCAGATAGCGGGTGCCGGCGGCGGCCAGCAGGGTGCGCAGCCGCTCGTCGGGCGTCGCCGGGTCGGCGAGCAGCAGCGCGGCACCGCAGTACCAGATGCCCAGCACGGCGACCGCCCAGTCGGCGCCCCGGCCCACGCCGACCAGCACCGTGTCCTCGGGACCCGCACCGGCGGCGGCCAGCTCGCGGGCCACCGTGCGGGCCCGCTGGTCGAGTTGACGGTACGTCAGCTCGCCCTCGGGCCCGAGTACCGCCGTGGCGTCGGGGGTCGCCGCCGCCTGCCGGGCGATGAGCAGCGGTACGGGGAGCTCGGTGGCGGTGGTGGTCATACGGGATCTCCTGGTCGGTACGGCCGGACCGGTGCGCTTGGCGGACACGGCCGGACCGGTGCACATCGAGGACACGGCCGGATGCGAGGTCGGTCCGCCCAAGGCGGCCGCCGGCGGCGTGGGGCTCACGCGCCGTTCCTCGCGCGGGCCCGCAGGGCCGGGCGGGCCGGTGCCGGGCGGGCCGAGGCGAGACGGGCGGCGATGCCCGCCGGGGTGGGCGTCTCGAACAGATCGCGGATGGTCAGCTCGGCGCCGAGTTCGGTGCGCAGCCGGCCGGTCAGCCGGGTGGCGAGCAGCGAATGCCCGCCATGGGCGAAGAAGTCGTCGTCCGGGCCCGCCTCGGACAGCCCGAGGACCGCCGCGAACAGGTCGCACACCTTCTGCTCGCCGGGGCCCGAGGGCGCCCGCCCGGCGGAGCGGGTGAGGCTCGCCGGATCCGGCAGCGCCTTGCGGTCCACCTTGCCGTTCGTGGTGAGCGGCAGCGCGGGCAGCGGCAGCAGCAGCGAGGGGACCATGTAGTTCGGCAGCGTCTGGGAGAGCGCCGCGCGGATCTCGTCGGGGGTGGCGGTGCCGGTGACGTAGCCGATCAGCCGCTGCTGTCCGGCGCCGTCGCGGTCCACGGCCACGACCGCGTCGCCGACCCCGGGCGCGGCACGCAACGCCATCTCCACCTCGCCCAGTTCGATGCGGTTGCCGCGGATCTTGACCTGGTGGTCCTGGCGGCCGAGGAAGTCCAGCTGGCCGTCGGCGCGCAGCCGGGCCAGGTCGCCGGTGCGGTACATCCGGGCGCCGGGCTCGGTGGCGAAGGGGTCGGGGACGTAGCGTTCGCTGCTGCGCCGCGGATCGTTCAGATAGCCGGGTCCGACGCCGGTCCCGGCGATGAACAACTCCCCGGGCACACCGGGCGGTACGGGCGCGAGGGACGGGTCGAGGATGTACAGCCGGTTGTTGCGCAGCGGCCGGCCGACGGGCAGCCTGCCCTGTTCCAGCTGGGCCTGGACATCCCGGGTGATCAGGGCGTGGGTGTTGTCGTCCGAGCACTCGGTGAGGCCGTAGGCGTTGACGAGCGCCGCGTCCGGGTGCCGGTCGTACCAGCGCTCGCACAGCTCGGGCGGCAGCACCTCGCCGTTGACGATGAACCAGCGCAGCGAAGGGAGTTCGGGCGCCGGTGTGCCGGCGTCCCACAGGTCGAGGGCGGCGCGGACGAAGGAGGGCACGGTCTCCATCACGGTGACCTCGTGCTCGGCGACGGCGGCGAAGAGCACCGCCGGGTCGCGGGCGACATCACGGGTGACCAGGTGCACCCGGCCGCCGGTGATCAGCGGCGCGAGCATCTGCCACACCGAGATGTCGAAGGTGAGCGGCGCGTTCATCACCACCCGGTCACCGGGGGTGAGTTGCAGGTCGTCCAGCTTGGCGAGCAGATGGTTGTTCATGCCACGCCGGTGCACCATGGCGCCCTTGGGGCGGCCGGTGGAGCCGGAGGTGAAGCAGACGTAGGCGAGCGCGTCGCGGCCACCGGCGGTCGGCGGCGGCACGGGGGCCGACTGCGGTCCCGCGTCGTCGTGACGGTCGTCGAGGAACAGCAGGCGTACGGCGGGCACCGCGGCGGCGATCTCCTCTGCGCGGACCCGTTGTTCGGGGGCGGCGAGCAGCCAGCTCACGCCTCCGGAGGCGAGCAGGTCAGCGGTGCGGACCACCGGGCCCTCGGGGTCGAGCGGCACATAGGCGGCGCCTGCGCCGAGGATGCCGAGCAGGGCGACCGGCACCCGGGCGGTCGGCTCACTGAGCACCGCGACCAGATCGCCCTCGCCCGCCCCCTCGGCGCGCAGCCGCAGCGCGAGCGCGTCGGCGCGGGCGACCAGCTCGGCGTACGTGTGCGCCCGGCCGGTGTCGTCGGTGACCGCCACGGCGTCCGGACGCAGCTCGGCCTGACGCCGTACCCGGTCGGTGACCTCGGCGAAGTCCTCCTCGCGGGCGGTGTCGTTGAAGGACACCAGGACGCGGTGGCGCTCGGCCGGGGACAGCAGGTCGACGGAGCCGGCCGGACGGTCCGGGTCGTCGGCGACGGCCGCAAGGAGCCGGACCAGGCGGTCCAGCAGGGCCTGGGCGTCCTCGGTGTCGAAGACGTCCGGCCGGTGGTCGATCTGGAGGCGCAGCCGCTCGCCGGGGATGGCGGTCAGGGAGAGCGGGTAGTGCGCCGCGTCGTGCGGGTCGACCCCGGTGACACGGAGGTCGCCCGTGGACAGCGCGGACAGCGCGGCGAGCCCCTCGGCGTCCGCCTGGTAGTTCTGGAACGCGACACAGGAGTCGAACAACTCGCCCGCGTCGGCGGTGCGTTGGATCTCGGTGAGGCCGAGGTGATGGTGCTCGATCAGGCTCGCCTGCTCGTCCTGGAGACGGGTGAACAGACCCATCAGGGACTCGGCGGGGTCGATACGGACGCGCACCGGGACGGTGTTGAGGCACAGCCCGACGATGTCGGCGACGCCCGGCAGTTCGGGGGAGCGGCCGCTGACGACCGCGCCGAAGACCACGTCGTACGAGCGCAGCCGGTTGCCGAGCAGCAGCGCCCACGCGCCCTGGAGCAGGGTGCCCGGAGTGATCCGGTGGGCCCGGGCGAGCCCGGTGAGCCGCTCGGTCAGGGACTGCGGCAGCACGGTCTCGACCCGGTGCGGTAGCAGCCCCGAGGGGGCCGCGGAGACCGGCGCGGTACGGGTGCCACCGGAGAGTCCGGCCAGCGCGCGGCCCCAGGCGTCCCGGGCCGCGCCGGTGTCGCGGGTGCCGAGCCAGCGCAGGAACGACGCGTACGGCGTGACCGGAGGCAGCGCGGCTTTGTCCGGCCCGGCGTCGTGGAGGGCCAGCAGCTCGCGCACCAGGACGGGCCACGACCAGCCGTCCAGCAGGATGTGATGGTACGTCAGCAGCAGGCGGTGGCTGAGCGGGCCGGTGCGTACGAGGGTGAAGCGCAGCAGCGGCGGACGGGCCAGGTCGAAGCGGCGGGACCGGTCCTCGGCCAGCAGCGTCTCGACGGCGGCCGCCTGCTCCGCCTCGCCGAGTCCGCTGAGGTCCGTATCGGCCCACGGCACCTGGACGTCACGCCGTACGACCTGCGCGGGCTCGCCGGAGGCGCGGCGCAGGAAGCCGGCGCGCAGATTGGCGTGGCGGCGCAGCACCGCGTCGGCGGCGGCCCGCAACCGCTCGGCGTCGAGGGGCCCGGTCAGGTCCAGGAGCAACTGGGCGACGTAGACGTCGGTTTCGTCCTCGTCGTACAGCGCGTGGAAGAGGATGCCCTCCTGGAGCGGGGAGAGGGGCAGCACGTCCTCGACGCGGGAGGCGGCGGGGGCGGCGGGACCCTGTCTCGTATAC
>NZ_MUNF01000258.1 GCF_002154555.1 Streptomyces murinus
CGTCTGCCGCGCGACGCCATGCACGCACTCGCGCGGCACGGGGCGCAGACCCAAGTACGTCCAGTACGAGGGCCTACGCCCGGCACCCCGAGAGCACGGACCTGACGCCGCGCGGCCGCCCTCCGGGCGAGGACGGGAATTGTCAGACAGGCCCTAGCGGCCACCCGGTACCCGAGGCACCCGGTACCCGCAGCACCCGACCGCCCCGCCCCCGCACCGAGAAATCGGCCGGGGGCGGGGCGGTTCGCGTTGCCCGCGCGCTACGGCGGCTCGGGCGGTGCGCGTCGTACGACGGCTCAGGCGTCGCCCTCCAGGGCTCCGGTGTCGTCCCCCGCCGCTCCGGCGCGCGCCCGGCGCTGGGTGAGGACGGCGAGGAGGTTGTCGACCAGGCGTTCCGCGTCGGCGTCGGTGCGCAGCGGGTTGGCCAGCAGGGCGTGGGTGTAGGCGGGGGCGAGGATCAGTTCCAGCACGTCCTGGACGTCCAGTTCGCCGGTGCCCGCGGCGGTGAGCATCGCCTCGATCTGGCGGGTGCGGGGTTCGACGAACTGGTTCAGCCCGTCGGCGTCGAGCGTCCCCGAGCGGGTCGCGGCGGCGAACGCCCTGGCCAGCGCCAGGTTCTTGTCCTCGCGCAGGCCCGCGAGCAGCCGCTGGGTGTAGACCAGCGCGTCGGCCCGCAGATCCCCGGTGACGGGCAGCGGCGAGCGCCGGCTCAGCTCCTCGAAGAGGGTGTCGAGGACGAGCCCCTCGGGGGTGCGCCAGCGCCGGTAGATGGTCGCCGGGTGCACCCCGGAGCGCTCGGCCACCTCCGCCACCGTGACCGTGCCGTCCGGAGAGGAGTCGAGCAGTGCCCGGACCGCCGCGTGCACCGCGTCCCGCGTCTTGGCGGATCTGCCTCCTGGACGGATCGTCCCTGCTGCTTGCGTCATGCACCCATGCTACCGCGACTCACTCGCGTTAGTGGCTGGATATCGACTGCTAACGCGAGTAACTCGCATTAGTGGCCCTCTTTGCCGTACTCTCAAACGCAAGACATTCGCGTTAGGAAGGTGGGGCTCATGCCTCGGGTACTTGTGGTGGGTGCGGGGATCGCGGGCGACACCGTCGCGCTCATGCTGGGACGGGCCGGCTGGGAGGTCACCGTCGCGGAGATCGCCCCGGAGCTGCGCGGCGGCGGTCAGTCCGTCGATCTGCGCGGCGACTGCCGTGCGGTGCTCGACCGGCTCGGGCTGCTCGACGAGGTCCTCGCCCGGCTGGTGGACCAGCGCGGCGCGGCCTGGGTGGACGGCGACGGACGGCGGCTCGCGGAGATGCCCGTCGAGGCGTTCGGCGGCAACGGCTACGTCTCCAAGGAGGAGCTGCTCCGCTCGGACCTCGCCCGCGTCCTGCACGACGCGGCCGGCGCGCAGGTCACGCACCTCTTCGGAGAGACCGTGGAGGCGCTGGAGGACGCCCCGAACGGGGTGTCGGTACGGTTCCGCCACGCGCCGCCCGCCGAGTTCGACCTGGTGATCGGCGCGGACGGGGCGCACTCGCGGGTGCGTCGGCTGCGCTTCGGGCCCGAGGAGGTGTTCCGCCGCCAACTGGGCCTCGCGCACGCCTGGTTCACCATGGACGAGACCCCGGCGACGCCCCCGGTCGACGGCTGGTTCGTCACTCACAACGCGCCGGGCAGCCGCTCCGTCGAGGCACGTCCGGGGCATCCGGGCCAGCAGGAGATCGGGTTCACCTTCGCGGCGACGACGCTGCCGCCGCGGCGCGACCGGGAGGCCCAATTCGCCCTGCTCGACCAGGTGTTCGCGGATGTGGGGTGGCGCACCCGGGAGCTTCTCGCCGCCGCGCGGCAGGCGCCGGACTTCGCCCTCGACACCCTCGACCAGATCCAGCTGCCGAAGTGGTCCGACGGCCGGGTGGTGTTGCTCGGGGACAGCGCCTGGTGCGCGAGCCCCCTCAGCGGGCTCGGCACCGCCCTGGCGCTGCGCGGCGCGGCGGCGCTGGCCGACGCCGTCGAGGCGGCCGACGCCCTGCGGCTGCCGCACCGCCTTTCGGACGCGCTCACCGCGTACGAGACCGCGATGCGACCGCGCGTCCAGGACGCGCAGCGGCTGTTCCCGGGGCGGGTGCGGCAGGCGGCGCCTCGTACCGAACTCGGCATCCACGCCGTCGCGTGGCTGATCCGCCAGATCCAGAAGCCCCCGCTGGCGAAGACCTTCACCCGCCTGGCGGCCGGTCACGGACAGGGGCAGCCGACCTGAGGGACCAGCCCGCCCTTCAGGAAAAACCCAGGTCAGCCCAGTCAGCCCCGGTCGGCTCCGGTCATCTCTGGTCGGCTCTGGTCGGCCGCGCCGTCCAGCACCCGCCGCCACTCCTTGACGGCACCTTCCGAGACCGGTCCGTGCCAGCCCTGCGGACGCGCCGCGCCGCCGATGTGGAAGGCGTCGAGGCCCGCGGCGAGCAGCGGCGGCACATGGTCGAGGCGGAGGCCGCCGCCGACCAGGACGGTCTGGCCGTAGCCCGGCTCACCGCGGCGGCCGTACTCGGCCAGCAGGGTCGGCAGCCCCTCGTCGACGCCGGTGGCGGCGCCCGCGGTGAGGTAGGTGTCGAGGCCGGGCAGGTCGGCGAGCTGCTTGCGCAGGGCGTCGCGGTCGGCGGCCCGGTCGATCGCGCGGTGGAAGGTCCACCGGCAGCCCTCCAGCGCACCGGCCACCCGCTCCACGGCGGCCAGGTCCACTCCCCCGTCCGCGTCGAGGAACCCCAGCACGAACTGGTCGGCGCCGGCCGCCCGCATCTCCTCCACCACCCGCAGCAGCCGGGCCATGTCACCGGCCGCGAATCCGTCCGCCAGGCGGAGCATCACGCGCAGGTCGATGTCGACGGCGGCACGGATGCCGGCGACGGTGGCGGCGGACGGGGTGAGCCCGTCGGCGGCCATCTCGGTGACCAGCTCCAGGCGATCCGCGCCTCCGGCCTGGGCGGCGACCGCGTCCTCGATGTCGAGGGCGATCACCTCCAGGACTGCACGCTTGCTCATGGCACCCCATTCGTCATGGCCAAAGATCCAGTAGAGGTCTAGTCCAATTTAAGAGTACGCGGCCGGGCGCGCGCCAGTACGCCACCGGCGTGATGGGCCGTGACACAGATCGCGCATACCGCAGTATGCTCGCACCATGGCGGACACGACACGGATCACGGTGACACTGCCGACCGAACAGGTCGCCGAACTGAGAAAACTCACCGACAACGTCTCCGGCTATGTCGCCGAAGCCGTGGCACGGCAACTGCGGCATCAGCTGCTCGGCGCCGACCTGCTGCGCCACCAGGAGGAACACGGGCCCTTCACCGAGGAGGAACTGGCGGAGGCCCACTCCAGGATCTTCGGGGCAACAGGCGCCGAGGGCCCGGCGAGCGCGGCGTGAACGAGCACGTCGAGACCGTCGTAGTGGACTCCCAGGGGGTCTCCGCCTGGATCGCGCAGGACCGCAAGATCCTCGCGATGTTCCAGGTGTTCCACGCCATGGGCGCGGATGTCGTCATCGGAGCCAACACCATCGTGGAAGTCAGCCACGCGCGAGTGAACATGCCCCGGCTGCGATGGATCCTGTCCCGCGTCAAGGTCGAGCCGCTGACCGAGAGCGCGGCGAGGGCGTCCGCCGAACTCCTCAAGGGCACGGGCCTGCACGGCCACAAGTACGCGATCGACGCGACCGTCGCCGAGATGGCCCTGCGCCAGCCGGGTCCGGTGGCCGTCTTGACGTCCGACGTCGACGACATGGCCCGCTTGTGCGGCGACCGCGTCCGGATCATCGGCATCTGAGCGTCCGGACCGTCGGCATCCCATCGGCCGCCCCCGGCCGTAAGAGAATGACCCCATGGCCGACCTCGACGCGCTCCGTCTCCGTTTCGTCCGTGCCCTGGATGCCGCCCGTGGTGGCGAGGGCGGTCCGGATCCCGTGCCCTATGCGGACAATCTGCTCGCCCGCTGGCAGGAACCCCAGCGGCACTACCACACGCTGACCCACCTCACCGCGGTCCTGGACCATGTCGACGTGCTGGAGGCGCACGCGGCCGACCCCGATGTCGTACGCCTGGCCGCCTGGTTCCACGACGCCGTCTATCTGCCGGACCGTTCCGAGAACGAGGAGCGTTCGGCGCACCTGGCCGAGCGCGCGCTGCCGGAGGCCGGGGTGGAGCCGGCGAAGGTCGCGGAGGTGGCCCGGCTCGTCCGGCTGACCGTCACGCACGACCCGGCCGAGGACGACCGCGACGGCCAGGTGCTGTGCGACGCCGACCTGGCGATCCTGGCCGCGCCCCCGTCGGCGTACGCCGCCTACGCCGCCGAGGTCCGCGAGGAGTACCACTTCGTCCCCGATGACGCCTTCCGGCAGGGGCGTTCCGATGTACTGCGCCAACTCCTCGCGCTGCCACGGCTGTTCCACACCCCCTACGGCCGGGAGCACTGGACGGCCACCGCCCGCTACAACCTCGCCGCCGAACTGGAAATGCTGTCGCCGTGACGCCGTCCCCTGCCTAGGGCCTGTCTGACAAT
>NZ_MUNF01000259.1 GCF_002154555.1 Streptomyces murinus
GCGTACCGGATCGTGCAGGAGGCGCTGAGCAACGCGCTGCGGCACGCGCCGGGCTCCCGGGTGCGCGTCGAGGTCGTCCATGGCCCGGACGGGCTCCAGTTGGAGATAGCCAACTCCCGCCCCCGGGGGAAGGTTCCGCCCTCCCCGGGCGCCGGGCACGGACTGCTCGGCATGCGCGAGCGCGCGGCGATGCTCGGCGGCCGGGTCACCGCTGCCGCCACCGCCCAGGGCGGCTTCACGGTCACGGCCTACCTGCCCGGCGACAGCACCCCGCCCGACGGCCCGTCCGCGGCCTCCTCGCTTCCGCCCCCGCCCACGCCCACGTCCACCCCAGGAGAAAAGACCCCATGACGAGCGGCGCCGGCCCCATCCGCGTACTCATCGCCGACGACCAGGAGATGGTCCGGCAGGGCTTCACCGTGCTGCTCAACGCCCAGCCCGGCATCGAGGTCGTCGGCCAGGCGGTGGACGGCCGCGAGGCGATCACGAGGTCCGCCGAACTGTCCCCGGACGTCGTCCTGATGGACATCCGCATGCCCGAACTGGGCGGCATCCAGGCCACGGAGCACATCGCCGTCACCCAACCCGCCGTCAAGGTCCTGGTCCTGACCACCTTCGACCTGGACGAGTACGTGTACGAGGCGTTGCGCGCCGGTGCCTCCGGGTTCCTGCTCAAGGACGCCTCCGCCGACAAACTCGCCGAGGCGGTACGGGTGGTGGCCGGCGGCGACGCCCTGCTCGCCCCCGGTGTCACCCGGCGCCTCATCGCCGAGTTCTCCCGGCTGCACGGCGGCCGCCGCGCCCCGGGGCACCGGCGCGTCGGGGACCTCACCGAACGGGAGACGGAGGTACTGGCGCTGATCGCGCAGGGGCTGAGCAACGCGGAGATAGCGGGCCGGCTGGTGGTGGCCGAGCAGACGGTGAAGACCCATGTGGGCCGGATCCTGGTGAAGCTGGGACTGCGGGACCGCACCCAGGCCGCGATCTTCGCGTACGAGTCGGGGCTGATCCGGCCGGGGACGCGGTGAGGGCCGTATGCCCCGAGTAGTACCTGAGACGGAGGCCGGGGAACCCGACTCCAAGGTGACGTCCGGACACCGGCCGCCGCCTACCGTTTCCCCTGTGACCGAGACGACGCCCCCGCACCCGACAGGACCGTTCGGGTCCGGCCGCCCGCGCAGCCCGGAGTTCCGGCTGGCCGCGGATGCCCTCGCCGGGCTGCGGCAGGACCTGTTCCACGACGCCTTCGCCTACCGGCCGCTGCCCCCGCTGGGCCCCGACAGCCGCTTCGTGCGCCGCCGTTCGGGCCGGCTGCGGGAGTACGCGGCCTGGACCCCGCACGCCATGGTGGTCCTCTTCGGCGTGCTGGCGATGTGGATCACCCTGTTCCGCTCCGGCGCCTCCACCGCGGCGGTTCTGATCTGCGGACTGCTGGTCCTGGCCCCGGTCCTGCTGACCCTGGTCCGCCCGGCCGGGGCGTTCTGGCTGTCCCTCGCGGCCTGCACGGTCACCGGGATGGTCACCGGGGGCGACTGGGTGAGCGGCATTTGGACGCCGGGCGGTTTCTTCTCCCACCTGGTGGTGCTCACCGTCGTGGCGATCCGCACCCGGCCGCGCACGGCGGCCTGGATGTGGGCGCTGACCGGCGCGTACGGCGTCTTCGACGCGAGCCTGTTCGGCCAGGCGTACGACCAGGACGACATAGCCCAGATGATGTTCCTGTCCGCGCTGATCCTGCTGGTGGTCGCCGTGCGGCAGGTCCGCAAGGAGGCCGCCCTCGAGGTGACCGCGCAGCAGACGGTGACCGAGCACGAGCGTTCGCGGCGCACCCTGCTGGAGGAGCGCACCACCATCGCCCGGGAGCTGCACGACGTGGTCGCCCACCACATGTCGGTGGTCGCCATCCAGGCGGAGGCGGCGCCGTACCGGGTGGAGAACCCGCCGCCGGAGCTGGAGAAGGCGTTCGTCACCATCCGGGAGAACGCGGTGGCGGCCCTGACCGAGCTGCGCCGGGTCCTCGGGGTCGTCCGCGCGGAGGACTACGAGGCACCGGAGGCCCCGCAGCCCACGCTCGCCGACCTGGACCGGCTGCTCGCCAATGTCCGCGAGGCCGGGCTCACCGTGGACAAGGCGGTGACCGGCGCGGTGCGCGAACTGCCGCAGGGGGTGGAGCTGTCCGCCTACCGGATCGTCCAGGAGGCACTGAGCAACACCCTGCGGCACGCGCCGGGGGCGAGCGCCCGGGTGGAGGTCTCCTACGTCCTCGGCGGGCTCGGGCTGCGCGTGGTCAACGGGCCGCCGCCCGCGCCGAGCCTGCTGAAGCCGTCGCCGGGCGCGGGGCACGGCATCACGGGCATGCGCGAGCGTGTCACCATGCTGGACGGCGAGATGACGGCGGCCCGCACGACCGAGGGAGGCTACGAGGTGGCGGTGTTCCTCCCCGTGGCGACCCCGGCGGCCGGATCCGAGGGCGGCGCATGACGATCCGTGTCCTGATCGCGGACGACCAGATGATGGTCCGCGAGGGCTTCTCCGTCCTGCTGAACGCGATGCCGGACATCGAGGTCGTCGGCGAGGCTGTCAACGGCCGGGAGGCGGTGGAGCGGGTGCGGCAACTCGCCCCGGACGTCGTCCTGATGGACATCCGGATGCCCGAGCTGAACGGCATCGAGGCGACCCGCGAGATCGTGGCGGCCGACGCCGGGGCGAAGGTCCTGGTGCTGACCACCTTCGATCTGGACGAGTACGTCTACCAGGCGCTGCGCGCGGGCGCCTCCGGCTTCCTCCTCAAGGACGCCTCGGCCCGCCAACTGGCCGACGGCGTGCGGGTGGTGGCCGCCGGTGAGGCGCTGCTCGCGCCCTCCGTCACCAAGCGTCTGATCTCCGAGTTCTCCCGCCTCCCGGAGGCCCGCCGGCCGCTGCCCGCCGCCCAGGGCGCCTACGGCGACCTCACCGACCGTGAGACCGAGGTCCTGGTCCTCATCGCGCAGGGCCTGTCCAACGCGGAGATCGCCGAACGCCTGGTGGTGGCCGAGTCCACCACCAAGACCCACGTCAGCCGCATCCTGGTCAAACTGGGCCTGCGCGACCGCACCCAGGCGGCGGTGTTCGCGTACGAGGCGCGGCTGGTGACGCCGGGCTGAACCCATGGCCTGGTCAGATCCGGTCCGGCGGGTTAGCGTCGGCGCATGTCAGGGCCTGTAGACCTCGCTTTCGATCCCTGGGACCCGGCGTTCGTGGCCGATCCGTATCCGGCGTACGCCGAGTTGCGGGCGCGCGGGCGGGTGGTCCGGTACGAGCCCACGGACCAGTGGCTGGTGCCGCACCACGCGGATGTCTCGGCGCTGCTGCGGGACCGGCGGCTCGGGCGGACGTACCAGCACCGCTTCTCGCACGAGGAGTTCGGGAGGAGCGCGCCGCCGGCCGCGCACGAGCCGTTCCGGACGCTCAACGATCACGGGATGCTGGACCTGGAGCCGCCGGACCACACCCGGATCCGGCGGCTGGTGTCGAAGGCGTTCACCCCGCGCACGGTGGAGCGGCTGAAGCCGTATGTGCGCGGCCTGGCCGACGAGCTGGTCGCGGGCCTCGTCCGGGACGGCGGCGGCGATCTGCTGACGGATGTCGCCGAGCCGCTGCCGGTGGCGGTGATCGCCGAGATGCTGGGGATCCCGGAGGCGGACCGGGGGCAGCTGCGGCCCTGGTCGGCGGCGATCTGCGGGATGTACGAGCTGAACCCGTCCGAGGACACGGCGGCGCGGGCGGTCCGCGCGTCGGTCGAATTCTCCGAGTATCTGCGGGAGTTGATCGCCGAGCGGCGGGGGCGCCCCGGGGACGATCTGATCTCCGGGCTGATCGCCGCGCACGACGAGGACGACCGGCTGACCGAGCAGGAGATGATCTCCACTGCGGTCCTGCTGCTCAACGCGGGCCACGAGGCGACCGTCAACGCCACGGTCAACGGCTGGTGGGCGCTCTTCCGTAACCCCGCCCAGCTGGCCGCCCTGCGCGCCGACCACTGCCTGGTCCCGACCGCGATCGAGGAGCTGATGCGCTACGACACCCCGCTCCAGCTCTTCGAGCGCTGGGTCCTGGACGACATCGAGATCGACGGCACGGTGATCCCGCGCGGCGCCGAGATCGCCCTGCTCTTCGGCTCCGCCAACCACGACCCGGCCGTCTTCCCCGACCCCACCCGCCTCGACCTCGCCCGCGCCGACAACCCGCACATCTCCTTCAGCGCCGGCATCCACTACTGCATCGGCGCCCCCCTGGCCCGCCTCGAACTGACCGCCTCCATGACCGCCCTCCTGAACCAGGCCCCCACCCTCACCCTGGCGAAGGACCCGGCCCGCAAACCGAACTTCGTGATCCGGGGACTGGAGGGGCTGAGCGTGGAGGTGCGGTGATCACTCGTTCGGCTGATCGGGCGGACGTTTTGGCATATGCCCGACGGGGGCACGGCACGCTGGTGCTCGCCTGACAAGGAGGGCACCATGACGGTTATGACGCACGCATCCCCGTTGACCGTGGAGGAATTCGAGAAGCTCGCGGCGCTCGCGGCGCGGGAGTTCGAGACCGTCAGGTTGGAGTTCATCAACGGACGGATCGG
>NZ_MUNF01000026.1 GCF_002154555.1 Streptomyces murinus
GGGGCGGGCAGGGCGCGCCGGTCGGTCTTGCCGCTGGTGGTGCGCGGGATGCGGGCCAGCGGGACGAACGCGGTGGGCACCATGTGGTCGGGCAGGGTGCGGCGCAGCACGAGGCGCAGATCGTCGGCGGACGGGTCGCGGTCGCCGGCCGGCACCACATAGCCGACGAGCATCAGGCGCCCGGCGTGTTCGCGTGCGGTGACGGCGGCGTCGGTGACGTCCGGGTGGTCGAGGAGTGCGGCCTCCACCTCGCCGGGCTCGATGCGGAACCCGCGGATCTTGACCTGCTCGTCGACCCGGCCGAGGAACTCCAGCAGCCCGTCGCGGTCCCAGCGGGCCCGGTCCCCGGTGCGGTACATCCGCTCGCCCGGCGCCCCGAACGGGTCGGCGACGAAGCGGGCGGCGGTGAGGCCGGGCCGGTTCAGGTAGCCGCGGGCCACCTGGGCGCCGGACAGATACAGCTCACCGGGTACCCCGGGCGGCACCGGGCGCAGGGCGTTGTCGAGGACGTAGGCGCGCAGGTTGCCGCCGGGGCGGCCGATGACGGGCCGGTCGGGGCGGTCGGCGACACGGCCGTAGACGGCGTCGACGGTGCACTCGGTGGGCCCGTACATGTTGTACACGGCGACCTGGAACTCGTTCTCCACCCGCGCGAGTTCGCGCCAGTCGGCCGGGGTGACGGCCTCGCCGCCGACGAGCAGCAGGCGCGGGTGGTGGCGGCCGGGGGCGAGCAGTCCGGCGGAGGTCAGCTCCCGCAGGAAGGAGGGGGTGACGTTCACCAGGTCGAGTCGGCGGTCGGCGACCTGGGCGCAGAACGCCTCGGGGTCCAGGCGTACGTCCTCGTCGATCAGATGCACCTCGTGGCCGAGGGCGAGCAGCAGCGGCCCCTCCCAGGAGGTGTCGAAGGAGAAGGAGGCGCTGAGCGCGGCCCGCAGCCGTCGGCCGTCGGCGGTGTGCGGGGCGAGCAGGCCCCTCTCGTGGTCGTGGCACAGATTGACCAGCTGCCGGTGTTCGACGGCGACGCCCTTGGGCCGGCCGGTGGAGCCTGAGGTGTAGACGATGTAGGCGGTGTGCCCGGGCAGCAGCGGCCGGACGCGGTCGGCGTCGGTCGGGTCGTGCGCGGGCAGCCGGTCCCAGGGCACCTCGGCGAGGTCGGCGAGCAGGGTGTGCGGGCGGGCGTCGGAGAGCAGGAAGTCCGTCCGCGCCTGCGGGAGTTCGGGGTCGAGGCTGAGCAGGGTGGCGCCCGTCTTGGCGACCGCGAGCAGTGCGATCAGCTGTTCGGAGGTGCGCGGGAGGCGTACGGCGACGACGTCCTCGGGGCCGGCGCCGTGCGCGATGAGGTGGTGGGCGAGCCGGTTGGCGCGCTCGTTGAGCGTGGCGAAGTCGAGCGTGGTGTCGCGGGCGACCAGGGCGGTGTGCCGCGGGGTGCGGGCGGCGCGGGCCTCGAACAGGGCGGGGAAGGTGGTGTCCGGCGCGGGCAGCCGGGTGCCCTCGCCGTGGCGGAGCACCTGCCGCTCCTCGGCGTCGGTCATCAGCGGCAGCGCGCCGACGGCCCGCTCCGGGGACTCGGTCGCGGCCTCCAGCAGGACGCGCAGCCGTCCGGCCAGGCGCTGGGCGGTGTCGCGGTCGAAGAGCCCGGTGTTGTACTCCAGATGGCCGGTCAGGCCGCCGCCGGTCTCGACGAAGTCGAAGGCCAGGTCGAAGGTGGCGTTGCGGACGGGCGGGGTGACCGGCTCGGCGGTCAGGCCGGGCAGCCGGGGCGGCTCGGCGTCGAGGTTGTGCAGGGCGACCATGACCTGGAACAGCGGGGTGCGGCTGGTGTCCCGCTCGGGCTGGACGGCGTCCACCACCCGCTCGAAGGGCACCTCCTGGTGGGCGAACGCGTCCAGGACGGTTCCGCGGACCTCGGACAGCAGCTCACGGAAGGGCAGTTCGGAACGGACCCGGGAGCGCAGCACCAGGGTGTTGACGAACATGCCGACCACGTCGTGCAGTTCGGGCCGGTCACGTCCCGCGGTCACGGTGCCGACGGTGATGTCCTCCTGTCCGGCCCAGCGCGCCAGCAGGATCTGGCAGGCCGTCACCAGCGTCATGTAGAGGGTGGCGTCGGCCTCCCGGCCGCGTGCGCGCAGCCGCTCGGTCAGGGCGGCCGGCAGGGTGAAGGTCACCAGGTCGCCGTCGCGGGTGCGGACTGCGGGGCGCGGCCGGTCGGTGGGCAGCTCCAGCGGGGTGACGCCGTCCAACGCGGCCCGCCAGTGGGCGAGTTCGGTCTCGGCCCGGTCGGCGCGGGCCCGCTGCCAGGCGGCGTGGTCGGCGTAGCGGACGGGCAGCGCGGGCAGTTCGGGGCGGCGGTCCGCGAGGGCCGCCGCGTACAGCTCGCTCAGGTCCCGGCCGAGCACGCCCATGGACCAGCCGTCGGTGACGATGTGGTGCACGGCCAGGACGAGGACGTGGTCGTGGTCGTCGGCGGCCAGCCGGGCCAGGCGGGCGCGCAGCAGCGGTCCGGTGGTCAGGTCGAAGGGGGTGGCGGCCGTCCGCTCCAGGAAGCCGTCCAGAGCCGTGGTGTCGGGGAGTTCGGTCAGCGGCAGGTCGACGGGCCGCGCCGGGTGGACGATCTGCCGTGCCTGCCCGTCGTGTTCGGCGAACGTGGTGCGCAGGGTCTCGTGCCGGGCGACCAGGCCGTCCAGGGCGACGCCGAGGGCGCCGGTGTCGAGCGGGCCGCGCAGCCGCAGCGCGGACAGGGTGGTGTATTCGGTGCTGCCGGGCTCGAACCGGTCGAGGAACCATAGGCGTTGCTGCGCGTACGACAGGGGTGCCGGGGCGTCCGCGGGGAGGGCCGGGATCACGTCGGCGGTGTGCGCGGGTCCCGGTTCGCCGAGCGCGGTCGCGAGGGCGGACAGCGTGGGGTGGGTGAACAGCAGCCGGGGTGAGACGTCGGTGCCGAAGGCGGCGCGCAGCCGGGAGGTGACCCGCACGGCGAGGATGGAGTCGCCGCCGAGGGCGAAGAAGTCGTCGTCGGCGCCGACCTCGTCGGTGTCCAGGACGTCCGTCCAGGCGGCGGCGACCAGCCGTTCGGCGTGGGTGCGCAGGGGGGTTCGTTCGCGGTCCGCGGCGAAGCCGTCGGGGCCGGGGGCGGGCAGGACGCGCCGGTCGAGCTTGCCGTTCACGGTGAGCGGCAGCGCGGCCATCGGCACGTAGGCCGCGGGCACCATGTGCGCGGGCAGCAACCCCTCCAGATGGGCCCGCAGTTCGGCGGCGGTCGGGGGCGCCGCGGTGCGCTCGCCTGTGCCGGTGCCGACGACGTGGGCGACCAGGCGGCGGGTCCCGGTGGCGTCCTCGTACACGCCGACGGCGGCGGCGCCGACGCCGGGGTGGGTGTGCAGGGCGGCCTCGATCTCGCCGGGTTCGATGCGGTAGCCGCGGATCTTCACCTGCTGGTCGGCGCGGCCCAGGTACTCCAGGGAGCCGTCGGCCCGGCGGCGGGCCCGGTCCCCGGTGCGGTACATGCGGGTGCCGGGCCGTCCGAAGGGGTCGGCGAGGAACCGGGTCGCGGTGAGGCCGGGCCGGTTCAGGTAGCCGCGCGCCAGGCCCTCACCGGCGACGAACAGTTCACCGACGGCGCCGGGGGGCACGGGCCGCAGCAGTTCGTCCAGCACATGGACCCGCAGGTCCGGGATGCCGGTGCCGATGGGGCTCGCGGCACCGGTGCGGGCCGTGAAGCGGTCCAGCGGGGCGTAGGTGACATGCACGGTGGTCTCGGTGATGCCGTACATGTTCACCAGGCGCGGCGCGGTGTCCGGGTGGCGCAGATACCAGTCGGCGAGCCGGTCCACGTCCAGCGCCTCACCGCCGAAGACCACCGTACGCAGGGCCAACCGGGCGCTGACGTCGGGGAGTTCGGCGTCGGCCCGGATCAGCGGGTAGAACGCGGAGGGGGTCTGGTTGAGGACGGTGACCCGTTCGTCGGCGAGCAGCCGCAGGAAGTCCTCCGGGGAGCGCGCGGTGTCCTCGGGGACGATCACCAGCCGGCCGCCGTGCAGCAGCGGGCCCCACAGCTCCCACACGGAGAAGTCGAAGGCGTAGGAGTGGAACAGCGTCCACACGTCGTCGGCGCCGAAGCGGAACCAGTGCCGGGTGCGGGTGAACAGGCGGGCCACGTTGGCGTGCGGGACGACCACGCCCTTGGGCAGGCCGGTGGAGCCGGAGGTGTAGATGGCGTAGGCGGGGCTCTCGGGCAGCGCGCGGCGGGCCGGTCCCGCGGCCGGGCGGCGGGCCAGGTCGGCGCGGACCTCGGGGTCGTCCAGGAGCAGCAGGGGTACGACAGGGTCGGCGTCGACCCCGCTGGTGGTCACCAGGGCCACCGGGGCGGCGTCGGCGAGCAGGTGCCGTACCCGCTCGGCGGGCAGCCGGGGGTCGATCGGCAGATACGCGGCGCCGGTCTTCAGTACGGCGAGGACGGCCACGACGAGGTCGGTGGAGCGGGGCAGTGCCAGGGCCACGAACGTCTCGGGTCCGGCGCCGAGTTCGGCGAGCCGGTGGGCGAGACGTCCGGAGCGGGCGTCGAGGGTGGCGTAGTCGAGCCGGTCGGCGCCGCAGCTGACGGCCTCGGCGCCGGGGGTGCGGGCGGCCTGGGCGGTGAAGAGGCCGTCCAGGGTGTCGGCGGGCCGGCCCTCCTCGGTGCCGTTCCACTCGGCCGGGAGGCGCCGCCGTTCCTCGGCGGTGATCCAGGCGAGGTCGCGCACCGGCCGCTCCGGGTCGTCGGCCAGCTCGGTGAGCAGCAGGCACAGCCGGTCGGCGAGGTCCCGTACGGTCGCGGGTTCGAACAGCTGGGGGTCGTAGGCGAGGTCGAAGCCGAACCGGTCGCCCTGGTAAGCACGCAGCACGAGGGCGTAGTTGGTGGCGTCGCGGGCGGAGACGTCCGCGAGGCGTATCCCGGCGCCGGTCGAACGGGCTTCGTCGAAGGGGTAGTTCTCGAAGGCCACCATGCTGTCGAACAGCGCGCTCCCGGACGGCACGTCGCTCAGCGCGGTCAGCTCGGCGAGGGACACCGCCGCGAACCGCCGTGCGTCGGCCTGCGCTTCCTGGAGTTCCCGCAGCCAGGCGGTGGCGGTACGGCGGCCGTCCACGCGGACCCGGGTGGGCAGGGTGTTGATGAACATGCCGACCATCGACTCGACGCCGGGCAGGTCGTCGGGGCGCCCGGAGACGGTGGTGCCGAACAGCACGTCCGGCTCGGCGCCGTAGCGGGACAGCAGCAGCGCCCAGGCGCCCTGCACCACGGTGCCGAGGGTGAGCCCGGCGGCGCGGGCGGTGCGTGCCAGCCGCGCGGAGACCTCGTCGGACAGGGCGGCCGTGTGCAGGCCCGCGGAGCGGGTCTCGTGCCCCGGGCGCCGGGCCCGGTCGGCGGGCAGCGGGGTGGGTGTGGCGAACCCGGCGAGGACGTCCCGCCAATGCGCGCGGGCCGCCGCGCCGTCCTGCCCGGCCAGCCAGCGCACATAGTCGCCGAACGGCCGGCGGGCCGGGGGCCGGGGCGTGCCGCCGGTGGTCAGCGCCGTGTACTCGGCGAACACCTCGGTGAGGACCTGGGCCAGGCTCCAGCCGTCCAGGATGAGGTGGTGGGAGGTCCACAGCAGATGCAGCCGGTCCCCGGGCAGCCGGACGAGGGTGAGCCGCATCAGCGGGGCGGCGGTGAGGTCCAGCCCGCGCGCGAGGTCGTCGGCGCGCAGCCGGTCCCAGCGCGTGTCCCGCTCCGCCGGGTCCACTTCCCGCCAGTCCACCTGCTCGACGGGCACGGTGACCTGGCGGTGCACGACCTGGAGCGGGACCGGCACGCCCTCCCACACCACGGAGGCGCGCAGGGCGGGGGTGCGGTCGGTGACGTGCTGCCAGGCCTCGGCGAGCGCACCGGGGTCGGTGACGCCTTCGAGGAGCAGCGCGGCCTGGTCGACGTACACGTCGTCGGGTCCGCCGACCAGCCGGTGGAAGAGCATGCCTTCCTGGAGCGGGGTGAGCGGCAGCAGGTCCTCGATGTCCCGGCCGTCGCCGGCGACGCGGTCCACCGCGGCCTGGTCGAGGCGGGCCAGCGGGAAGTCGGAAGGGGTACGGCCGCCCGCGCCGGGTCGCGCGCAGTGCTCGGTGATCGCGCCGAGCGCCCGCACCATGCCGTCGGCCAACCGCCGTACGGTGTCGGCCCGGTGCACCTGGTCGCTGTAGTGCCAGGTGATCTCCAGCTCGCCGTCGGCGACCAGGGCTGACACGTCGAGGAGGTGGTCGAGCGGCTCGGCGGGGTCGGTGTCCCGGCCGGGTACGTCGGCGACGGGTGCGAAGTCGCCGCCGCCGGGCGCCTCCCACTGGCCGTGGTAGGTGAAGCACACCTGGGGCAGCGGGAGTTCGCCGAGGGCGCGGGCCTCCGGGCGGGGCGAGCCGAGGTGGGCCAGGGCCTGGTAGCCGAGGCCGCGCCGGGGTACCGCCCGCAGCCGCTCCTTGACGGCCTTGAGGGTGCTCCCCCAGTCGTCCGGTGCGGCCGGGGTCAGGGTGACCGGGTACTGGGTGGTGAACCAGCCGACCGTGCGGGACAGGTCGGTGCCCTCGGCCAGGTCCTCCTCCCGGCCGTGGCCCTCCAGCGCGACGGTCACCCGGTCGGTGCCCGTCCAGTCGGCCAGCACCCGGCCCAGCGCGCTCAGCAGTACGTCGTTGACCTGGGTGCGGTACGCCGTCGGCACACGCCGCAGCAGCGCCTCGGTGGTGGCGCGGTCCACCCGGGTGCGGACGGTGCGCACGGATCCGGCGAGCGGGGTGCCGGGCAGGTCCACGGGGAGCGGGGTGCGGGGCTGGGCCGCTTCCCGTGTCCAGTAGGGCAGGTCGTCGTCCAGGGCGCCGGCCCGTACCAGGTCGGTCAGTTCGCGTGCCCAGTCGGCGAACGCGGTGTGCTCGGGCTCGGACCGGGGCCGCTCCCCCGCCGCCGCCTGCCGGTAGGCCTCCGCCAGGCCGGTGAGCAGCACCCGCCAGGAGACGCTGTCGACCGCCAAGTGGTGTGCGGTGAGGAAGAGTCGCGGGCGGGGACCGCCGGGGAGCAGGGCCGCGCGCAGCAGGGTCCCGGTGGCCGGGTCAAGGGCGGCGCGGCCCGACTCGGCGGCCTCGGCGGGCGGGGTACCGGGGGCGTGGCGGGTCAGCGGCGGCCCGTCCGGGGCGGCGGCGGGGTGCTGGAGCCAGGTGTCGCCGGAGCGGACGAAGCGGGTGCGCAGGGCCGGGTGGCGGGCGACCAGGGCGGTGAGCGCCTGTTCCAGGGCCCGTTCGTCGAGGTCGTGCGGCAGGTCGAGCAGCATCGACATGCTGAAGTGCCGCAGCGGGCCGTGGGTGGCGAAGAACCACTCCTGGACCGGGGTGAGCGGGGCGGGCCCCTCCTGCTTCGGACGGCGGGGCGCCGACACGGCGGCCGTGCGCAGGCTCGCGGCGGCGGCCAGGTCGGCGACCGTCTGATGCCGGAAGACGTCCTGCGAGCCGATCCGCAGCCCCGCGGCACGGGCCCGGGAGACGGCCTGGATGCTCAGGATGGAGTCGCCGCCCAGCTCGAAGAAGTTGTCCGTGACGCCGACCCGGTCCACCCCGAGCACCTCGGCCCAGACGGCCGCCAGGGTGTCCTCCTCGGGGGTGCGGGGGGCGACGAACTCCCGTTCCGCCGCCGGGGTTTCCGGGGCGGGCAGGGCGCGGCGGTCCAGCTTGCCGCTGGTGGTCAGCGGCAGCGCGTCAAGGGCGGTGAAGGAGGACGGCACCCAGGCGTCGGGCAGCACCCGGCGCAGGGCCGCCCGCAGCTCGGCGGGGACGGGCCGGGGGGCGCCGGAGGCGGGCACGACGTAGGCCGCGAGCCGGCTGTGGCCGTGCGCGTCGGGTACGGCGACGACCGCGGCGGCGGTGATGCCGTCCAGCGCGAGCAGCGCGGCCTCGATCTCGCCGGGCTCGATGCGGTGGCCGCGCACCTTGACCTGGTCGTCGGCGCGCCCGAGGTAGTCGAGGCGGCCGTCGGCGGTCCAGCGGGCCAGGTCGCCGGTGCGGTACATGCGGGTCCCGGCGGGCCCGTAGGGGTCGGGCAGGAACCGGGTGGCGGTCAGACCGGGGCGGCCGGTGTAGCCGCGGGCCAGCTGGCCGCCCGCGAGGTACAGCTCGCCGCCGACCCCGGGCGGTACCGGCTGGAGCCGGTCGTCCAGCACATAGGCGCGCACGCCGGGCAGCGGGCGGCCCACCAGCGGGCGGTCCCCGCCGTCGATGCGGCAGGACAGCGCGTCCACGGTGCACTCGGTGGGGCCGTAGAAGTTGTGGGCGGTCACGTCCGGGTGGGCGGCCAGCTCCCGCCAGAGCGCGGGTCCGACCGCCTCGCCGCCGAGCATGAGGACCCGGGGGTGGTGCCGGGGGTCGGTGAGCAGCCCGGCGGGCAGCAGCTGGCGCAGATAGGAGGGGGTGACGTCGAGGAAGTCGACGCGGTGCTCGACGACGTACTCGACCAGGGCGGCCGGGTCCATCCGGGTCACCTCGTCGACCAGGTGCAGGGGGTGGCCGTCGGCCAGCAGCAGCACGCCCTCCAGGGAGGTGTCGAAGGAGAACGAGGCGGTGAGCGCGATGCGCAGCGGGCCGCCGCCCGCCTCGGCGACGAAGCCCGCCCGGTGCGCGGCGAGCAGGTGTGCCGCCGAACGGTGCGACACGGCGACGCCCTTGGGGCGGCCGGTGGAGCCGGAGGTGTGGATGACGTAGGCGGTGTGCTCCGCGTCCAGCGGGGCGCGCCGGTCGGCGTCGGCCGGGTCGGTGTCCGGGGCGGTCGCGGGTACGGCGCGCAGGGCGGCCTCGTCCAGCACCAGGGCCGGGCGGGCGTCGTCCATCAGGTACCGGACGCGCTCTTCGGGCAGGGCCGTGTCGAGCGGGAGGTAGCCGGCGCCGGACTTCCAGACGGCGAGGATCGCGGTGATCATGTCGGCGGTGCGTGGCAGCCGCAGCGCGACCAGCTGTTCCGGGCCCGCGCCGCGGGCGATGAGGTGGTGGGCGAGCCGGTTGGCGCGGGCGTTGAGGGTGCCGTAGTCCAGCCGTTCGCCGCCCGCGACGAGGGCGAGGGCGTCCGGGGTGCGGGCGGCACGGCGCTCGAACAGCTCCGTGTGCAGGGCGTCGGGCGCGGGGTGGTGGGTGCCGGGGTTCCCGAAGGCGAGGACCTGGCGTGTCTCTTCCTCGGAGAGGAGCGGCAGGGTGCCCAGGGGGCGGTCCGGGGTGTCGGCGGCGCCCTCCAGCAGGCGCAGCAGCTGTCCCGCCAGCCGTTCGGCCGTGGCCGCGTCGAACAGGTCGGTGCGGTACTCCAGCAGCCCGGTCAGGCGCTCGCCGTCCGGTACGAACTCCACGCTCAGGTCGAAGGTGGCCGCCTGCCGGGGCACCTCGACCTGGCTGGTGGCGAGGCCGTGCGGGGCGGTCGCGGCGGGCGGATCGGGGTGCAGCAGGACGAACACGTCGAACAGTGGGTTGCGGCCGGCCTCGCGGGGTGCGCCGACCGCCTCCACGACCCGTTCGAACGGCGTGTCGCCGTGCGCGAAGGCGTCGTTGACGGTGTCGGCGGTCCGCGCCAGCAGCTCACGGAAGGAGCCGGACCGGTCCACCGCGGTGCGCAGCACGACGGTGTTCACGAAGAAACCGACGGTGCGTTCCAGTTCGGTGCGGGAGCGGCCGGGGGTCAGGGAGCCGACGGTGATGTCGTCCTGTCCCGACCAGCGGGCCAGCAGGGCCTGTGTCGCCGCGACCAGGGCGGTGTGCAGGGTGCTGTGCTGCTCCCGCGCGAGGGTGCGCAGCCGGGTGGTGAGGGCCGCGGGGACGGTGAAGCCGTGGACGGCCCCGGTGCCCGCCTCCTCGCCGCGGCGCGGCCGGTCCAGGGGCAGCTCCGGTGCCACCGCGCCGGTCAACCGCTCCTTCCAGTGCGCGAGTTGGCCGTCCAGCCGGGCGC
This sequence comes from Streptomyces murinus, assembly GCF_002154555.1. Lineage (GTDB taxonomy): Bacteria > Actinomycetota > Actinomycetes > Streptomycetales > Streptomycetaceae > Streptomyces > Streptomyces murinus. Next base: position 9,971 of record NZ_MUNF01000026.1, read on the forward strand.
CGGAGAGCTGTGCGCGCTGCCACACCGCGAAGTCCGGGTACTGCGTGGCCACCGGCGGCAGTTGTGGCGCGGCACCCCGGGCGAGGGCGTCGTAGGCGGTGCACAGCTCGTCCAGGACGACGCCCATGGACCAGCCGTCGGTGACGATGTGATGGGCCGTCAGCAGCAGGACGTGCGAGACGGCGGACTCGCGCAGCAGCAGGGCGCGCAGCAGCGGACCGTGCCGCAGGTCGAAGGGGCGGGCGTACTCCGCTCTCAGGTCCGCGTCCAGGTCGGTGGTGTCGCGGACCGGCAGCGGCACCGGGCCCGCCGGGTCGACGCGCTGCGCCGGGCGGCCGTCGGTCTCCTCGAAGGTGGTGCGCAGGGCCTCGTGCCGGGCCACGACGGCGGCCAGGGCACCACTCAGCGCCTCCTGGTCCAGCGGGCCGGTGAAGCGGACCGCGACCGCGCTGTTGTAGCGGGGGTCGCCGGGCCGCAGCCGGTCCAGGAACCACAGGCGCTGCTGGGCGAAGGACAGCGG
>NZ_MUNF01000260.1 GCF_002154555.1 Streptomyces murinus
TCCAGCACCCAGGGCCGGGCCGGCCGGCGGCTGCGGGGCGCCGACCTGGCCCGGCCCTGGGTGCTGGACACCGCCCTGGTGGCCGTCGTCTTCCTGATGTTCTGCCTGCCCGACCTGCTGCACGGCGGTGTCGTCGACGCCGACGGACCGCGCCGCTTCCGGCTCGCGTTCACCCGGCTGCCACTCGCGGCCATGCTCGTCGCGCAGGCGGGCCTGGTGCTGCCGCTGCTGTGGCGCAGACGCCGTCCCGCGACGGCCTTCGCGGCCGTCGCCGCCGTGTTCGTCCTCCAGTGGGCCCTCGGCGCCGCCCTGCACGCGGACGTCGCCCTCTTCATCGCCCTGTACAGCCTCGCCCTGCACGGCAGACCCCGCCAACTGCCCTGGGCCTGCGCGGTGATGGCGGCCGCGCTGGCGCTGGTCGCGCTGCGGGTGTCGGTCGTCGTGTCCGTCACGGACGCGCTGTTCTTCCTGCTGAGCACGGCGACCGCGGCGCTCGCGCTGGGCCTGGTGATCCGGATCCGCCGCGCCCAGCTCGCCGCGCTGCGGGACCGGGCGGACCGCCTGGAGACGGAGCGCGACCAGCGCAGTAGACTGGCCGCCGCCTCCGAACGAGCCCGGGTGGCACGGGAGATGCACGACATCGTCGGCCACCATCTGTCCGTCGTGATCACCCTGGCCGACGCGGGCGCGTGCGCCACCGCCGGTGCCGCCGCCGAGTCCGGACGCGGCGCCGAGGCACTCCGGCTCATCGGTGACACCGGCCGCCAGGCACTCGGCGAACTCCGGCGCGTCCTCGGCGTGTTGCGCGACACCGACGCCCCGCCCGCCGGACCCCAGCTCAGCCCGCAGCCCGGACTCGCCGACCTCGACGCCCTCTGCCACGGCGTGCGCGCCGCCGGACTCGACGTCGTCTACCGGACCGCCGGGAGAGCGGAAGCCCTGGACGAGGGCGTGCAGTTGACCGTCTACCGGATCGTGCAGGAAGCCATGACCAACACCCTGAAACACGCGGGCGCCGGTACCCGGGTGGACCTCGCGATCGACGTCGGCGCGGACCGGCTCGGCATCCAGGTCCGCGACACCGGAAAGACCGTCCGGGCAGGTCAACGGCACGACGGTCAGGGCCTGTTGGGCATGCGCGAGCGGGTCGCGCTGTACGGCGGCCACCTCAGCGCGGGCCCGGCCCCGGGTGGCGGCTGGACCGTGGTGGCCACCCTCGAACTCGGCCCGCGGGAGGGCGCGGCGTGACCACCGTACTCATCGTGGACGACCAGCCGCTGCAACGGTACGGCTTCCGGATGCTGCTGGACTCCGTGCCCGGGACCGAGGTGGTCGGCGAGGCGGCCCATGGCGCGGAGGCCGTCCGCCGGGCCGCCCAACTGCGTCCGGACGTCGTCCTGATGGACATCCGGATGCCCGGCATGGACGGCATCGAGGCCACCCGGCGCATCGTCGCCACGGGTGCCCGCTCGCGGGTCCTCGTGCTGACCACCTTCGACCTGGACGAGTACGTGCACGCGGCCCTGCGCGCCGGGGCCAGCAGTTCGTCGGGGCGGGCGTCCTTGAG
>NZ_MUNF01000261.1 GCF_002154555.1 Streptomyces murinus
CCGCGACGCACAGGGCCCGGTTCCCGCTCGGGGGAGCCGGGCCCTCGTGCGTCGCGGCATGGGGGAAACTGGGGGCATGAGTCCTACGACGCAGACCACGGTCGGGATCGGCGGTGCCGCGGAGAGCACCGACATGGTGCTCAACATCGGGCCCCAGCACCCGTCCACGCACGGCGTGCTGCGGCTCAAGCTGGTGCTGGACGGCGAGCGCATCGTGCGGGCCGAGCCGGTGATCGGCTATATGCACCGCGGCGCCGAGAAACTCTTCGAGGCGCGGGACTACCGGCAGATCATCATGCTGGCCAACCGCCATGACTGGCTGTCGGCGTTCTCGAACGAGCTGGGCGTGGTCCTCGCCGTGGAGCGGATGCTCGGCATGGAGGTGCCCGAGCGCGCGGTGTGGACGCGCACCCTGCTCGCCGAGCTGAACCGGGTGCTCAACCACCTGATGTTCCTCGGCTCCTACCCACTGGAACTGGGCGGGATCACCCCGGTGTTCTACGCGTTCCGCGAGCGCGAGGTGCTCCAGAACGTCATGGAGGAGGTCTCCGGCGGGCGCATGCACTACATGTTCAACCGCGTCGGCGGCCTCAAGGAGGACCTGCCCGCCGGATGGACGACACGCGCCCGGGCCGCCGTCGCGGCGGTGCGCTCGCGCATGGACGTCTTCGACGACCTGGTGCTCGGCAACGAGATCTTCCGGGGGCGCACACGCGGGGTCGGCGCGCTCGCTCCCGAGGCGGTGCACGCCTACGGGGTGAGCGGGCCCATCGCGCGCGGCTCGGGCGTCGACTTCGACCTGCGCCGCGACGAGCCGTATCTGGCGTACGGCGAGCTCCAGGACACGCTGAAGGTCGTCACCCGGAGCGAGGGCGACTGCCTGGCCCGCTTCGAGGTGCTGCTGGCGCAGACACACAACGCGCTGGACCTCGCGGACGCCTGCCTGGACCGGATCGCGCAGCTGGCGCCGGGACCGATCAACCAGCGGCTGCCGAAGGTGCTGAAGGCGCCCGAGGGCCATACGTACGCCTGGACCGAGAACCCGCTCGGGATCAACGGGTACTACCTGGTGAGCAAGGGCGAGAAGACCCCGTACCGGCTCAAGCTGCGCTCGGCGTCGTACAACAACATCCAGGCGCTGACCGAGCTGCTGCCCGGGACGCTGGTCGCGGACATGGTGGCGATCCTGGGCTCGATGTTCTTCGTGGTCGGCGACATCGACAAGTAGGCGGCGTCGGCGAGTAGGCAGTCTCGGCAAGCGGGCGGCATCCGCAAGCAGGCCCGGCCCGGTCGGCAGGCCGGCTCAGGCCAGCGGGTCCGCGATGTCCACCGCCCGGAGCAGCCAGCCGAAGTCGCCGAGGCCGCCCCGGGCGGAGAGTTCGGCGGCCTCCCCGGCGCTCGCGAGGGCGCGCACATAGGCGGCGGGATCGGTGGCGGCGAGCGCCAGCGGGGGACGCCCGCCGCTGACGCCGAGGGCGCTCAGAGCGGCGCGCTGGGTCAGCAGGCGCGCGGGGGCCGGGCGCCCGTCCGCCGCCGCGCACGCGTCCAGGGCGACATGGGCCGTGATGTCGCAGGTCCCGTCCGGTACGGGGGTCGTCTCGCGGCCCGCGCGGAAGCCGGTGAGGGTGCCGAACGGGGGGCGCGCGTCGGCGGTGTGGGCGTAGTCCACGGCCACCGCGAGCCCGTGCGCCACCCGGCCCGCGACCGCCGCCCACGCCCGGTCGCGGGGCAGCCCGATCTCCGCCCGCGCCCCCTCCTCGGCGCCCAGCGGCCACCAGCGCGCCAGCCAGTCCGCGTCCGCGCCGGTCACCGGGTCGCCGAGGCGCTCGGTGCCGTCGTCGCCGACGAGCACGTACCGGGGCACACCCGCCGGGTCCGTCTCGGCCACGTCCACGGGCACGTTGTCCAGCCACTCGTTGGCGAACAGCAGCCCGGTGATCTCCGCCGGGGGCTCGCCGCGCCAGGCGACGCGTTCGTCCAGGCCGTCGGGGCGGCCGGCGATCTCCACGGCGTACGGCCGCACGCGCGCCGCCACCTCCCGCGGCAGGGCGGCGAGCACACCGGCGACCAGTTCGCCCCGCCCGGCGGCCATGTCCACGAAGTCCAGCGCGGCGGGCCGTCCCAGCGCCGTGTCGACCCGCTGGAGCAGCTCCGCCACGGCCCCCGCGAAGAGCCGTGAGGCGTGCACGGACGTACGGAAGTGCCCGGCGGGCCCCTCCGGGCGCCGGTAGAAGCCGGCGGGGCCGTACAGGGCCTCCTGGGCCGCCGCCCGCCAGCCGCGCGGGCTTTCGGGCGTGTCCCGCCGCTGCCCCGGTGTCTCCTGCGTCACGGCACCAGAGTAGGCCCGTAGATGATCATCTCCTCCACCTTGGGGAGTACGTCCGCCGGGCCCGGATCGGCCCTCCGGTTGACCCGGTCGGGCATTCCGTTTCCCTACTCTGGGTTACGTGCAGCGCCTCTACGACTTCCTCCGCCGCCACCCGACCGGGGTCGACTCCTTCTGGGCCGTCGTCCTGTTCGGGCTGTCGGTGCTGAGCGAGGCCAATCTTCAGGGGACGCCCGCCCACCGGGGTTCGCTCGCCGCGGCGGTCGCGGTCTCCGCCGTCCTGTGCGTCGTCGTCGCGCTGCGCCGCAGATTCCCGGAGCCGATGCTGCTGCTCGCGCTCGCCACCGGCCTCGCCCAGCTGGTGCTGGACGTGGAGACGACCGTCGCCGACTTCGCCCTGCTGGTGATCGCCTACACGGTCGCCACGATGGGCACGCGCTGGGCCTCCCGGCTCGCCCTGGTCGCCAGTTTCTGCGCCGCGACCATGGCGCAGCTGCGCTGGCCGGCGGAGCACTCCAGCTTCCTCGGGCGGATCGCCATCGTGGTCTTCCAGACCGTGCCGTTCGCGCTCGCCTGGGTGCTCGGCGACTCCATGCGCACCCGGCGCGCCTACTTCGCCCAGCTGGAGGAGCGCGCGGCCCGTCTGGAGAAGGAGCGCGCGGCGCAGTCGAAGGTCGCGGTCGCCGCCGAGCGCGCCCGGATCGCCCGGGAACTGCACGACGTCGTCGCGCACAACGTGTCCGTGATGGTGGTCCAGGCCGACGGCGCCGCCTACGTCCTGGACGCCGCCCCCGACCAGGCCAGGAAGGCCCTGGAGACGATCTCCTCGACCGGCCGCCAGGCCCTCGCCGAGATGCGTCGCCTGCTGGGCGTGCTGCGCACCGGTGAGCACCAGGAGGGCGGGGAGTACGTCCCGCAGCCCGACGTCGAGCAGATCGACGAGCTGGTCGAGCAGTGCCGCCGCTCCGGCCTCCCCGTCGACTTCAAGGTGGAGGGCACCCCGCGCCCGCTGCCCAGCGGGGTGGAGCTGACCGCGTACCGGATCGTGCAGGAGGCGCTCACCAACACCCGTAAGCACGGCGGTCCGAACACGGGCGCCAGCGTGCGTCTGGTCTACTTCGACGACGGTCTGGGCCTGCTCGTGGAGGACGACGGCAAGGGCGCCCCGCAGGAGCTGTACGAGGAGGGCGGCGCCGACGGCCGGGGGCACGGCCTGATCGGGATGCGCGAGCGCGTCGGCATGGTCGGCGGCACCCTGGACGCCGGGCCGCGTCCCGGCGGAGGGTTCCGTATCAGCGCCCTTCTGCCGCTCAAACCGGCGCACTGAGTCACCGAAGACGGATGGAAGAAGGACCCCGATGACGATCCGCGTGATGCTCGTCGACGACCAGGTGCTGCTGCGCACCGGGTTCGGGATGGTGCTCGCCGCCCAGCCGGACATGGAGGTCGTCGCCGAGGCGGGCGACGGCGTCGAGGCCCTGGAGGCGCTGCGCTCCACCAAGGTCGACGTCGTCCTGATGGACGTCCGTATGCCCAAGCTCGACGGCGTGGAGGCCACCCGGCGCATCTGCGAGCAGCCCGATGCGCCCAAGGTGCTGATCCTGACCACCTTCGACCTGGACGAGTACGCCTTCTCCGGGCTGAAGGCGGGCGCGTCCGGCTTCATGCTCAAGGACGTGCCGCCCGGTGAGCTGCTGGCCGCCATCCGCGCCGTGCACAGCGGTGACGCGGTGGTGGCGCCCTCCACCACGCGCCGGCTACTGGACCGGTTCGCGCCGATGCTGCCCTCCGGCAGCCGCGACCCCAAGCACAAGGAGCTGGAGCGGCTCACCGAGCGGGAGCGCGAGGTGATGGTGCTGGTCGCACAGGGCCTGTCCAACGGGGAGATCGCGGCCCGGCTGGTGCTGTCCGAGGCGACCGTGAAGACCCATGTGGGCCGCATCCTCACCAAGCTGGGGCTGCGGGACCGGGTGCAGGTGGTGGTGCTGGCCTACGAGACCGGCCTGGTGCGGGCCGGCGGCCACCGCTGAGCCGCGGACGCCCGGCACCGAGCAGCCCCCGGCGCCCTCCTCCTCAGTCCCGCCCCGGCAGCCGCCGTACGAAGTCCCGTACGGCGGCCCGCACCTCCTCCGCCGTCCACTCCAGGCCGGGCGCGCGCACGGACACCTCCGTGCAGGCCATGCCGGGACCCGCGGCGCCCGACCAGTGGCCCGGGAAGAGGGCCACCGAGGTCTCCTCGGCCTGCCGCAGCGCCGCCTCGGCCACCACCTCGGGCGCGTACGGCAGCCAGACCTGGAACTCATGGGTGTGCGGCACCTCCGGATGCACCCGCGCCCAGGGCAGCCCCGCCTCGGCGAACCCCTCGCGCAGCGCGCCGGCGACCACGCGCGCGTGGCGGACGTACTCGGGCAGCCGGGGCAGCGCCCGCTCCAGGCCGATCAGCGCGGACAGCGCGGTCGGGAACTGCTGGAAGATCTGCCCGCCGTACCGGTGCCGCCAGGTCCGCGCCTCCTCGATCAGCGTCCGGGGCCCGGCGAGCGCGGCGCCGCCGAGGCCGTCGAGGGACTTGTAGAACGACACGTAGACGCTGTCGGCCAGGCCCGCGATCTCCGCCAGGGGGCGCCCGAAGTGCTCGGTGCACTCCCACAGGCGCGCGCCGTCGAGGTGCACCACCGCCTCCCGCTCCCGCGCCGCCTCGACCAGCTCGGTCAGCTCCTCCCAGGTCGGCAGCACGAAACCGGCGTCCCGGAGCGGCAGTTCGAGCATCAGCGCACCGAAGGGCTCCGCCAGGCCGCGTATCTCCGCCGCCGTCGGCTGGCTGATCCCGCTGCCCACGTGCACCGGGCGCAGCCCGCTGACCTGGCTGAGGGCGTTGCGTTCATGCACCTCGGGGTGGGCGAGGGGGTGCAGGGCCACCGCGGGGTTGCCGGTGCGGCCCGCCCAGCAGCGCAGCGCCACCTGCTGGGCCATCGTGCCCGACGGGAAGAACGCGGCGTCCTCGGTGCCCAGCAGCGCGGCGACCCGCTCCTCCAGGCCGGCGACGATCCGGTTGCCGTAGATGTCGGCCGGCTCGTCCAGGTCGTAGACCTCCGCGCCCGCCTCCGCCAGGTCGGCGAGGCGTTCGCGGAGCGAGTCGCCCGCCGCCGCGTGGTTCAGCCGGCGTGCGCCCCGCCGCCGTACGGCCGCCCACCGCTCCCTGGCCGTAGGCTCCGTCCGCTCCTCGGTCGTGGCGTGTGTGTCCTGCCCAGATGTCTCGGTCATGCCCGGGATCATGCCGCGCCGGGGCCGCCCGGGGCACCGGGAATTCCGCGGCCCCGCCGCCGGGGGGTGGTGAAACCCACAGCCTGTGGACAACCGGTCGGCGCCGGACCGAGATAGCGTTAACATGACGAGAAATCGTCCGGTACATCGTCCGGTACCCGAAGCGGACTGGAACGGGAAGGCCGCCGTCGCGTGAGTACAGTCCACCAGCAAGACCACCAGGACCGCCCCGCGCGGCTCACCGTCGGCGTCGTGGGCGCCGGCCGGGTGGGCCCCGCGCTGGCCGCGTCCCTCCAGCTCGCCGGGCATCGCCCGGTGGCCGTCTCCGGTGTCTCCGACGCCTCCCGCAGGCGCGCCGAGGCCCTTCTGCCGGGCGTGCCCCTGGTCCCGCCCGCCGAGGTCCTCCAGCGCGCCGACCTGGTGCTGCTCACCGTCCCCGACGATGTGCTGCCCGCCCTGGTCACCGGCCTCGCCGAGACCGGTGCCGTCCGGCCGGGGCAGCTGCTCGTGCACACCTCGGGACGGTACGGCGCCAAGGTCCTCGACCCCGCCCTGCGGGCCGGCGCCCTGCCGCTCGCCCTGCACCCCGCGATGACCTTCACCGGCACCGCCGTCGACGTCCAGCGCCTGGCGGGCTGCTCCTTCGGCGTCACCGCGCCCGAGGAACTGCGCCTGGCCGCCCAGGCCCTGGTGATCGAGATGGGCGGCGAGCCGGAGTGGATCAGCGAGGAGAACCGCCCGCTCTACCACGCGGCCCTCGCGCTCGGCGCCAACCACCTGGTCACCCTCGTCGCCCAGGCCATGGAGCTGCTGCGCACGGCCGGCGTCGAGGCCCCCGACCGGATGCTCGGCCCGCTGCTCGGCGCCGCCCTGGACAACGCCCTGCGCTCCGGGGACGCGGCCCTGACCGGGCCGGTCGCGCGCGGGGACGCGGGCACCGTCGCCGCGCACCTCGTCGAGCTGCGCAAGCACGCCCCGGCCGCCGTCTCGGGGTACGTCGCGATGGCCCGCGCCACCGCCGACCGCGCCCTCGCGCACGGCCTGCTCAAGCCCGAACTCGCCGAGGACCTGCTCGGTGCGCTGGCCGACGGCACGGCCGCGGGCGCACCGGGCCCGGACGGCCCGCCCGGCACACCCGGCATCGAGAGCGACGACAACGACGGCACCGACGGCCCGACCGGCACCGAGGGGAACGACCGATGACCACCGCCCTGCTCCACACCGCCCAGGAGCTGCACGCCCGCACCCGCAAGGGCCGCCGCGCCGTCGTGATGACCATGGGCGCCCTGCACGAGGGCCACGCCACCCTCGTCCGCGCCGCGCGCGAGATCGCGGGCCCGGACGGCGAGGTCGTCGTCACCGTCTTCGTCAACCCGCTCCAGTTCGGCGCGGGCGAGGACCTGGACCGCTACCCGCGCACCCTGGAAGCCGATCTGAAGATCGCCGAACAGGCCGGTGCCGACGCCGTGTTCGCGCCCTCCGTGGACGAGGTCTACCCCGGCGGCGACCCCCAGGTCCGCGTCACCGCGGGCCCGATGGGCGAACGCCTGGAGGGCTCCTCCCGGCCCGGCCACTTCGACGGCATGCTGACCGTCGTCGCCAAGCTGCTCCACCTCACCCGCCCCGACGTCGCCCTCTACGGCCAGAAGGACGCCCAGCAGCTCGCCCTGATCCGGCGCATGGTGCGGGACCTGAACTTCGGCATCGAGATCGTTGGCGTGCCGACCGTGCGCGAGGAGGACGGCCTCGCGCTGTCCAGCCGCAACCGCTTCCTGTCGCCCGACGAGCGCCGCACCGCGCTCGCCCTGTCCCGCGCGCTGTTCGCCGGCCGCGACCGGCACGCCGCGCAGGAGGCGCTGCGCGCGCGGGCCCTGGAAGTGCCCGCCACCCAGGCGCGCGCCGAGGCGCTGAGCGCGATAGGGGAGTCCCGCGCGGCCGCCGACGCGCACGCGGTGGCCACCGCCGCCCCGGGCGGCCCGGCCGCCGTCCGCGCCGCCGCCCGCCAGGTCCTGGACGAGGCGACGCGCTACGACCCGCCGCTCGAACCGGACTACCTCGCCCTGGTCGACCCGTCCGACTTCACCGAGATCGGCGACGACTTCACCGGCGAGGCGGTCCTCGCCGTCGCGGCCCGGGTCGGCGCCACCCGGCTGATCGACAATCTCCCGCTCACCTTCGGCACCCTGGGAGCCGCCTCGTGACCAGCACCGGCATACGACTGCACGCGCCCGCCCCCGGCTGGGCCATCGCCGCGGACGTGGTCGTCGTCGGCTCCGGCGTGGCCGGGCTGACCGCGGCCCTGCGCTGCGAGGCCGCCGGGCTGACCACGGTGGTCGTCACCAAGGCCCGTCTGGACGACGGCTCCACCCGCTGGGCCCAGGGCGGCATCGCGGCAGCCCTCGGCGAGGGCGACACCCCCGAACAGCACCTGGACGACACCCTGGTGGCGGGCGCCGGCCTGTGCGACGAGACGGCCGTACGCCTCCTGGTCACCGAGGGCCCGGGGGCGGTACGACGGCTCATCGAGACCGGCGCGCACTTCGACGAGTCCTCCGAGGGCGGTCTCGCGCTCACCCGGGAGGGCGGCCACCACCGGCGCCGGATCGTGCACGCGGGCGGCGACGCCACCGGCGCCGAGATCTCCCGCGCGCTGGTCGAGGCGGTCCGCGCGCGCGGTCTGCGCACCGTCGAGAACGCGCTGGTCCTGGACCTGCTCACGGACGCCGAGGGCCGCACGGCGGGCGTCACCCTGCATGTCATGGGCGAGGGCCAGCACGACGGCGTGGGCGCCGTGCACGCCCCCGCGGTGGTTCTCGCCACCGGCGGCATGGGCCAGGTGTTCGCCGCGACCACCAACCCGTCGGTGTCCACCGGCGATGGCGTGGCCCTCGCGCTGCGCGCGGGCGCCGAGGTCAGCGACCTGGAGTTCGTGCAGTTCCACCCGACCGTGCTGTTCCTCGGCACCGACGCGGAGGGCCAGCAGCCGCTGGTCTCCGAGGCGGTGCGCGGCGAGGGCGCCCACCTGGTCGACGCCGACGGCGTGCGCTTCATGGCCGGGCAGCACGAACTGGCCGAGCTGGCGCCCCGGGACATCGTCGCCAAGGCCATCATGCGGCGGATGCAGGAGCGGGACGCCGAGCACATGTTCCTCGACGCCCGCCACTTCGGCGCCGAGATGTGGGAGCACCGCTTCCCGACCATCCTGGCCGCCTGCCGGGCCAACGGCATCGACCCGGTCACCGAGCCCATCCCGATCGCCCCGGCCGCCCACTACGCCTCCGGGGGCGTGCGCACCGACGACCACGGCCGCACCACCGTGCCGGGCCTGTACGCGAGCGGGGAGTGCGCCTGCACCGGCGTGCACGGCGCCAACCGGCTCGCCTCCAACTCCCTCCTGGAGGGCCTGGTCTACGCCGAGCGGATCGTCGCGGACATCGTCGCCGAGCGCGCCGCGGACGGCCTGCCCGCGCGGGTGCCCGAGCCGGTCCCGCACCCGGACAGGCCCGCGCACCCGCTGCTCGCCCCCGAGTCCCGGTTCGCCATCCAGCGGATCATGACCCAGGGCGCGGGCGTGCTGCGCAGCGCGGAGTCCCTCGGCGGGGCCGCCGAGCAGCTCCAGCGGCTGCACACGGACGCCCGGGACGCCCTGGACGTGCACGGCAAGACCGCCGAGCCCGGCGTGGACACCTGGGAGGCCACCAACCTCCTGTGCGTGGCCCGCGTCCTGGTCGCCGCCGCCCAGCTGCGCGAGGAGACCCGCGGCTGCCACTGGCGCGAGGACCACGCCGAGCGCGACGACGCCCACTGGCGGCGCCATATCGTCGTCACGCTCGATCCGGACCGTTCGCTGGCGGTGCGCCCCACCGACACAGCAGACTTTCCCCCTACCCGGTAATATCCAGCGCCACAGGAGCAGTGACAGACGTGAGCACCGACGACCTTCCCCTCGTGACGACCGGCGGCTGCGGCGACGGCTGTGGCTGCGGCGCGGAGCACGACGAGGAGTACCTGGAGTGCGGGCTGGACCCCGTGCTCGCCGAGCTGCTGGCCGCCGCCGGGCTCGACCCGGTCGAGGTCGAGGACATCGCCACCGTGGCCATCCAGGAGGACCTGGCCGGCGGGGTGGACGTGACCACGGTCGCGACCATCTCCGAGGAGGCCGTGGCCACCGGTGACTTCACCGCGCGCGAGGCGGGCGTCGTGGCCGGGCTGCGCGTCGCCGAGGCCGTGCTCTCCGTGGTCTGCACGGACGAGTTCGAGGTCGAGCGGCATGTGGAGGACGGCGACCGGGTCGAGGCCGGGCAGCGGCTGCTGTCCGTCACCACCCGCACCCAGGACCTGCTCACCGCCGAGCGCAGCGCGCTGAACCTGCTGTGCCGGCTGTCCGGCATCGCGACCGCGACGCGCGCGTGGGCGGACGCCCTGGAGGGCACGAAGGCCAAGGTCCGCGACACCCGCAAGACGACCCCGGGGCTGCGCGCCCTGGAGAAGTTCGCGGTCCGCGCGGGCGGCGGCGTCAACCACCGCATGTCCCTGTCGGACGCGGCCCTCGTCAAGGACAACCACGTGGTCGCCGCGGGCGGCGTCGCCGAGGCGTTCAAGGCCGTACGGGAGTCCTTCCCGGACGTGCCGATCGAGGTCGAGGTCGACACGCTGCACCAGCTGCGCGAGGTCGTGGAGGCGGGCGCCGACCTGATCCTGCTGGACAACTTCACGCCCGGCGAGTGCGCGGAGGCCGTCGGCATCGTCGACGGGCGGGCGCTCCTGGAGGCCTCCGGCCGGCTGACGCTCGCGACCGCGCGCGCCTACGCCGACACGGGCGTCGACTTCCTCGCCGTCGGCGCGCTCACCCACTCCTCGCCGATCCTGGACATCGGCCTGGACCTGCGGGAGGCGGAGTAACGGCCATGCTGCTCACGATCGACGTCGGCAACACGCAAACCGTCCTCGGCCTGTTCGACGGCGAGGACATCGTGGAGCACTGGCGCATCTCCACCGACGCCCGGCGCACCGCCGACGAGCTGGCGGTGCTGCTCCAGGGCCTGATGGGCATGCACCCGCTGCTCGGCGACGAACTGGGCGACGGCATCGACGGGATAGCGATCTGCGCCACCGTCCCCTCGGTCCTGCACGAGCTGCGCGAGGTCACCCGCCGCTACTACGGCGACGTGCCCGCGGTGCTGGTCGAGCCGGGCGTCAAGACCGGCGTGCCCATCCTCACCGACAACCCCAAGGAGGTCGGCGCCGACCGCATCGTCAACTCGCTCGCGGCGGTGGACATGTACGGCGGTCCGGCGATCGTGGTCGACTTCGGTACGGCGACCACCTTCGACGCGATCTCCGCGCGCGGTGAGTACGTGGGCGGTGTCATCGCCCCCGGCATCGAGATCTCCGTCGACGCGCTGGGCGTCAAGGGCGCCCAGCTGCGCAAGATCGAGGTCGCCCGGCCGCGCAGCGTGATCGGCAAGAACACGGTCGAGGCCATGCAGGCGGGCATCGTGTACGGCTTCGCGGGCCAGGTCGACGGAGTGGTGGGCCGGATGGCGCGCGAGCTGGCGGACGACCCGGACGACGTGACGGTGATCGCGACGGGCGGCCTCGCGCCGATGGTGCTCGGCGAGGCGTCGGTGATCGACGAGCACCAGCCCTGGCTGACGCTGATCGGACTGCGGCTGGTGTACGAGCGGAACGTGTCGCGGCTCTGATCCCTCCGATGCCTGGGATTCCGCCGAGGCTTTAGAGGGAAACCCCCGCGACACATCATCCCGTTGTGTCACTTTTGTCCGATTAGCGATAGCGTCGCCGCATGCCCACGCCATACGGATCCCGCGGCGGCATGGCGTTCGGCGCGGAGGAGCTGCGTGTGCTCCGCCGCGCCCTCGCCCTCGCCCTTCACCCCGGCCGCACGTCCGCCGAGGACGTCCAGGACTGCCTCCGGCTCGCCGAGTCGCTCGACGAGGCGATCCACGAGGGGGTGAGACTGCGCGCCTTCCTGCTGGCCGATCTGGACCGCTATCGGGCCGCGCTGCCCGGTACCGCGGCCGGCTACTTCGCTCTTCTGGAGGAGGCGCTGGGCGCCGCGAGATCGTCCGGCACCGGCCGGTACGCGGCGCCCAGCGCC
>NZ_MUNF01000262.1:0-14219 GCF_002154555.1 Streptomyces murinus
CCGCCGCCGCCGTGGCCGCCGGGCTGGTGCCGCTGGCCACCGGCAGCGACGGGGCGGGCTCGGTGCGGATCCCGGCCGCGTGGTGCGGGGTGGTCGGGCTGAAGGCGACCAACGGGCGGCTCCCCTCCGCCGACCGCACGGGGCTCGCGGCGCCCGGCGTGCTGACCCGGTGCGTGGCGGACGCGGAGGCGTACTGGCGGGTGATGGCCGGGCCGGCCGAAACAGCCGGAACAGCCGGAACAGCCGGTGGCCGTGAGCGCCGTACGCCCACCGCCCTGTGGTCGGCGGACCTCGGCACGCCCACCGCCCTGTGGTCGGCCGACCTCGGCTTCGCCGGCCCCGACCCCGAGCCGGTCGCGCTCGCCCGCGCCGCCGCCCGCCGGCTCGCGGACGCGGGGGCCGTACGCCTTCTGCCGCCCGGGGAGCCGTTCCGCCTCGAAGACCCGGGTCCTGCCTGGCTGGCCCTGCGGGGCGGCGGCGACCTCGGTACGGCCGCCCGGGTCCGCGCCGTCAACGACCGCCGGCTCGGCGCCCTCTTCCGCCGCGCCGATCTCCTGCTGACCCCCACCACCCCCTGCGCCGCCCATGGCCACGACGGCCCGGGAAACCGCTACTCCACCGCTCTCACCTGGGCGTTCAACCTCAGCGGGCACCCGGCGCTCAGTCTGCCCGCGGGGCTCGGCCGGGACGGCTGCCCGGTGGGGCTCCAGTTGGTGGCGGCGCCCGGGAGGGAGAAACTGCTGCTGGCGGTGGCCGGTGCGGCTAGGCGGTGATGTCCTTGGTGGTGAACCGCGCCCACGCCGCCGAGCCGAACACCGCCGCGTACAGGGCCTGGAGGCCGAGGCCGCGGACGAGGTCGTGCCAGTAGACGGGGTCGCGCATCAGGTCGGCGAAGGACAACCAGTAGTGGGGGAAGAGGTACGGCCGTACGGCGTGCAGCTGGGGGAACTGGTCGAGGATCTGGGCGGTGACGACCAGGCCGACGGTGGCCGCCATCGCCGCGATGCCGCTGCCGGTCAGGGTGGAGACGAAGAGGCCGAGGGCCGCCACGCCGATCAGGGACGCGGCCACCACCAGCGCGATCAGCAGGGCCCGCCCCAGGCCGTCGGTGAAGCTGATGGTCGTACCGGAGATGGTCATCAGGTCGCCGACCGGGAAGAGCAGTACGCCGGTCAGCAGTGCGGAGGCGGCGACCACCAGCGTGGCCAGCAGGCAGAACGCCACCACCGTCGCGTACTTGACGAGCAGCAGGCGGGTGCGTCCGGCCGGGGCCACCAGGAGGTAGCGCAGGGTGCCCGCGTCGGCCTCGCCCGCGATCGCGTCGCCCGCGACGACGCCGACCGCCATCGGCAGGAAGAACGGGAGGGTCGCGGCCAGCGCCGTGCACACCAGGAAGAGGCCGTTGTCGGTGACCTGGCCGAGGAAGGCGGGCCCGGCCGCGCCGGACGAGCCGCCGCCCGCCCGGACCTTCACCACGACCCCGATCAGCACCGGCACCGCCGCCAGCACCCCGAGCAGGACGAGCGCCCGCCAGCGGCGGAGCGTGGTGAGCAGTTCGCTGCGCAGCAGGCCCAGGGTCCACAGCGGGTGGGGCCCGCGCTCGGCGGCGGCCGTGGTCGCTGTGTCAGCGCGCGACATCGAAACCCTCCCCCGTCAGTGCCACGAACGAGTCCTCCAGGGGGGCCCGGCGGAGGGTGAACCCCCGTACCCGTACGCCCGCCGCGACCAGGGCCGCGTTCACCTCGGCGAGGTCACGGTCGGGAGGCTCGCCGGTGACCCGGTCGCCGTCGGCGGTGACCTCGGCGGCGCCCTGCTCCTTCAGCACCCGGGCCGCCTCCGCCGGGTCCGGGGTGGTCACCACCAGACGGTCGCGCGCCCCCGCCGCGAGGTCGGCCATGGCGCCCTGGGCGAGCAGCCGGCCGCGGGCCATCACGGCCACATGGGTGCACACCTGCTCGATCTCGTCGAGGAGGTGGGAGGAGAGGAAGACGGTGCTGCCGTCGGCGGCGAGTTCCCTGATCAGGGTGCGGATCTCGCGCATGCCCTGCGGGTCCAGGCCGTTGGTCGGCTCGTCCAGGACCAGCAGCCGGCGCGGCCGCAGCAGCGCGGCGGCCAGACCCAGGCGCTGCTTCATACCGAGCGAGTACGCCTTCGCCCGCTTGCCCGCGGCCGCCGCGAGACCCACCCGCTCCAGGGCGGCGGCGACCCGGGCGCCCCGGGTGCGCGGGTCGGCGGTCGGGTCGGCCGCGTCCAGGCGCAGCAGATTGTCCCGGCCGGAGAGATGGCCGTACAGGGCGGGGCCCTCGATGAGCGCGCCGACCTGCGGCAGGACCGTCCGGGCGGCCCGCGGCATGGGCAGGCCCAGGACGCGGGCCGTGCCGGAGGTCGGCTCGATCAGGCCCATCAGCATGCGGATGGTGGTGGTCTTGCCGGAGCCGTTCGGGCCGAGGAAGCCGAAGACGCTGCCCGCCGGGACGGTCAGATCGAGACCGTCCACGGCGAGTTGCCCGCCCCGGTAGCGCTTGGTGAGGCCGCGGGTGGCGATCACGCCGTCCGCGGCCCCGGGCCGTACCGGGTCCGGATCGGGCCGTACCGGGTCCATCGGCTTCCCCCCTCGAATCCCGCCGGTCCCGACGGCTTCCGCCGGTTTCCGACGACTCCCGCGGGCACCCGGCGACCCGCGCCGGTTCCCGACGACTCCCTTCGGCTCCCCGTCGCCCCCCCTCGGCGGATGCGGCCTACTTGCCCGCGTCCGCCGCCTTCACCAGCGCGTCCTTGGTGACCGCGCCGGCGTAGACCTTGCCGTCGTCCGTCATCAGGACGTTGACCAGGCGGGTGGAGAAGACCGTGCCCTTGCCGAACTTTCCGGAGACCTTGTCGCCCAGCGAGCCGAGGAAGCCGCCGAGGTCGCCGCCCTTGTCGCCGGTGGGCAGGCCGCCCTTGGCGCCGGAGTCGAAGGTGGCGATGGAGGTCCAGCCCTTGCCGATCACCGTGGGGGCGCCCTTGCCTTCGAGGCCCTTGGCGCCGTCCGTGCCCTCCAGGCCCTTGCCGGGGCCGGGCCGCTCCGCGCCCTTGCCCGCGCCGTCCTTCAGCGAACCGTCCTGCCGCTCGGTGACCTTCGCGCCCTTCGGCGGGGTGAAGGCGAACGTGGAGGCGGCGGGCCGGGCGAAGGAGACCTGGGTGAAGCCCGCGTCGAGCACGGCGGCGCCGCCGCTCCTCGGGGTCAGGGTGAACTTCAGCGGCATGCCGGTCTTCGCGTCCACCGCGATGTTGATCGCGCCGACCGTGGTGCCGGACTGGCGGGGCTTGATCTGCAGCTTGTAGGCGTCGCGCCCGGCGACCTGGGCGGTGCCGTCGACGGTCACCGAGGTGGTGTCGTCCACCGCCTTCAGCGCCTGCTCGGCGAAGTCCTTGGGCGTGGCCGGGGGTTCGGCCCGGTCCTTGCCCGCGGCGGACGCGGTGCCGTGGGAGACCTGGTCGCTCTTGCTGTCGTAGCCCCAGACGTCCTTGCCGTTGTGGATGACGCTGTACTCGGCGCCCTGCTCCAGGAGAGAGAGCTTCTGCCGGTCCGGGCCGTCGGCCGCGACGCGCAGGGTGTGGGTGCCGGAGAGCAGTTCGGTCAGCCGGGAGCTCGGGTCGGCGGCGGAGCCGGAACCCGCGCCGGAGCCCTGGGCCATGCCGGAGGCGAGGCCGCTCTCCAGGCCGCCGAGGTCCGGCAGGCCCAGATCGGTGCTGATCTTCACGGTGCCGGACAGCTGCTGCACATCCGACTTGGCGATCTTGTTGATGAGCTGCTGGGCCGTGACCTTGGGCAGGTCCGGGTCGCCGGAGTCGGCGAGCGCCGGGACCAGCCCGATGGTGGCCGCGGCCACCCCGACCACCGCGACCGGGACGGCGTACCGAGCGGCCTTGCGGCGGCCCGAGCGCGTCTCCTCGTCCCGCGCGGCGCCGCTTGCGTCGTCGGATTCGTACGGTGCCATGTGTGCCTTACCTCCGTCGTCGGCGGCGGCTGCCCTCACGCTGGTCCACCCGAGCCGCCATTCTCACCCGAATCGGTGAGGAGTGGTGATGTCCGTGGTGTCCATACGACCAAATTCGCGGTGAGGAATCGTCAGCCCTCGGAGCCAACTCGGCGTACGACTGCGGTATGACACGTGAGGCGCACCCCTAGGGGCTCGAACGCATCCCGAACACATCCCTACGGGCAGGATGCGACGGGAACCCGGGGTACGGCCACCTGGTGGACGCCGAACGGGTGGTTGTCCGGGGCACGGACACGGGGTACGGACACGGGGTACGGACACGGGCGGTCACCCGGCCCGGTGCACCACCGCGTCGCACAGCTCCGTCAGCGCCACCTTGGCATCGCACTCCCGCAGCGGGGCGAGCGCGGCGCGCGCCTCCTCCGCGTACCGCAGGGTGTCCCGGCGGGCCTGCTCCAGGGCGGGGTGGGCGCGCAGCGCGGCCAGCGCCTCGGCGTGCCGGGCGTCGTCGGCGAGGTCGGAGTCCAGCAGCTCGCACAGGGCGAGGTCCTCGGGCAGGCCGAGCCGCGCGGCCCGCTCGCGCAGCCGCAGCACGGGCAGGGTCGGGATGCCCTCGCGCAGATCGGTGCCGGGGGTCTTGCCCGACTCATGGGAGTCGGAGGCGATGTCCAGGTAGTCGTCGGCGAGCTGGAAGGCCACGCCGAGCCGCTCGCCGTACTGGGTGAGCACGTCCACGACCCTCTCGTCGGCGCCGGACATCATCGCGCCGAACCGGCAGGCCACCGCGACCAGCGAGCCGGTCTTGCCGCCGAGGACGTCGAGATAGTGCTCGACCGGGTCGCGGCCGTCGGTGGGTCCCGCGGTCTCCAGGATCTGGCCGGTGACCAGTCGTTCGAACGCGAGGGCCTGGACCCGGACCGCCTCGGGGCCGAGGTCGGCGAGGATCTGGGAGGCGCGGGCGAAGAGGAAGTCGCCGGTGAGGACCGCGACGGAGTTGCCCCAGCGGGTGTTGGCGCTGTCCACACCCCGGCGTACGGCGGCCTCGTCCATGACGTCGTCGTGGTAGAGCGTGGCCAGATGGGTCAGCTCCACGACCACGGCCGACGGCACCACTCCGGGCGCGTAGGGGTCGCCGAACTGCGCGGCGAGCATCACGAGCAGCGGCCTGAAACGCTTCCCGCCGGCCCGTACGAGGTGCTGCGCGGCCCCCGTGATGAACGGGACCTCGCTCTTGGTGGCCTCTAGCAGGCCTTCCTCGACAGCCGCCAATCCGGCCTGGACATCGGCTTCGAGAGCCTGGTCCCGCACGCTCAGCCCGAACGGCCCGACGACGGTCACGAGGGGTCTCCTGTCTGCTGGTGTCTGCTGCCGATTACGCGGTTTGTCGATAGGTCGCTGCCATCACTCAAGTCAGCGTATCCGGTCCGGTTTCGATCACCGATAGCGCCCACCCCGCACCCACCCGTCCAGCCCGGGCGGTAACGGATCATGACCGGCATACCCCTGCTCGGATGATGACAACGGACATTTATCCACTTAACAGGTATTCGGGAACTTCATCATGACCCCGGAGATGAGCGGAGTATCGATCCCACCCCACCGAGGGACGAATCCCCCATGCCCGATTTTCCACAGTTTGCCATTTCGTGAATTGGGTCACCTGACCGCCTTCCCGCCGGTAACCCGCCGACACCCCCTCTCGCCGTGTGCCGTAAGCGAGTTGAGTGTTGGCATTCGCAAAGGATCAAGTACCCCATAGGCTGATGATCAAGGCCAAATGCCGCGATATAACAATTCAGCGCTTGTTCCCGGCATGTGCTCTCGCATACGTTCCCGAGCCATCGGGCGGACGCCTAATCCTGCCGCCGCCTGTACACCCATCGACGAACTCATTCGTACGGCAGGAGCGGGGGACCCAGGTAAGTCGCCGAACCGGACGACTCACATGGCGCAGCGCGTGACACAGCGCGCCGCACCGCGTGTTCGCACCGGACGGCTTGGGGTAAAGCCACGCCTCTCACGGGGCGCGACCGGGCACCTCCCCGCCCGAACCCGACAGCTCACCTCGCAGGCGTAGGAGAGGAACGTCCCCATGTCTGCTGCCGTTCAGCCGCGCCGTACCCGCGCCAACCGTCTCGTCCGTCTGATCGCCGTCGCCGGCACCGGCGCGGCCGTGCTCGCCATGCCGCTCGTGGGCGCGGCGACCGCGTCCGCCACCACCGGTACGACCTCGGCCGCCACCACGCCCGCCGGGTACCCGAACAACCTCGACGGCTGGATCCGCGAGTCCCTCGCGATCATGGCCGAGAAGCACATCCCGGGCTCCTACAACGGCATCCACCGCAACATCATCCGCGAGTCCTCGGGCAACCCGAACGCCATCAACCTGTGGGACTCCAACGCGGCCAAGGGCATACCGTCCAAGGGTCTGCTCCAGGTGATCGACCCGACCTTCAACGCGTACCACGTGGCCGGAACCTCGTTCAACATCTACGACCCGGTCGCGAACATCACCGCCGCCTGCAACTACGCGGCGGCGCGGTACGGCTCGATCGACAACGTCAACGGCGCCTACTGACCGACGCCGGGCCGTAGCGGCCCCTGGCACCCCCGCTGTTCCCGGTCATCCGGCCGGGAACAGCCTTTCGAGGACGACGGCGATGCCGTCGTCCTCGTTCGACGTCGTGACCTCGTCGGCGACCGCCTTCAGCTCGGGGTGGGCGTTCGCCATCGCGACGCCGTGCGCCGCCCAGCGGAACATCGGGATGTCGTTGGGCATGTCACCGAAGGCGAGGGCGGCTGCCGCGGGGATCCCGAGCCGTTCGGCGGCCAGCGCGAGGCCTGTCGCCTTGGTCACCCCGCACGGCTGGAGCTCCACGGTCCCGGGTCCCGACATGGTGACCGTGGCCAGCGAGCCCACCACCGAGCGGGCCGCCGCCGCCAACTCGTCGTCGGACAGGGTGGCGTGGCGCAGCAGCACCTTGCTGATCGGCGCGCCCCACAGGTCGTCGCGCCGGGCCACCCCGACCGCGGGCAGGGTCGGATGGGGCATCCGGTATCCGGGTTCGATCAGGGTGAGCCCGTCCGTGCCGTCCTGGTCGACGGCCGCGAACACCGGGCCCACCTCCGCCTCGATCTTGCCGAGCGCGGTCTCGGCCGGCTCCCGGTCCAGCCGGACCGACCACAGCATGCGGCCGGACCCGGCGTCGTAGACCTGCGCCCCCTGCCCGCACACCGCGAGGCCCGTGGTGCCGAGGGCGGCCAGCAGGGGGCGGACTCTGGGGGCCGGGCGGCCGGTGACCACCAGATGCCGGGCCCCGGCCCGCTCCGCCCGCGCGAGCGCGGCCAGCGAACGCTCGGAGACGGTGTCGTCGCCGCGCAGCAGCGTCCCGTCCAGGTCGGTGGCGATCAGTGCGTACGCGGGGGAGGCAACCATGATCCGAGAATACGGACCCGCCCCCTCCACCGGCCTTTGCGCACCGTCCCGACTCCCGTGTCATTACCCGCACTTGTGCGGGGGGCGACGCCAAGTGGGCTTGGAGGAAGCGGCGATGGGGAGGCGGGGGCCCGGCACCGCCCCCGATGCTCACCCGTGCGCCCCCGCCAGATGTCCCGCCAGCCTCGGGGAGGCGAACTCCGTGCCGCACACGAAGCGCATCACCGGGCCGTAGGAGGAGGCGGCCGGCAGGCCGGTGAAGTAGAGGCCGGGAACCGAGGAGACGTAGCCGGCGCCGAGGCGCGGGGTGCCGCGGCTGGTGGCGAGGTGAGTGCGCAGGGTGGGGCCGAGGAAGTCCATCGCGGCGATGTCCACGCGGTAGCCGGTCGCGGCGAGGACATGGTCGGCGGTGAGCCGCTCGACGCGGCCGCCGTGGGTACGCACGGTCAGCTCCGGGCCGCCGTCCTCCGCCGCCGCGCCCAGCACCCGCTCGACCTCCGTCACCTGGACGGCGCCCTCGAACCGCTCCCGCAGCCACCAGGCGCCGAGCGGTCCGAGCACCCGGCGCACCAGGAAGTGCCGGGTGGGCTCGGGCAGGAAGCGGTAGGGGTGCGGGCAGTAGCTGAACGCCCACAGCGACCAGGCCCGTCCGAACGGCGACTCGGGACGCAGCCTCGGCTGCTCCCAGGGCGGCGCCCCGAACGCGACCCGGCCGCGCCCCCGCGCCACCACCCGCACCCGGGCCCCGGCCTCCGCCGCGAGCGCGGCCGTCTCCAGCGCGGACTGCCCGGCGCCGACCACGATCAGCTCCTTGCCGGCGAACCGTGTGAGGTCGTGGTGCTGGGAGCTGTGCGAGACGGGTCCCTCGGCAGTGGGCTCGGCACCTGCCGCCCGCCGCAGCTCGGCCGGGAGATGAGCGAGACCGGACAGCCCGGTGGCCACCACGACCGCCCGCGCGACGAACGACTCCCCCGAGTCCAGCTTGAGTTCGAAGCCCCGGCCCGCATCCCGCCCGGCCGGCTCCACGGAGACCACCCGCACCCGCTCCAGCCGCGGTACGAGCTGCCGCTGGAACCACTCGCCGTACCCGATGAAGGTCTCCACAGGGATGACGTCCTCGTCGCTGACCAGCCGCCGGAGCCCGGCCGCGGCGCAGTAGTCGGCGAGGGTGTGGCCGGGCTGCGGGCAGTCGAGGCTGGAGGCGGCGGGGGTCGATTTCAGCAGCATGCCCTCGGGCATATGGGCGCGCCAGCTGACCATGGGGTCGCCGAAGACCCGTACGGGCAGGCCGCGCGCCCGCAGATGGGCGGCGGTGGACAGGCCGAACGGCCCCGCCCCGATGACTGCAACCGGTCGGATCACGAAGTCCCTCCCCAGGACGCGTTTCCTCATGGCCTGCTTGGGTGTGCCGCATGGCCTACTTGGGTGTGCCGCGGCGACGGTCCCGCCACAGCTGGCACAGATGCCGCGCGCCCGGCCGCACGAAGCGGGCGAGCATGGTGAGGAACGGCAGCGGATCGTCCCCCGCGAACCAGGCCAGCTCCGTCCCGCTCGCCCGCGCCGGCGCGTGCGGGGTCGTATAGCCGCCGCGGCGGTAGGCGAGCAGGGCCGGCAGATCGATGTTCTCCACGACATAGCGCCGCCCGGCCCGCTGCTCCCCCTCGGGCACCGGCCGCCCGGTCAGATCGAGATGCAGCGCCCGTACGACGTCCACGCCCGCCGCGCTCTCGAACAGCCGGAACTGCGCGCCCATCCGCGGATTGAAGTCCAGCAGCTTGTACCGCCCGTCGCGCCGGTCGAAGCGCAGATCCAGGTCGGCCACCCCGCTGAACCCGATCCGCTTCACGAACCGCGCCGCCAGGTCCGCGAGTTCGGGGTTGTCGACGACGTACGCGTGCGCGGTCATGCCCGCGTGCGGCGGCCAGGACCGCACCTTCACCCCGGTGAACAGCGCGAGCGGGTTGGCGTCCCGGTCGAAGCAGGCGTGCACGATCCAGTCCTCGGCCTGCTCGCGCGGCAGGTACTCCTGGAGGATCACCCCGGGGTCCGGCCCCCAGGCGCGGGCCAGGGCGAGCAGGCCCGCGCGGGTGGCGATCCGCGTGGTGCCGCCGACGGCGGGCCGGCTGCGGCGCAGGAACGCCTCCCGGTTCTTGGCCACCACCGGGAAGCTCGCGGTGTCGGCGAAGGCCACGACCTCCTCGTACGACCGCGGGAAGGCCGCCGCCGGGCTCACGAGCCCGTGCCCGTGCTCCTCGCACAGCTCGTGCAGCCCCTGCTTGCTGGCCACCCGGCGCGGCAGCCCGGGGGCCACCTGCGGGCAGAGGAAGGGTCCGGCCAGCTCCTCCCGGTGCTCGGCGATCAGGACGGCCGCCTCCTCGTCCGTCGGGATCAGCACGGCCGGGCGGCCGATCCGGCGGCCGATGCGCAGCAGCCCCTCGATCAGATGCCCGGGGTCCTCCGCGCCGGTCGTCGGCCAGACGAACGCCCTGCGCAGATAGCGCGAGGCGGCCGCCGGTGTGTACGGGTCCTCGGTGATCGCGTACATGGGCACGCCGAGCCTGCCCAGGCTGCGGATCGCGCCCACTCCGCCGTGGTGCAGCGGGTAGGCGCCGAACTTGACGATCAGTCCCGGCACCTCACGGTCGACCTGCACGGACGCACCGACGGTGTCTTCGGCCACGGGTCCCCCCACGTGTCCCCCCAGGGGAACGGATCCACCCCGTCCGTCTCCCCCCGAAGGACGCTAAGCCGGAACTACCGCCTCCGACAAGGGTCTTTCGGACATTGCGAACTCTTGAGGCACTACGGGGGCAACCCCCCAGCCACTGCCCAAGACCGGTGTCCCGGCCGTAACGTGTGGCTCGATCACGTGCAACGCATCGCCATGCATGGCCTGGATGAGAGCGAGGCAGTACCCCGATGCCCCCCTTCGACGTCCCCGAGGGCGACCCCTTCGGCCCGCACAACCTTCCCTATGGCGTGTTCTCGCCCTCCGGCAGCTCGGAGCGCAGGGTGGGCGTCCGGCTCGGGGACCAGGTCCTCGACGCGGGCGCCGCGGCCGCGGCCCTCGGCTCGCCGCACCAAGCGCTGCTCGCCCGCCCCGTCCTCAACCCGCTGCTGGCGGCCGGGCGCGCCACCTGGACCGAGGTGCGCTCCGCGGTCACCTCCTGGGTCACCGACCCCGCGTACCGCGAGACGCTCGCGCCGCTGTTCCACCCGCTGTCCGAGGTGTCCCTGCACCTGCCCTTCGAGGTCGCGGACTACGTCGACTTCTACGCCTCGGAGCACCACGCCCGTAACGTCGGCAAGGTCTTCCGCCCGGACGCCGCGGACTCCCTCACCCCCAACTGGAAGCATCTGCCGATCGGTTACCACGGCCGCTCCGGCACCGTCGTGGTCTCGGGCACGGATGTCGTACGGCCCTCCGGGCAGCGCAAGGGCCCCGCCGACCCGGCGCCGGTCTTCGGCCCCTCGATCCGGCTGGACATCGAGGCCGAGGTCGGCTTCGTGGTGGGCGTGCCGAGCGAGCAGGGGACCCCGGTCGCGCTCGGCGACTTCCGCGAGCACGTCTTCGGGCTGTTCCTGCTCAACGACTGGTCCGCGCGGGACATCCAGGCCTGGGAGTACGTGCCCCTCGGCCCGTTCCTCGGCAAGTCCTTCTCGACCTCCGTGGCGGCCTGGATCACCCCGCTGGACGCCCTGGAGCACGCCCGGGTGGCACCGCCCGAGCGCACCCACCCGCTGCTGCCCTACCTGGACGACGCGGCGCCCGGCATCGAGCCCGGCGGCTACGACCTGCGGATCTCCGTGGCCCTCAACGGCGAGGTGGTCTCCGAGCCGCCCTTCTCCGCCATGTACTGGACCGCCGCCCAGCAGCTCGCCCAGATGACGGTCAACGGCGCCTCCCTGCGCACCGGCGACCTGTACGGCTCCGGCACCGTGAGCGGACCCGAGGAACGGCAGCGCGGCTCCCTGCTTGAGCTGACCTGGAACGGCCGCAACCCCCTCGAACTGCCCGACGGCAAGCGCGCCTTCCTGGAGGACGGCGACGTGGTGACCCTGACGGCCTGGGCGCCCGGTCCTGACGGGATCCGGGTGGGCCTCGGCGAGGTGACCGGCCGGATCGTGCCCTCGGCCTGATCCGGTGGGCGCCGCGGGGCGGGCCGGGAGCGGACGGTTCGCTCCGACACCTGACTCGCGGCGCCCCTCTTCGTCATACTGGCGGCAGCACGCACCACCCACGGCGGCCACCCGCGCCGCCCCCTTCGCGCCACCCGTCCGCGAACCCCCTCTCCGACCAGGAACCGGAGCCCCGGCATGACCGTCTGCCTGCTCCTGCTCACCGTCGTCGCCCTGACGGCGGCCGGGCCGGCACCGCGCGCGCTGACCCGGGCCGACTGGCCCGAGCGGGAACCCGTGGTCGCGCTGTGGGTGTGGCAGTGCCTGGTCGCCACCGTCCTGCTGTGCTGCCTGGCCGCGCTGACGCTGGGCACCGCGGCGGTCTTCCACACCGTGCGCGACCATGTGTTCGCCCCCGCGCCGCCCGCCGTCACCGCCGCCTACGACCTGTCCGCCGCACCGGTGTGGGCCGCCGTCCTCACCGTCCTGCTGGCCGGCGGCGCCGCCTGGACCACGGCGATGCTCGGCCGGGAGCTGGTGGAGGCCCGCCGCAGCCGCGGCCAGGCCCGCGCCGAACTGCGTGAACGCGCCCCGGAGCTGCCCGCGGGACTGCCGATGGCGCGGGGCCCGATGCTGGTGCTGGAGGACGAGTACCCGGACGCCTGGTGGATGCCGGGGCATCCCCCGCAGCTGGTGGTCACCACCGGCGCGCTGCACCGGCTGACCGGCCACCAGCTGGACGCCGTCCTCACCCATGAGCGCGGCCACGCGCGCGCCCACCACGACTGGCTGCTGCATCTGTCCAGCGCGCTGGCCACGGGCTTTCCCCGGGTGCCGCTCTTCGCCCACTTCCGCGACCAGACGCACCGCCTGGTGGAACTGGCCGCCGACGACGCCGCCTCCCGGCGCTGCGGCCATCTGACCACCGCGCTCGCGCTGATCGAGCTGAACCAGCACCGGGGCGTCCTGTCCTGCGCCTCCAGCCGCCGGCTGCTGGGCGAGCGGGTGGACCGGCTGCTGGAACCGCCCCCGCGGCTGCTGCGCCGCCAGCGCGCCCTGACCACGACGGTCGCCGCGCTGGTACCGCTTCTCCCGCTGCTGATCACCTTCGCACCGGGCCTGAAGGCACTGTCCTGAGCCGCCGGCTCCGGGGCGCCTTGCGAGCCGCGGTTCCAGGACCGGCTATATCCAGTCCTCCGGCTCCGGCTCGTCCTCCGGGCCCGGCCAGTCGTCCTCCGGTGCCTCGCCCGGCGCGGGCGGCCCGGCGGCGGCCGGTGCGGATCCGTTCAGGGAGGACAGCACGGCGAGCACCTCCTCGCCGTACGTCGCCAGCTTCTTCTCGCCGACCCCGCTGATGCCGGCCAGGTCCCGCAGGGAGCCCGGCATGCTGGAGACGATCGCGCGCAGGGTGGCGTCGTTGAAGATGATGTACGGCGGCACGCCCTGCTCCTTGGCCTGCCCGGTGCGCCACACCCGCAGCGCCTCGAAGGCGGGCTGGAGCTCCTCGGGCAGCTCGGCCACGGCGGCCTTGGCCTTGCCGCCGCCCCGGCCGGAACCGGAGCCCGAGGCCGAGCGGGAGACGGCCGGCTTCTTCGGCTCCTTGCGCAGCGGGACCTCCCGCTCGCCGCGCAGCACCGTGCCGCTCTCCTCGGTGAGCACCAGCGTGCCGTACTCCCCCTCGACCGCGAGCAGCCCCTGGGCCAGCAGCTGGCGGATGGCGCCGCGCCACTCGCCCTCGGCGAGATCCTCGCCGATACCGAAGACGGACAGCTGGTCATGGTCGAACTGGATCACCTTGGCGGTGCGCTTGCCGAGCAGGATGTCCACGATCTGGAGGGCGCCGAACTTCTGGCCGCGCTCGCGCTGCAAGCGCACCACGGTGGACAGCACCTTCTGGGCCGCGACGGTGCCGTCCCAGGTCTCCGGCGGGGTCAGGCAGGTGTCGCAGTTGCCGCAGGCCGCCGCGCCGGGCTCCTGGCCGAAGTAGGCGAGCAGCTGGCCGCGCCGGCACCCGGCGGTCTCGCACAGCGCGAGCATCGCGTCCAGATGGGAGGCGGCCCGGCGGCGGAACGCCTCGTCACCCTCGCCGGACTGGATCAGCTTGCGCTGCTGCACCACGTCATTGAGTCCGTACGCCATCCACGCCGTGGACGGCAGTCCGTCACGGCCCGCGCGGCCGGTCTCCTGGTAGTAGCCCTCGATGGACTTGGGCAGGTCCAGATGGGCCACGAAGCGCACATCGGGCTTGTCGATGCCCATGCCGAAGGCGATGGTCGCGACCACGACCAGGCCGTCCTCGCGCAGGAACCGGGACTGGTGCGCCGCGCGGGTGCCCGCGTCCAGGCCCGCGTGGTACGGCACCGCCTCGACGCCGTTGGCGCTCAGGAACTCCGCGGTCCGCTCCACCGAGTTGCGCGAGAGGCAGTACACGATGCCCGCGTCGCCCGGGTGCTCCTCGCGCAGGAAGGCGAGCAGCTGCTTGCGCGGGTCGGCCTTGGGCACGATCCGGTACTGGATGTTGGGCCGGTCGAAGCTGGCGACGAAGTGCCGGGCCGCCGGCAGGTTCAGCCGCTGGGTGATCTCCTGGTGGGTGGCCCGGGTCGCGGTGGCCGTCAGGGCGATCCGCGGCACGTCCGGCCAGCGCTCGCCGAGCAGGCTCAGCGAGAGGTAGTCGGGCCGGA
>NZ_MUNF01000262.1:14240-14759 GCF_002154555.1 Streptomyces murinus
CGCACACCGAGGGCGCGCAGCGCGTCCACCTGGTCCTGCATGAGCGCGATCAGCGGCGAGACCACCACGCCGGTGCCGGGTCTGACCAGGGCCGGGATCTGGTAGCACAGCGACTTGCCGCCGCCGGTGGGCATGAGGACCAGGGCGTCGCCGCCCGCCACCACATGCTCGATGATCGCTTCCTGCTCGCCCCGGAAGGCGTCGTACCCGAAGACCCGGTGCAGCGTGGTCAGCGCCTCGCTCGCGTCCGCGCCGGGTCCCTCGGTCACCACTGGCATCTGACTGATCCCGCCCGTCGCATCCATCGTCCTGTCCCCCGCCGGTCCCCCGTGTGCCGTCGTGCGCCCGCTGCCCACCACTGCCTCAACGATAGGGGTCCGCACCGACAGCCCCGGAGTTATCCACAAGTGGCGAACAATTGTGCGAGCAAGTCAGGCCCTGAGGCGACCTCCAGGGAATCGATCACTACCCTACGTCACGAAACCGTCACTCGAATGGCCGCCCCCGATGGCCCCCGAC
>NZ_MUNF01000263.1 GCF_002154555.1 Streptomyces murinus
CATCGCCGCGTACTGGTTGGTGAGGGCCGTCATCGCGCCGTAGTCCGGGTGCGCGAGGTCCTGCGCGCCGTGCACGGTGTCGATGAAGCCGAGGCCCGGCATCAGCCGCGGCGGGGCCAGCGGGAAGAGCCAGAAGCCGATCAGGGCGAGGAAGGTGGCGAAGCCGAGGGAGGTGCGGGCCCAGCGGTAGTCGACCGGGCGGCGCCAGTACAGGACCGCGAGGACCGTGAGCGGCAGCACGAAGTGGAAGGACTCGTAATAGAAGTCGAAGAAGTCCCGCAGCCAGCCGATCCCCGCCACCGTGTGGTTGAGCCAGTGCTCGATGTCTATGTGCAGGAACCGCTCGGTGTCGAACACCATCCGCCCGTGGTGCTCCGCGGTCGCCCGCCCCCGGTCGTCCCCGCTCGCGCCCGCGGCCAGCCGGACCTGCGCGTACGCGGCGTACACGACCCGGATCAGCAGCAGCTCAAGGAGGAGGTTCGGGCGGGTGAGGACCCGGCGCAGGAAGGGCAGCAGCGGGATGCCCCGGAAGCGGGCGGGGACCGCGGGGGCGTACTCGGTGGGTACGGGCTCCTGGTAGTACGGCGAGGTGCGGGACAGGAACGGTACGGCGACGGCGGCGGCCAGCGCCGCGACCAGCACCAGGTCGTCGCGCAGGGCGTACAGCGCCGGGGTGTTCGGCAGCATCATCTTCGCCGGCAGGGTCATCACCAGCACCACCGCGACCGGCCACACGCTGCGGTCCGAGGCCCGGCGGCCGACCCGGCCGACCACCGCGAGCAGCAGCCACAGCAGCTGGTGCTGCCAGGTGGTGGGCGAGACGGCGACCGCGGCGCAGCCGGTGATCGCCACGGCGAGCAGCAGCTGCCCGTCCCGCGCGTAGCGGACCGCGCGGCGCAGGGCGAGGACGGAGACGGCCGCGGCGAGCAGCAGGAACAGCGTGATCTCCAGCGGCCCGGTGAGGCCGAGGCGGAGCAGGGCGCCGTGCAGGGACTGGTTGCCCAGCGCGTCGGCCTTGCCGCCGAGGCCGACGCCTGCCGTGTGCTGGAGCCAGTAGGTGACCGAGTCGTGCGGCAGCGCGGCCCAGGCGAGCGCGGTCAGCGCGGCGAAGGTGCCGGCGCCGCTGAGGGCGGCCCGGCGGCGGCCGGTGAACCACAGCAGCGGTACGAACAGGAGCACGGTGGGCTGGAGCGCCGCGGCCAGGCCCAGGCACAGCCCACTGGCCCGCTCCCCGCGTACGGTGAAGCAGCCGAGCAGGACCAGCAGCACCGGGATGATGCTGGTCTGCCCGAGCCAGAGCGCGTTGCGCACCGGCAGCGAGAGCATCAGCAGGCTGATCGCGACCGGCGCGGCCAGCAGGGAGGTGCGCCGGCTCACCGGCTGGGGCAGCGCGCGGGCGGCGATCATGCCGAGCGCGACCACCAGCAGCAGGGTGGCGAAGGTCCAGCTCCAGCCGAGGGCGGCCTCCGCGGCCCGGGTGAGCGGCTTGAGCACGAGCCCGGCGAAGGGCGTGCCGGTGAACTGCGTGGAGTCGTACAGGGAGCCCTTGACGTGCAGCACGCCGTTCGGGCCGACCCAGGTCTCCAGGTCGGTCAGGCGTTTGCCGCTCGGGGTGGTGAGGACGGCGGTCAGCTGCCGGACCGCGAGGATCGCGGCCACCGCCCACAGCGCGAGCCGCGCCGCGCGCAGCCGTCCTTCGGCGTCCGGCGTCCCGAAGCCCTCCCTCGGTCCCCCACCGTGTTCCACGTTCGCCACGCCGCGTCGGCCTCCCGCCCCGTTTACGTCCCGGCCGTGCGTCGTGCACGCCGGGTCACCTCTGCGCAACCCTACGAGGCTCGCAGACCCCCCGGAAGGGGACGCAGGCAACCCCCGGTTCACCTGGCGCCCGCTCCCCTTTTGCCCGGATGACGATAGTGCGCGGGGGTTGCGGTTGCTGTGCGGGGGCGCGAGAAGCATCACAGCGGGGGCGCGGATCGGCCGGTCGCGAGCGGGCAGAGTTACCTGTTGACGCGCCCTTTAGCTGCACTATGCACGCATCCGTGCGCGGTACGTAACGGCGCAATCCGTGCCTATGGTCGATTTTCGGCCCTCCGTACGTCAGGCGTTCCCGCGCCGTCGTCGGGGGCCACGTCCTTGTCCCCGACGAAAGGCAGGCGAGCCCCGTTTTGGCGACCGTCACAGCCGTCACTCCCCAGCTGAAGGCCCGCGGGGCCGCTCCGGCGGCCGCCCGCGACGTCACCGTCACCGATCCCGCGCTGGTCAAGCGCGCCGTGAAGGCGGCCGCGCTCGGCAACGCCATGGAATGGTTCGACTTCGGTGTCTACAGCTACATCGCGGTCACCCTCGGCAAGGTCTTCTTCCCGTCCGGCAACCCGACGGCCCAGCTGCTGTCGACGTTCGGCGCCTTCGCGGCGGCGTTCCTGGTGCGCCCGCTCGGCGGCATGGTCTTCGGCCCGCTCGGCGACCGGGTGGGCCGGCAGAAGGTCCTCGCGCTCACCATGATCATGATGGCGGCGGGCACGTTCGCGATCGGTCTGATCCCCTCCTACGGCTCGATCGGCGTGGGCGCGCCGCTGCTGCTGCTCGCGGCACGGCTGGTGCAGGGCTTCTCCACCGGTGGCGAGTACGCCGGCGCCTCGACCTTCATCGCCGAGTACGCCCCCGACAAGAGGCGCGGCTTCTTCGGCAGCTGGCTGGAGTTCGGCACGCTCGCGGGGTACATCGGCGGCGCGGGTCTGGTGACGCTGATGACGGCGCTGCTGTCCTCCGCGGACCTGCTCTCCTGGGGCTGGCGCATCCCGTTCCTGATCGCCGGTCCGATGGGCATCATCGGCCTGTATCTGCGGATGCGCCTGGAGGAGACCCCGGCGTTCGCGGCGGAGGTCGAGAAGGCGGAGGCGGAGCGCCCGAAGGTGCCGCTGCGGGAGATGGTGGCGGGCCAGTGGAGGGCGCTGCTGCTCTGCGTGGGCCTGGTGCTGGTCTTCAACGTCACCGACTACATGCTGCTGTCGTACATGCCGAGCTACCTCACCAGTGAGCTGAAGTACGACGAGACGCACGGCCTGCTCGTGGTGCTCGGCGTGATGGCGCTGATGATGATCGTCCAGCCGTTCGCCGGTGCGCTGACCGACCGGATCGGCCGCCGCCCGGTGATCGCGGCGGGCTGTGCGGGCTTCCTGTTCCTCTCCGTCCCGGCGCTGCTGCTGATCCGCCAGGGCAGCCTGCTCGCGGTGGCGCTCGGCATGGGCGCGCTGGGTCTGCTGCTGGTCTGCTTCACGGCGGCCATGCCGGCCGCGCTGCCCGCACTCTTCCCGACCCGGGTGCGGTACGGGTCGCTGTCCATCGGGTTCAACGTGTCCGTGTCACTGTTCGGCGGGACGACGCCGCTGGTGGTGACGGCGCTGATCGGGGCGACGGGCAACATGATGATGCCCGCGTACTACATGATGGCCGCGGCCGTGATCGGCGGGTTCGCGGTGTGGCGGATGTCGGAGACGGCGGGCCGGCCGCTGCCGGGTTCCGCCCCGGCAGTGGAGAGCCGGTAGGCGCCGCAGGAGTGCGGGTGAGTCGCCAGCCGCGGGTCCGTCGTGGCTGATCGCGCGGTTCCCCGCGCCCCTTCGGGGCGCTGCCCCGGCTGAGGGAACCGCGATCTCACTCCCCTCGTCCGTACCGTGCGTAGCCGCACAACGGGGGGACGGACATTGCGCACGCCAAGGACCGCACGAATACTCTCGGTCGTACTCGCACTCCTCGGCATTCAGCTCACCTGGCTGATCTCGCCCGCCTGGGCCTGCGGCTGCGGTGCGATGGTCGTGGATCCGGCCCAGCGGATCGCCGTGTCGAACGAGCAGTCCGTGCTGCGCTGGGACGGCCGCCAGGAGCAGATCGTCATGCGCCTGACCGTCACCGGTGACGCCCGGAACGCCGCCTGGATCATGCCCGTCCCGCATCGCGCCACCGTCCGTCTCGGGGACCCCGCCGTCTTCGACCAGCTGGCCCGGGCCATCGCCCCGGTGCACCGCACCCGGTCCCACTTCTGGCCGCGGAACGGCGACTGGCCCTTCGACGAGCGGGCGGACGGCGCCGCGGCCGCCGCCCCGCGGCCCGGCGCCGCCGTGGGCGTCGTCGGACGCCAGCGCCTCGGCCCGTTCGACGTGGCACGGCTGACCGCCACCGACCCGGCCGCCCTGGACACCTGGCTGCGCGCCAACGGCTTCATGCTCCCCGCCCGGCTGAAGACGGCCCTCGCGCCGTACGTGGCCGAGCACTGGGAGTACGTCGCGATCCGCCTCGCCCCCGACACCGCAGGAACCGCCCTGCGCGGCGCCCTCGACCCGCTGCACCTCACCTTCGCCGCCGACCGCGCCGTCTACCCGATGCGCCTGTCCCGGCTGGCCACCACCCCCCAGTCGCTGGGCCTGTACGTCGTCGCCGCGCACCGCATGGAACCGGCCACGGCGATCGGTGGACCGCCGCCGCGCACCGTCTACGCCGGCCGCCTCACCGACCCCGGCGGCGCCCTCGGGACCCTCGCCCACGGGACGCCGTACCTGACCGCGCTCACCCAGCAGTTCCCGCAGCCCGCCCGTATCTCCGGCGACCCGGTCCAGCTCGTCGTCATAGATCACCTGCTGGACGGGGGTGTCCGTGGCGGCCCGGCGCAGTTCGTGGTCGCCGGAGATACGGGCGG
>NZ_MUNF01000264.1 GCF_002154555.1 Streptomyces murinus
ATGCCCCGGCACTGCCGCCGGGGCACCAGCGGGGCAGTCGCAGGGCCGGTCTACTCGGAGGTGTCGGTGAACTGAGGGTCCTTCTTCTGGTTGTAGATCTCCTTGCCGGCCGCGTTGTAGGCATGGACGTACGAAGTCGACCTCGCGGCGATCAACTTGGCGGTGGACGACCCGGTGGAGAAGGACGCCGTGTAGAAGAACGCGCCACCTGCCATGACCGCCGGGTACTGCTTCGGGTCATCGCCATAGCTGACGGTGATCTTGGCTACGCCGGTTGTGTAGTGTCCGGCGCCGAGGGAAAGGTACCGCCCCTTCCCGGCCGACTGGCCGACGGCGTCGAAGTACTCCACGATGTGGCCGGTGCCCCACAGGCGGTCGTTGATGAACGTCGGCGGGACGTCCGGGCTGCTGCCCCGCTCGCCCTTGCTCTGGCACTGCACGTACTGCCCGGCCGCGTCGACGGCGATGACCGTGCCGTCCCAGTCCTTGGCGGCGGCAGGGGTACGGACGGCGATCACCGGGTGGAATCTCCCGGCATCCGATCCCAGGCAGGAGGACAGGATCCTGTCGACGGCGCCCGCCTCGATCGGGGTCGTGGCCACGCTGGTGACAGTAACCGCGGGCGACGCAGAGGCCGAAGGCGCCGAGGACGGCGTCGTACCCGCCCCGGCGTTCGAAGAGCCCCGGCTCGGGCCAGGTGACGCGGCGGCGCTCGCCGGGCTTCCACCGCTGCCGGCCTGGACCGGCTCGGCGGCCCCCTCCCCACCGAAGACGCTCACCGCCGCGACGCTCAATGCCGCGACACCGGCGGCGACGCTCAACGGCAGCCCCCACCTGCGCACCAGCGAAGTCTGCTCGTCCTCGTGATCGATCTTCATCATCAGGTCCTCTCGGCTCCGCCGGTGATTCGGCAGAGCACGCTCGGGGGGAGGCGCGGGCATACCTTGCGTGTCATTCATCGCGCGACCTCCTCCACGGTGACGGGATTCTTCGAAGTGGACGACGTCGCAACGCCCGGCCTGTCGGCGAGATCGGCCCCCAGCCTGCGCCGTGCTCGGTGCAGTCGGGACTTCACGGTTCCCACCGCCACTCCCAGCGCCGTCGCGGCCGCCTGCTGATCCAGGCCCGACCACATGCACAGCTCGACCACCTCGCGTTCGTGGCGCGGGAGCCGGGCCAGCGCCCGATGGAGCTGGGACATCCGGCGCGCGTCGTCGACCTCGCCGGCGACACGGTCCGCGTGGTCACCCACCGACTCGTCATGTGAGACGAGCCGCCGCAGCAATGCCTCGGCCCGCCGCAGCCGCCGCCTGGTGTTCGACAGCAGGCGCTCCGCGATGCCCAGCAGCCACGGCAGGGCCGAATCGCGGTCCAGCGCGACCTCCGACCGCCGCCGCCAGGCATGAAGGAACACCGCCGAGGTGAGATCCTCGGCCTCCGACCAGTCGGCCGTCCGCCGGAACAGGTGGTTGTAGACCGTCTTCGCATGACGGTCGAAGATCCGGCCGAAGGCGTCCCGATCGCCGTTGGCCGCCCGCGCCCACAACTCCCGGTCGGATACTCCTCCGACAGCCGCGGTCGGACCGACGTCGTTCACTTCCATGCCCTGTATGTGTCCGGCACCCGACCGAAGGTTCCCGCTGAACCTGCTCCTTTTTCACCCGTCCCCTCGGTACCACGGCCAGGCGGCAGGGAGCGCTGGATCCTGGCGCCACTGGGCAGCAGCCGCCGGCGGCGCGCGGCCGGGCCCCCTCCAGGACGAGGGCCCTCACAGATCACGCCGCGAAGCGGGAACCCAGCGCGCTTGATCATCATCACTTCATGTACAGATCACCTTATGAGCAGTCAGGTTCCAGGCCGCGTACCGGCCTTGGAAGGCTGCGGCGGTGGTTTCCAGGTCCGGAATCGACGTAGAGAAGTCAGGTACTTACACGTGCATGAGCGCAAGCCGCACCGGCGGCTGTCAAGAATTCTCGCGGCAGGAGTGCTGGCTGCCGCGGGAGTCGCGGCCGCCTCCCCGGCCGCCCAGGCGGTAGGACATCGGACGGCGGCCGACAGCCGTCAGCACGCCTTTGAGCAGGCCGCGGCGGACTACGACGTCCCGCTGCCCGTCCTCCTCGCCGTCGCCTATCACGAATCCGCCTGGGATGCCCATGCCGGTGAACGCAGTACCGGCGGCGGCTACGGGCCCATGCACCTGACCGACGTGACGACCGGGATGCTGGCCGCGGGCGACGCGGGTGCGGTCGGCCGTGCCGACCTTCCCGAACTGGCCTCCGCTCCGTCCCTGCACACCCTCCAGGCCGCCGCCCGGCTGACGGGGCTGCCCGGGAAGCGACTGCGCGCGGACGACGCCGCCAACATCCGCGGGGGTGCCGCCCTCCTCGCCTCGTACGAGAAGAGCGCGGTCGGCAGTACGCCGAAGGACTCGGGCAAGTGGTACGCCGCCGTTGCCCGTTACAGCGGTTCCTCCGGGCAGCGGGCGGCGCGAGCCTTCGCCGACCGGGTGTTCGCCACCATCGAGAACGGCGCGCAGGAGACCACCCGGGACGGACAGCACATCGAACTGCCCGCCTCCCCGGGCGTCCAGCCGGCCGTCAAGCAACTGTCCGCACTGCATCTGAGAGCGACGGCCGCGACAGGCGACACCGAGTGCCCCGCCACCATCGACTGCGCCTTCCTGCCGGCCGCGGCGGCCAATGGACAGGTGTCCGACCGCCCCGCCAACGGGATCAGGATCGACTCCATCGTCATTCATGACACGGAGTCGTCGTACGACGCCGCCCTGAACACCTTCCAGAAGCCGGGCGGCGGGTCGGCGCACTACGTCATACGCTCCTCCGACGGCGCCGTGACCCAGATGGTGCCCACCAAGGACATCTCCTTCCAGGCGGGCAACTACTCGACCAACCTGCACTCGATAGGAATCGAGCACGAGGGATACGCCGCCGCGGGCGGCACCTGGTACACGCAGACCGAGTACGAGACCAGCGCGGAACTCGTCCGGTACCTGGCCGAGCGCTTCGGCATTCCGCTGGACCGGCAGCACATCATCGGGCATGACAACGTGCCCGGGCCCAGCTCGGCCCTCGTCTCCGGGATGCACTGGGACCCGGGCCCGTCCTGGGACTGGGAGCGTTTCATGCGGCTGCTGCACGCCCCGGTGGACGGCCGGCACGGCGTGGGCCGGGTGGGCTCCGTGGTCACCATCACCCCTGGGTTCGCCCGCAACCAGCAGACCGTGCGGGTCTGTCCGTCCGACGACCCCACCGGCGCCACCCCCGAGTGCACCGAGCGGACCCAGCCCTCCGACTTCGTCTATCTGCGCACCGCGCCCAGCGCCACCGCGCCGCTCTTCGGCGACCAGGCCATCCATCCGGACGGCGTCGGCAGCGACAGCATCAACGACTGGGGCAGCACCGCGGCGGCCGGGCAGCAGTTCGTCGTAGCCGACCGGCAGGGCGACTGGACGGCCATCTGGTAC
>NZ_MUNF01000265.1 GCF_002154555.1 Streptomyces murinus
CGACCACCGGCGCGGCGACCGGCCGGCTCAAGGGCGGCATCGGCACGGCGAGCACGGTCCTCGAATCGGGGATCACGGTCGCCGCCCTGGTGGTCGCGAACGCGGCGGGATCGGTGCTGGATCCGCGGACGGGGGTGCTGTACGGGGAGTTGTACGACGGCCGGGTCGCGTACCCGCAGAAGGAGGTGCACGAGGCCGCGCTGCGGCGGCTGGAGGAGTCCGGCGCGGGCCGTACGCCGCCACCGCTGAACACGACGCTGGCGGTCGTCGCCACCGACGCCGAACTGACCAAGGCACAGGCCCAGAAGCTGGCCGGCACCGCGCACGACGGCATCGCCCGCGCCGTCCGCCCGGTCCATCTGCTGCACGACGGCGACACGGTCTTCACCCTGGCCACCGGCGCCCAGCCGCTCGCCGCGCATCCGCTCGCCCTCAATGAGCTGCTGGCCGCGGGCGCGGACCTGGTGACCCGGGCGATCGTCAAGGCGGTGCGCGCGGCCGAGCCGGTCGACGGACCGGGTGGAGTGTGGCCGTCGTACGGGGAGTTGTACGGGCGGTCGTAGGGGGAACGCGTCGGCGTCGGACGCGGATTGTCGCGGTTCTGTCACGTCGTGGTCTTACGAGGTCTTGGGGGGAACCTCAGGGACTGTTTGCGCACTCTTTCTTGGCGCATGGGAACGGACCACGCACATCACACGAACCTGGAGCAGCCCGTGACAAGGCCGGACATTGCAGCGCGGCGCGCACTGGGGGCCTGTGCCGCCCTGATGGTCGGCGCCCTCACCCTGACCGCCTGCGGTGGCGACGCCAACGCCTCGAACAAGGGCGGCGGCAAGGACTCCCCGAAGACCTCGACGGCGAAGATAGCGATCTCGGCGAAGGACGGCGCGACGGACGCGTCCGTCAACGCGACCGGGGTGAAGGTCAGCGACGGCACGCTCACCGACGTGAAGATGACCGTGTCGGGGTCGGAGCAGGCCGTGCCGGGGGCGATATCGGCGGACGGCCACAGCTGGAAGCCGAAGCAGCGCCTCGAGCTCGGCACGAAGTACCAGATAGCCGCGCGGGCGAAGGACGCCGAGGGTCGCCCGGCGGCGGCCAACGCCATCTTCAGCACCGTCAGTTCGGCCAACAGCTTCATCGGCACCTACACGCCGGACAACGGCAGCACGGTCGGTGTGGGCATGCCGGTGTCGTTCACCTTCAACAAGTCGATCAGCGACAAGAAGGCCGTGCAGTCGCACATCACGGTCAACTCCAGCAGCGGCCAGCAGGTGGTCGGGCACTGGTTCGGCGACCGGCGCCTGGACTTCCGGCCGCAGGAGTACTGGAAGGCCGGCTCCAAGGTCACGATGAAGATCGACCTGGACCATGTGCAGGGCGCCCAGGGCCTCTACGGCGTGCAGAAGAAGACGGTCTCCTTCACCGTCGGGCGCTCACAGGTCTCCACCGTCGACGTGAACACGCAGACGATGACCGTGGTGCGCGACGGCCAGACGCTCAAGTCGGTGCCGATCTCCGCGGGCAGCCCGGAGCACACGACGTACAACGGGCAGATGGTGATCTCCGAGAAGTTCACCCAGACCCGGATGAACGGCTCGACGGTCGGCTTCGGCGGGGAGTACGACATCCCGGATGTGCCGCACGCGATGCGCCTGACGTCCTCGGGCACCTTCATCCACGGCAACTACTGGTACAACAAGGGCAATCCGCCCTTCGGCCGGCAGGGCACCAGCCACGGCTGCGTCGGCCTCGCGGATGTGCAGGGCGCGCAGGGCGACACCTCGGCGAAGTGGTTCTTCGACAACTCGCTCATCGGCGATGTGGTGATCGTGAAGAACTCCCCCGACACCACGGTGTCCCCGGACAACGGCCTCAATGGCTGGAACATGTCCTGGAGCGCCTGGACCGCCGGAAGTGCCGCCTGACCGACGGGTTTTGACGGGTTTTGGGGCCGCGCGGGAACATCTCGCGCGGCCCGCGCGTTTTTCCGGTGTTCGTTTTCCCCATTCCCGGACATGATGTCCGATCGAGGGGCTACGGTATGCACCCACAAGGTGACATGCAGCAACGCCGGGAGATGCCTTGAGCGTTCCGTATGAGACGGCAGCGCCCGAACCAGCCGAGTCGCCGGAGTCGCCCGAGGAGCACCTCGCGCGACTTCTCGGCCGCGCCCTGAACTCCTTCGAACTGCCCGACGAGGTGATCCGACGGCTCGACTGCGCGCTGGCGTACGACAGTTCGCTGCACTCCGCGCACCACAGCGCCGGGCTGCACCGGGAGACGTACCGGCACACCTGGCTGCTCGCCGACGGCTCGGCGGTCACGCTGTGGGAGCTGGCGCACAACGCCACCCCGGGCGGCGCCCCTGATCATGAGGTGTACACCGACGAGGAGGAGCTCCAGACGGCCACCTCGCGCCTCGGATTACCCCCGGACACACCCGAGCTGGAGCTGCCCGCGCCGACCTGGCTGTGGGCGGTCCCCGCTCCCCGGCATGTGTTCGCCTGCGGCGACTCCGCCGACCACGCCCGCCGGCTGCTGCGCCGCGCGGAGAACGCGGACCATCCCGGTGACCCCACGGCCACCCTGCTGGCCACGGCGACGGCGCACGAGATCACCCAGGCCTTCGGCCGTCCGGGCCGGGCGGGCCGCTCGGGGCTGAGTTATGTGCTGTACGAGCACGCGTTCCTGCTGCCGGACGGCAGCGAGATCTCCCTGTGGGAGGTCGAGCACACGGCGACGCCGGACGGCCGTCATATGTGCGAGGTGTACCTGTCGGAGGACGCGGCCCGTTCCGCGATGGAGCGGCGCGCGGCACGGCAGGGCTGACGGGCGGACCGACGGCGGATCGCGCGGCGGGGCAGGCGGCCCGGTCGAGTCGAGTCGGGTCGGGTCGGGTCGGGTCGGTCAGCGGTGGCCGAGCTGTCGTATCAGCCCGGCGAAGGCGTCCTGCTCGGCCGGGGTCAGCTCCACCGACTCCCGCGGCGGGCCGGTCCGCTGGGCGGGGAGGAACGGCAGCCGGGCGGCCGCGAGTTCGCGAAGCGCCTGTGCGCGGAACCGCCGCAGCAGACGCAGCACGCCGATCGCCCAGACCACGCCGGCCAGGGTGAGGAAGACCGCGGCGACCAGCTGGAGAGTCGACAGATGCTCGGGCATACCCACCAGTACACACCATGGCGGGGCGCTTCGGACCCGGACCGTGATGTATCTCGCAGGTGCCGTGAACAACACACACGGAGTCAAACGGATCAATAGGGCTGATGAGGCAAGTGGCAGAGGTACGGCGGACGTCCGTTCCGACTAGGTCAGGTGCCGTCCTATTGGTGCGGCATCCTCGTACGCATGACGACCGCCACCCCGGCACGGCTGCTCCAGTTGCTCTCCCTCCTCCAGACGCCCCGTGAGTGGCCCGGCGGTGAGCTGGCCGAGCGGCTCGCGGTGTCGCGTCGTACCGTGCGGCGGGACATCGAGCGGCTGCGCGAGCTGGGTTATCCGGTGGAGGCGACGAAGGGTTCGGACGGCGGGTACCGGCTGGTCGCGGGCAAGGCGATGCCGCCGCTGGTGCTGGACGACGAGGAGGCCGTCGCCATCGCGGTCGGGCTGCGGGCCGGTGCGGGGCACGCGGTGGCGGGCGTGGACGAGGCGTCGGTGCGGGCCCTCGCCAAGCTGGAGCAGGTCCTGCCGGCCCGGCTGCGGCACCGGGTGTCCACCTTGCAGGCGGCGACCACCCCGCTGACCGTCGGGGACGGCGCGAGCATCCCGGCGGAGACGCTGACCCTGCTGGCCGGGGCCGTGGCGGGCCGGGAGCGGCTGCGGTTCGCCTATCGCGACAAGGAGGGCGGCGCGTCCCGCCGGCTGACCGAGCCGCATCGGCTGGTGTCGACGGGGCGGCGCTGGTACCTGGTCGCGTACGACCTCGATCGCGCGGACTGGCGCACGTTCCGGGTGGACCGGGTGAGCGAGCCGTTCGCCACCGGAGTCCGGTTCGCGCAGCGGGAGTTGCCGAGGGGCGGCGCGGCGGAGTATCTGCGGCAGTCGATCCAGCAGTGGCAGGAGGCGTACGTCTTCGAGGTGCGGTTCGCCGCGTCGGCGGCGGAGGTCGCCGAGCGGCTCCCGGCGGCGCTCGGGACGCTCACGGACGACGGCGAGGGCGGCTGCGTCCTGGCGGGCGGCACCGGCGACCCCGTGGAATGGCTGACGGTCCGGCTGGCGCTGACGGGGTACGAGTTCGCTGTGCGGGGTCCGGATGAACTGCTGGCGTGCGTAAGGGAGTTGGGGGGACGGCTGAGCCGGGCCGGGGGTGCCCAGGGGCCTCTCGGGAACGCCTAGGGCCCTAGGGCCTGTCTGACAATTCCCGTCGTCGCCCGGAGGGCGGCCGCGCGGCGTCAGGTGCGTGCTCTCGGGGTGCCGGGCGTAGGCCCTCGTACTGGACGTACTTGGGTCTGCGCCCGGTGCCGCGAGAGTGCGTGCATGGCGTCGCGCGGCAGACGGGAATTGTCAGACAGGCCCTAGGGCCTCTCGGACAGTCCCTGGCCCCGCCTCCCGCTCCTC
>NZ_MUNF01000266.1 GCF_002154555.1 Streptomyces murinus
GACCAAAGAGACAGAACCTAGCCCTGCTAGTCCAAGCAGGTCTCACTCCGTTGGAAGTCCTGCACTGCACCAGCAGCCAACTTCGGTCACTACGACACGAATCGAAAAGCCGGGGGGTGACTTCCTCTTGCTTGACTCGAACCCCCTCAAATCGCCCCGCACCCCGCGAAAGCCGGAGGGATTAATTCTAAACGGTGCGCATCACTCTAGGGGCGCTTTCAGGGCCCTGCTGGCGATTGCCGCGCCGGCTCTTTGAGCACTCAAGGGACCGCCGCGCGGTGGGCAGTGCCAAGATGTTCGCTGGTGTGCTCGATGGAGTCCTGGTGGCTTCTTGAGCCTTCACCTACCGCTATTGGGACGTGATCACTCCAGCACTGATCGCAACCGAGGCCGGCGGGCGCGCCTGTCAGCTCGAAGGGAAGCCGCTTGACCTGTCCGCGTCTACAGAGCATGCAAAGGGAGAGCGTGTGCCGGCCATCTTCGGCACCCCTGGTGCCGTGAAGGAAATGGTCGTCGCCATGCGCGATTCTGGCACGCTCTGAGCGGACGGCGCCCCGCTTCTTCCGGCGGATCGGCGCGTTGCGCGCGCGGTACCAGCAGCCGCCCTGCCGACCGAGGGAGATGTTCCCCAGCCGCAGCACCACCTCCCGCCCGCACACCTCGTGCCGATAGAGCCAGGAGAAAGTCGAACTTGGTAGCGATCCAACGGGTTGAGCCCCGGTGCCCTGCACGATCACGACCGGATCGCGCGAGTCCTCGGCTAGGCAATTTCGTTTGGATTATCGGGCGGACCAGAGGAAGAGGCCCGCAATGTGGAGTTCGTCCAGGTAGATGGTGGCTGCCTTGTCGTAGCGGGTGGCGATGCCTCGACACTGCTTGAGTCGGCTGATGCACCGCTCGACGGTGTTGCGCTGTTTGTAGGTCCCGCGATCGAAGATCAGTAGTCGGCCGCCTCGACTGCCGCGTCGCAGTCGGTGGCCGCGTTGATCCGCCGGGGAGGGATAACGGCACGGATGCCGCGTCGGCGCAGGTGCTCGCGGATCGCGCGGGACGAATAAGCATTCGTCCGCCAGGACCACGTCCGGCTGGCGCAGAGGGTGACCGGCCGCGAGGCCAAGAGTCCGGTGGCTGAGTTCAGGCGAGCAAGCTATGGCCCCCCTGTGTGATCAGCGCCACACCTGGTTGACCACGCGTGATCACTCGCCGTTTACTTTCCGAGACCTTTACAAGATTCATACATGTGGGGGGATTTCGTGGAGTCTCGGCGGGCTGGCCTGTCGCCAGTGCGGAGGGCGCGAAGATCACACGCCTGCCTTCTGAGCGGTGCCGTGGCGTCGCTCGTACTTGCGGTACTGCCTGGATCGCCCGCTGCGGCAGCTCTTCCCATGTCGGGTGCGCCAGCCTCAGGTCCGGTGGATGAAACCACCGCCTCTGCCCAGGCCGCGACGTCAGGGGAACCAGTGGAGGTGACGGCAGACCGCACCGAGTACTCCACGACCAAGGCGAACCCGGACGGCTCGTTCACGCTGACGCAGTCCACCACGCCCCAGCGGGTGAAGGAACGGGACGGCGACTGGGGCGCGGTCGATCCGGCCTTGGAGCGCGGCGCAGACGGCCGAATAGCGCCCAAGGGCGCGGTGGTTGATCTGTCCTTCTCCGGCGGCGGCTCCGGAACGGACATGATCCAACTGGGCA
Organism: Streptomyces murinus; assembly: GCF_002154555.1. Taxonomy (GTDB): domain Bacteria; phylum Actinomycetota; class Actinomycetes; order Streptomycetales; family Streptomycetaceae; genus Streptomyces; species Streptomyces murinus. Next base: position 1,696 of record NZ_MUNF01000266.1, read on the forward strand.
AGGACGGACGATCGGTCACCCTGGGCTGGCCTGGCGACCTGCCCAAGCCGACTCTGGCCGGTGCGACGGCGACCTACGCCAACGTCTTCGACGGCGTGGACCTCCAGCTGACGGCCACGGCCGAGAGCTACCGCGAGGTCCTCGTCGTCAAGACGCCCGAGGCCGCGCAGAACCCGGCGCTGGAACAAGTCAGACTCACCGCGTCCGGAGACGGACTTTCCGTGGTCCCGGGCGTCGGCGGCGGTCTGCGGGCCGTCGACGAGGACGGCAACGCCGTCTTCCGCGGTCCGGCCGGCCAGATGTGGGATTCGGCCGGTGACAGTACGTCAGGCCCGCAGACACAGCTCATGCGCACCGACACCGCGGGGCCCGGAGACAGCCAGGCCCATGATGACCCCTCGCAGCCGGGGGATGGAGATGTCACGGCAGTGCTGCCGGTGAAGGTTGGCGACGGCACGGTCGCCGTGCACCCGGACCTGGACCTGCTGCGCGGCAAGAACACCGTCTACCCCGTCTACATCGACCCCTCCGTCGGCCTGGGCGTCTCCGAACGCACCAAGATCTCCTCGGACGGCGACAAGTTCTGGATGTTCGACGGGGACAAGGGCGTCGGCAAGTGCGGGACCGCCGACGGCTACTACTGCGGCGGCGGCTACGTCGACCGCATGTACTTCGAGTTCGCCCCTACCAAGCTGGCAGGCAAGCAGGTACTGGATGCCACCTTCCGGGCCCACGAGACGTGGTCGTTCAACTGCGACCCCCACTGGGTGGACCTGGAACGCACCGACAACATCTCCGAAGGCACCCGGTGGCCCGGCCCCAAGCAACTGGACCTGATGGTCGACCGCTACGTCTCGGCCGGCCGCGGGAGTCTGTGCAGCCCCGATCAGCCGGATGCCTGGATCGAATTCCACGACAACCCGGATGAATCGAACGAGAACCTCACGAGTACCGCACGTTCCTTCGCCGACGGCAAGATCAGCCGGTTGACCCTCATGCTCAAGGCCCACGACGAAGACGACCCGCGGGCCTGGAAGCGCTTCGACGACAGCGCAGAACTGCAGGTCACCTTCGCCTACAAGCCTGGCACGCCCACGGACGTCGGTCTCATCCCCGGTGACGGCAAGACCGCCTACTGCAACAAGTCCTCCGCCGACCCGTTGATCGTCACCCGTAAGGACCCGATGGTCCAGGCGCGCGTCCAGACACAGGTCGAAGCACACAAGGGCGATGAGGAGGGCTCGCTCCAGGCCGAGTACGTGGTCGAGCGCGGCGATGACGCGGCCTGGCACCAGGTCTGGACGGGGGACATGCCCGACACGGGCTGGCACCCGGACGAGACGCTGGAGAAGATGCGCACCGGCGACCGTGCCGACGGGGGCCTGTACCGGTACAAGGCGCGTACCCAGTCGCACTGGTCGTACAGCGGCAAGAGCGGGGACCTGTGGTCGCCCTACAGCTCCTGGTGCTACTTCAAGATCGACTCGTCCGCACCCAAGGCACCCCGTATCACGGCAGGTTCCCCCTACACCGAATGCGGTGTCGACGTCTGCGTTGGAACGGGGGGACCGGGTGTGCCGGGCTCCTTCACCTTCCAGCCCAACACCGCCGACATCACAAGCGGCCAGACCGATGTCACCGCCTACGAGTGGAAGCTGCTGTCCACGCCTGCCCGCCAGGTCACCGGCGGGCTCAAGACCGACGTCAAGGACGTGACACCACCGCTGTCCGGGACGCAAGTGCTCTCTGTGCGGGCGAAGGACGTCCACAACCGGTGGGGCACGCCCGCGGAGTTCACCTTCAAGGTGGCTCCGGCCCCCGGAGCCGTCGGTCGCTGGCACTTCGACGACGCGGCCCCGAACTCGGGTGTGACGGTGGCCAAGGACAGCGCCACAGAGGGCACCCGGCACGACGCCACGCTCTACACCTCACATGCCGGCTGGTCGACCCTCGGACGCCGCGGAGAGTCCGACTACTCGCTCTACCTCAACGACAGCAGCACCGACAACACGCGCGACGGCTATGCGGCGACCGCGGCACCGGCGGTGAACACCAAGGACTCCTTCACCGTCTCGGCGTGGGCCTACCTGACCGACGCCTCGCAGAACCGCGTGGTGCTGTCGGCACCGGGCATGAACGCCTCGGCCTTCACCCTGTACTACTCGTCGACCTACAAGAAGTGGGTCTTCAACCGCACTGCCGCCGACGCCAAGGACAACCCGGTCTTCCTCCGCTCGATCGCCGACGCCGGGCCACCGCCGCTGAACGTGTGGACGCACCTGGCGGCCGTCTTCGACGCCAAGGGCGACACCGACAAGACGAACGACACCATCCAGCTGTTCGTCAACGGCCGCCCGCAAGGCAAGCCGGTAGTGCTCAACGACCTGTCCACCGGATACCAGCCATGGACGTCTTCCGCCGGCCTGCAGTTCGGCCGTTCCCTGAACGGCGGCACGTGGGTCGACAACTTCCGCGGCCGCCTGGACGAGGTCTCGGTGTGGCAGTACGCCCTCAGCCCCGAGCAGATCGCCCAGGAAGCCGAACTCACCCAGGACGGTGTGGCGGCCAATGAACTCGTGGCGGACTGGGACGCCACGTCCTCCACCGGCACGCAGGTCAAGGAACTCACCCCCTACCCCGCACCGGCGCTGGCGCTGTCGTCGGCCGGCGCGGTACTGGACGAGGACAACAACGCCCTCGTCCTGGACGGAACCTCGGGCTACGCGTCGGCGTCCGGCCCGGTGACCGACGAGACCGGCTCGTTCACCGTCTCCGCCCACGTAAGGCTGGACGCCGACAAACTGGCGGCCAAACCGGTCGGATACCAGGCCCAAGTGGCGGGGCAGGCAGCCGGTGGTGAGTCCTCGTGGGCGCTGTGGGTGGTCAAGCCCGCAGACGGCACCTACCAGTGGAAGTTCACCCGCACCGCCGTCGGCTCGGACGGCAAGGTCTCCCAGAGCGCCGAGGTGGCAGCCGGCGACCTCGCCGAAGTGGACACCGGAGTGGACGTCACCGGCGTGTTCGACGCGCAGGAGCCGTGGCAGTGGACCGACCCCGCGGACTCGTCCAAGACCGAGAACCGGATGGGCCGACTGCACCTGTACGTGGGTGGCATCGAGCAGCCCGGCGAGGACAACTCCGGGTTCTCCGCCGTCCAGCAGGGCAGCGGCGCGCTGTCCGCAGGCAGGGGAACGGCCGGCGGATCCACCGGCTACTACCTGCCGGGCTCCCTGGAGTCACTGCGCGTGTGGACCGGGGCACTGAGCGCCGATCAGATCCGCTCGCAGGTGCTGGACACACCCGACAGCGCCTGACGCGCACTGGTTGGCCCGTGAAGCGGCCCGCTCTTGGAGCGGGCCGCCCGGCACCGGTATGCCCGGGCACTCCCGCTCACCTTTCATCTCCTCCTCAACGGCATGCGCCCGGCATGACACAGCCTGGCGCCGCGTAGGAAGAACCGCTTTGAAAACCTTTGGCATACCCAGGCAGACACCGGGCCGCAGAAGTCGCAGAGGCAGATCCCGCTGGACTCGCCGCATCGCGGCGACCACGGGCCTGGCGCTTCTGCCCGGACTCCTCACACCCGTCGCCCTCGCCGCGGACACCGGCCCGCTGGGACGTCCGCATCTCAAGCCGCCACAGGCCACCAAAATCAGCCCGTTCACGGCCAAGGTGAACAAGACCGCAGCCGCCACGGTGCGCAAAGCCGCCGACGCCGACCGGACGGCGGCCGCCCGCGCCCGGCACGATCAGCGGCACCCGGTCACCTGGCCGAAGGCCGGCAGAACCACGCTCACCGTCCCGCACACGGGCACCGTCAAGGCCACACCCGGTTCCCTGCCCGTGACGGTGACCGCTCCGGGCACGGGCAAGACGGCCAAGTCCGTCACGGTCGAGGTCCTCGACCAGAAGACCGCCGCCACACTCGGTGTCAAGGGCGTCGTCCTCAAGCTCACCGGCCCCCAGGCCGGCGGGAAAGTCCGTCTCGGCATCGGCTACACGGCCTTCGCCGCAGCCTACGGCGGTGACTGGGCCGGCCGGCTGCAACTGACACGCCTGACTGACTGCACCGCGAAGGAACCGGCAGCCGCGAAGTGCCTCAAGCGCGTGGCCCTCGACTCCGTCAACCACCGTTCCAAGGACAGCATTTCCGCACCGGTCACACTCGCCTCCGGTCGGCAGTCCACGCTGCTGGCCGTCACGGCGGGCACCAAGTCCGGCGCCGGCGACTACAAGGCGACGCCGCTGTCCGCCTCTTCCACATGGGAAGCCGGCGGCTCCTCCGGCTCGTTCACCTGGTCCTACCCCCTGCGCGTACCCCCGGCCGCCACCGGTCCTCAGCCGGACCTGACGATCTCCTACGACTCAGGCAGCATCGACGGCCAGACAGCGAACACCAACAACCAGGGCAGCCAGATCGGCACCGGTTTCGACCTCACCTCCTCCTACGTCGAGCGCAAGTACGGCTCCTGCGACGACGACGGCCAGGACGGCAAGTACGACCTGTGCTGGAAGTACGACAACGCCTCCCTCGTCCTCAACGGCAAGGCCACCGAACTGGTCAAGGACGACACCAGCGGAAAGTGGCGGCTCGCGGACGACGACGCCTCCACCGTCATCCACTCCACCGGAGCCGACAACGGCGACGACGACGGCGAGTACTGGACTGTCATCACCGGCGACGGCACCAAGTACGTGTTCGGCCTGAACAAACTCGACGGCGCCGGCTTGGACGACCGCACCCAGTCGGTGTGGACGGTCCCCGTCTTCGGCGACGACGAAGGCGAGCCCGGCTACGGCAGCGGCGACTCCTTCTCCGGCCGGCACAAGACACAGGCATGGCGGTGGAACCTCGACTATGTCGAGGACACACACGGCAACGCCATGTCCTACTGGTACACCGCCGAGCACAACAACTACGACATGCTCGGCGACGACAACACCGGCACCGACTACATCCGCGGCGGCTACCTCAAGGAGATCCGCTACGGCCAGCACGCCGGCACCCTGTTCTCCGCCTCCCCGGCCGCCTCGGACAAGGTGGTCTTCACCTACGACGAGCGCTGCCTCGCCTCGGGCAGCGGCTGCGACGCGCTGACCAAGGACACCCGCGACAACTGGCCGGACGTGCCGTTCGACGCAGTCTGCAAGGACGGCGACAGGTGCACCGGCAACGTCGGTCCCGCGTTCTTCACCCGCAAACGCATGACGGCGGCCACCACGTACGCATGGAACGCGGCAGCTGCCACCCCCGCCTTCGAAGCGGTGGACACATGGTCCCTCAAGCAGCTGTACCTCGACCCCGGTGACACCGGCGACTCCACCGACCAGTCCCTGTGGCTGGACGAGATCAAGCACACCGGCAAGCGCGGTACCGATCTCTCCCTGGACTCGGTCAAGTTCAACCACGTGATGATGCCGAACCGGGTCGACGGCGCCAGCGACGACATCCTGCCGCTGAACAGGCCCCGCCTGAAGACGGTCACCTCCGAGTCCGGCGCGCAGACCATCGTCACCTACCTGGACGCCGACTGCACAGCAGGAGGCAGCAAGCCCAAGGTGGACGAGAACACCAGGCGCTGCTACCCGGTGTACTGGTCACCCAACGGCGAGAAGGCCCCGGTCCTCGACTGGTTCCAGAAATATCCGGTCCAGGCCGTGTCCACCACCGACCCCCAGGGCGGCTCGGAAGCCGTACAGCACACCTACCAGTACACGGGCGGCGGCGCCTGGCACTACGACGAAGACCCGCTGACCCCCGCCAAGGAGCGCACCTGGTCCATCTGGCGCGGCTACCAACAGGTCACCCACCTCACCGGTGTCTCCGGACACACGCAGAGCAAAGAGACCATCGTCTACCTGCGCGGCATGAACGGTGACCGAGTACTCGGCTCGGACGGCAAGACCCCGGACGCCGACAAACGCAAAACCTCGACGGTCACCGGCATCAAGGCCGCCGAGATCACTGACTCCGACCAGTACGCCGGCTTCACCCGCGAGACCGTCACCTACAACGGCGACGCCGAAGTCGGCGGCACCGTCAACGACCCCTGGTCGAAGCGGACAGCAACCCAGCACAAGTCCTACGCGGACACCGAGGCGTACTACGTCCGCACCGCCGCCACCCACACACGCACGAACATCACCAGCAAGCTCACCCCGTTCGACCGGGTGAACACGGTGAAGACCACCTACGACGACTACGGCATGGCCGGGACCGTCGAGAACCAGGGCGACGACGCGGTCACGGGCGACGAGAAATGCACCCGCACCTGGCACGCCCGCAATGACGACAAGGGCATCAACTCCCTCGTCTCCCGGACGCGCACGGTCGCCGCGTCCTGCACGGTCGCGGACTCCGCACTCGATCTGCCCGCCGACTCCAAGCGCGCCGGCGACGTCGTCTCCGATACCGCCACGGTCTACGACGACGCCTCGGCCTCTGGCTGGTCGCCGTCGCAGAAGCCCACCAAGGGCGATCCCACCTGGGCGGGACGCGCCAAGGGATACGGCAGCGACGACAGCCCCCTGTGGCAGAAGGTGTCCACGACGACATACGACACACTCGGACGTCCCAAGGTCGTCACGGACGCCCACGATACGCCGGTGTCCTCGACCACCTACGTCCCTGAGAGCGCGGGCCCGTTGACGTCGACCGTCGTCCTGGACGCCAAGCTCAACAAGACAACCACCGTCCTGGACTTCGCCACCGGGGCGGCGCTGAAGGTCACCGACCCCAACAACAAGGTCACCGAGAGCGAATACGACAGCCTCGGCCGCATCGTCAAACTCTGGTTGCCCAACCGTTCTAAACTCCTGGGCAAAACCCCCAACTACGTCTACGAGTACCACGTCACAAGCGACGAATCGACCATGTCGTGGGTGTCGACCGGCACCCTGAAGAATGACGGTTCCGGCTACAACACCACCTACGAGCTCTACGACTCCCTCCTGCGCTCGCGCCAGACTCAGGCGCCGACGCCACAGGGCGGCCGGCTCATCACCCTGACGCTGTACGACGCCCGTGGTCTCGCGGTCAGCCAGCAGTCCGACATCTGGGACAGCACCTCACCGCCCGGCTCGAAGGCCGTGGAGACCTCCGGGGGCCAGGCGCCCATCCAGACCGACACCACCTACGACGGCGCGGCTCGGCCGGAAAAGGCGGAGACGAAGGTCCACGGAGTCACCCGCTGGACGATCAATACCGCCTACTCGGGCGACACCGTCAGCACCAGCGCTCCGACCGGCGGACAAGCGACCGCCGTGGTCACCGACGCACTCGGCCAGACCACCCAACGTCGCGAGTACGCGGGGTCCACCGCGACCGGCACGGATTTCACGACAACCGACTTCACCTACACTCCGGCCGGCCAGCAGAAGTCGGTCACCGGCCCCGACCAGACCGAATGGGCGTATACCTACGACCTCTTCGGCCGCCAGGTCACAGCGTCCGACCCCGACAAGGGCAAGACCGAGACGGAGTACAACGACCTCGACCAGGTCGTCAGCACCACCCCGAACAAGGACGACTCGAAGAAGCTCATCTACGACTACGACCTGCTCGGCCGCAAGACGGGGATGTGGCAGGCCGACAAGACCGACGCCAACAAGCTCGCGGCCTGGGGCTTCGACAACGTGGCCAAGGGACAGCAGGACACTGCCACCCGTTACGACGGCGGCGTGAGCGGCAAGGCGTACACGGAGAAGGTCACGGCCTTCGATGCGATGTATCACCCAACCGGCAGCCAGCTGAACCTGCCGGACACAGACCCTCTCGTCACCGGCGGCTACGTACCCAACAAGCTGACCTTCACCACCGGTTACAACCTCGACGGGTCCATCAGCCAGTACTCAGCTCCTGCCGCGGGTGGTCTGGCCGCCGAGACGGTGTCCTACACCTACGACGCCACCGGCCATCAGCTGACCGCCAAGGGCACCACTGGCTACCTCCAGGGCGCCGCCTTCTCCCCACAGGGCGACCTGCGCCAGCTCACCCTGGGCGTGGACGGCTCGACTTCGGCGAAGAAGGCATACCTCGGCTGGGACTACGAAGAGGGCACCCGCCGCCTCACCCGCTCCTACGTCACCGATGACGTCCACGGCTACATGCCGCAGGAGCTGAAGTTCACCCAGGACGACGCCGGCAACGTCACTTCCATCTTCGACGCCGCCACCCAGGCAGGCACGGCCAAGGCCGACTACCAGTGCTTCGCCTACGACGGCAACCGCCGCCTGAGTGAGGCATGGACCCCGAAGACGGCCGACTGCTCCACCTCCGGCCGGACGATGGCAAACCTCGACGGGGCGGCGCCGTACTGGACGTCGTACACGTACAACAACGCAGGCCAACGCAAAACCGAGACGCAGCACACCACGTCGGGCGACAAGTCCACGGCCTACACCTACGACGCCACCACGGACGACAAGCCCCACACGCTCGACAAGACCACGGGCACCCGCGCGGCCACCTACTCCTACGACAGCAGCGGCAACACCACCTCCCGCCCTGGCCCGACGGCCCAGCAGAACCTCGTGTGGAACGGTGAAGGCGATCTGTCCAAGCTCACCGAGGGCACGAAAGAGACCAGCTACCTCTACGACGCCGATGGCGAGCTACTGATTCGTCGGGCCAAGGGCGACGGCGAAACCGTCCTGTACCTGGGCGCCGGCACGGAACTGCACCTCACCGCCAAGGGCACCACCAAGACCACTTCTGGAACCCGCTCGTACTTGGCGAACGGCCAGACCATCGCCGTCCGCACCGCCGCCTCCGGCGTCTCGGGCACCAAGCTCAGCTTCCTGGCCGCCGACCAGCACGGCACCTCCAGCATCGCCCTCGACTCGAGTGCGTACGCGGTCACCAAGCGCTACAGCACCCCCTTCGGTGCCCAGCGGGGCGCCAAGCCGTCGTCTTGGCCCGACGACAAGGCATTCCTCGGTAAGTCGGCCGACGATGCAACGGGCCTGACTCATATGGGCGCCCGCGAATACGATCCCACCATCGGCCAGTTCATCAGCGTCGACCCGCTCCTGACCCTGGACCAGCACCAGTCACTCAACGGCTACGCCTACGCCAACAACACGCCGGTCACTTCCAGCGACCCCACTGGCGAGGCTGTGTGTATGCAGGACGGGGTCTGTGGCGGCACGAAGTCGGTTGAGGAGTGGGAGAAGAAGCATGGGCGCGAGTACGGGGACGGGCGTCTCGGCGGTACGGCCTCCACAAACAGCTCCGGAGATGTAGGGTCCGGCAACACAGGTGTGACTGTCACTCTCCTTGCAGGACCGGACGACGAGCCGACCCCCGATCGCAACATCTATGCGATGGGAACAAACCCCGCCTGGGACCCATCCGGAATTAAGGCAAAGGAGCGAGCGCAAGAGCAAGCTGCGGCGGACTTCTGGGATAACCTGCCGTGCGCTGCCGGTGATGCTCATTGGCAGTGCGAGGCGCGCAGGAGCTGGGGTCGCACCATATCCCTTTTCGGCCCCTTGGTAGGCCTCCGGGGCGCCCCAGGCGTGGAACCCGGCGTTGTCAAGGTCTATCGGGTAGACGGCGAGGGTAGGTACGCTCGCATCAAAATCAGTAACGGATACCCTCTGATTAAAAATGCGAAAAAGCAGGTGATATACCTGAATTTCGGCAATGACCAGCGGGCGACCTCTTACTTGGCCAGGCGGATAGATCAGCACGGAAACGGTAGCCATAGAATAATCACCTTCCAGGTCGATCGAGAATACTTGAACTATCTTAGGGATAGTGCAGTCCCCGAGCGAATGGCAAGGAAATATCCCGGCAGCCCGCTGGTGGTCGACAGGAAATACTCAGACCAATACGGCCTTCGCCCCGAGCAAACCAAAATGCTATTTGACTACATAATCCCGGGAACCGCAAAAATTGAGAAATAGCTGCGATTTCCCTGGAATGGCATGGAGAAAGGAATGTGAGTTGGACTCGCACGTGAACGTGGTCGTAGAAGGCGAGGCAGGGTCACTCGCTCGCCTCGCGAGCGTACTGGAATGCCTCATGCAGGCTCCCCCGGCGGGTGAACTCGATGAAGCTTGCGAGCTCGCCTGGCGCGGTAGGCTGCCTGGCTGGCTGGTTTCCCAGTTCGCCTCTGAAGCGAGCGCGGCAGAATCGCGGGCGTGGTTGAACGGGTGGCGCCGAGCGTCCGCTGCAAAGCGAGCCGAGATGGAAGATGAGGCTGGCTGGGAGCTTCTGGACTGGCTCTACTGGTTCTCGTCGGATAACGAATTCTGGCACCTCATCGATTTTTCTCGCAGCAAAGATCGAGAGATGATCGTATTGCTTGCCACTGCCGACGATTGCACGCCAATGAAGGCGATAGAGTGGCTCGTGGAGAAAAGTGGGGCCGAAATTACTTCTATTGATCGTCGCGGCGACTATCTTTAACCCTTCCATCGGGTCCGGCGGATAAGCTATACGGCATCGGATTCGAATTCTCGGCGCCGATGGTTCGTAGCTGCAGCTGCTACTGTAATCGGTGATGGAGGGTGTCCCACGCTTTACGGTCGGGCCATTCCGGCCAGCATGGAGTAGGGTCCTGGCAGCTTCAACGGCAGCGGGGCCCTACTCGTGTCGGCTCCGTGGCCAGCGACGGTGGCGAGCTTCGGCTCGATGCACGTCTAGATGGCGTAGCTAAAGGGTGTTGCACAAGGCCGTGATCAAGCAGCCTGAAGCGGGCGGCTGAGCTTGGTGGTCACGCGGCGAGGGCGAGGTTGTGCATGCGGGCCACGGCCTGGACCGCGTGGTGGAGGCCGTCGCCGCGCTGCCGGCAGTCGCGGAGGATCTTGTAGTTCTTCATCCGGGAGAAGACGTGCTCAACGCGTGCGCGGACTTTGCGGTGGGCGGCGTTGTCTTCTTCCTCGCCTTTCAGCAGCGGTCGTCCGGGGCGTTTGCGATGTGGGACGATCAGGCCGGTGTTGATGTAGGTGCCGTCGCCGAGCACGGTCACACCCTCGCAGTGCTCGGTCAGACCGGAGTTGCGCCATGCCCTGGCATCGGCGGTGTTGCCAGGCACCGGCTGGGCGGCTGCCACCACGAGGCGGGTCTCCGCATCGACGATGACCTGCACGTTGGCCGAGAACCGGTAGTTACGCGAGGAGGCGCCCACGCCGCGGTCGCGGACCGGGATCAGGGTGCCGTCCACGATCCACATCCGGTCCGGGGCGTCTGTAGAGCGGCTCGAGCGCGAGCAGCGGTCCCAGTCGCTGGATCACACGGCAGACGGTGGACGAGGAGACGCCGAACAGCGGGCCCAGCTGCCGCATGGTCAGATTGGTGCGGTAGTACACCGCGACCATCAGCACCCGCTCGGCGAGCGGCAACGACCACGGCCGGCCCCGCAACGTGCCGTTGCCGACCCGCTCCCGCACCACCTTCAACAGACCCGAAAACTGCGTCATCCGCAGCCCCGTGAACGTCTCCACCCACATTCGTTCAGCACGTAACACCGCGGCCATACCAAGGAGATGCCCAGCTCACGGCCTTCTGCAACACCCTTTAAGGGCTGTCCCGTAAATGATCTTCTGGTTGCGCGGGCGTGGTTGGCCGCCGTGCGGCCCGCCTGCCTATCCGGCGAGGGCGAGGTTGTGCATCCGGGCGATGCCGAGCATGGCGTGGTGGACGCCGTCGCCTTTGAGGCGGCAGTCGCGGAGGATCTTCCAGGTCTTCATGTGGGCGAAGACGTGCTCGACCCGGGCCCGGACCTGTTTGTGGGACTTGTTGTGCTCTTTTTTCCAGTCCTGGAGTTCGGTCTGGCCGCGCTCGCGGCGGTGCGGGATGACGAGTCCGGTGCCCGGGTAGCCGCCGTCGGCGATGGTAAGGGTGTTGCCGACGGCGGCCTTGGCGCCGGACTCCTCCCCTGCCTTGCAGTCGTTGCGGTTCCCGGTGAGCGGCCGGCCGACCACGACGACCAGGCGGGTGTCGGCATCGATGACGACCTGGTGGTTCGTGGAGTACCGGTAGTTCTTCGACCGCTCGGCGACGGTGTGGTCCCGGGTGGGGACCAGGGTGCCGTCCACGATGAGCACGGTGTCCTTGGCGAACCGCTTGCGGGGCTGGAGAGCGAGCATCGGCCCGAGGTGGTCGATGATGCGGTCCGCCGCCGACTTCGAGACGCCGAACAGCGGCGCGAGCTGCCGCATGGTCAGGTTCGTGCGCCAGTAGGCCGCGACCAGCAGGGCCCGGTCCTCCAGGGGAAGACTCCACGGCCGGCCCTTGCGAACGGCATCCGCACCCTGGCGCCGCAGAACGGTCACCAGTATCCCGAACTGCCTTGGGCTGAGCCCGGTGAACGGGGCTATCCAGGACGGCTCCGACGCCGTGATCACATCAGCCACAACAAGATCATCCCAGGCCGGTTAGGGTGCCTCCTTCGAGCCGACGGACTGGAGACGGATGATGGAGCAGGACGAGGCCCTGCAACTCGCGGTGGCGTTCCTCGCGCACAGCCAGCGTGATGACGAGCCGCCTCTCGCCATCGACGCAGAGCGGGTCCGTGAGAGCAACGGGCTGCTGATCGTGCCCTACAACTCTGTGCAGTACCTCGCCTCGCGTGATGCGAGAGAGCAACTGTTGGACTGCTGGCCCATCCTCGTCGACCTTGAACGCGGAGACGTGCGATTCGGGACGCTGGACGACCGACACCTGTGGAGGAACCTGAGCGCCTGACAACTGTCCGCAACCTCAGGTATGGGACAGCCCTTAGGCGACCCGGATGGCTACCCTTCCGAAGGAACTGCCGCCCTAATCTTCCAGGTGAAGCTGGCCTTTGATGGCTCTGCTGCTACGACACCCTCACCCGGATCGCATCCGGCTTCGGGATTTCTGTCGACACCGCCCACGTGTACGTCACCGCCGTGACCGGCCGGCTGGCCGAGCGAGCCTGGCCTGCTCAACACTCTGCGCGAGCACGATCCGGAGTTCGTCCTGCTGGACGGGGCCCTGGCCGAGTGGGACCGCGCCCGAGACAGCCGAGCCGACTACTCGGCCAAACACCGCCGACACGGAGTGAACGTCCAGGTCGTCACCGACCCCACCAGTGAGAGGCTGTGGATCTCGCCCGCGCTGCCGCGGGTGGCGGTAGCTGGGTCGCCACCGGACTCAAGCGGCCACCAGGCGGTGAACTCACCCGTCACCCAGCGCACCGTCAACCGAGCCCTGGGCCGTGACGAGGGCACCGGTCGAACGCGGCATGGCACCGCTGAAGTCCTGGCAGATCTTCCGCAGGTCGCGTATCAGCCAACCGCATGACCAACTTCAGGCCCCGCTCGGCCAACCACTCGTACATCACAGGCATCTTCGTCTGCCGCCCGGCGATCCACACGAATGTTCGTAGAGAAATTTGTGAGACGTCAGCCCCGACAGGACGGCCAAAACAGGCTCTGACCTGGGACGTTTAGTGGATCACTAGAATGTACCCCCATCATAACGTCAGGTACGTCCTGTACATTCTGTACAGAAGTCGGAGATCGCCGGTCTCCGCCGTGAGGAGGGGTGTGCCCAGATGTCCCGACCGTCCGCCCGTTACGTCCTGCCCGAGTTCACCGAGCGCACCAACTTCGGGGAGCGGCGGCTCGATCCGTACTCGAAGCTGTTCGAGAACCGGGTCGTCTTCCTCGGGACGCCCCTGGACGAGGCGGCGGCCAGTGATGTGATCACCCAGTTCATGCACCTCGAACACCTGGCCCCGGACCGGGACATCACGCTGTATCTGAACTGCCCGGGCGGCTCGTTCCACGCGATGACGGCGATCTACGACACGATGCAGTACGTCACCTGCGAGGTGCAGACGTACTGCCTGGGCCAGGCCGCCTCGGTCGGCGCCGTGCTGCTGGCCGCCGGCACCCCCGGCAAGCGGTTCACCCTGCCCGGCGCGCGTGTGGTGCTCTCCCAGCCCGAACTGCCCGAGCCGGCGCAGGGCCAGCCGAGCGATCTGCTCATCCAGGCCGACGAACTGGTCCGGCTGCGCACCCTGATGGAGGAGATGCTGGTCCGGCACACCGGGCGCACCGAGGAGCAGGTCCACCAGGACCTGGAGCGCGATCTCATGCTGGACGCGCCGGGCGCGCGGTCGTACGGCCTGGTGGACGGCGTGGTGCCCAGCCGCCGGGACCTCCCCGGCGAGCGGTGAGCCGGCCGTGCTGCCCGAGGAGCTGCCGCCGCTGCCGGCGCTGACGCACGCGGAGGGCGAGCTGGTCGACCACTATCTGTCGGTGGTCGATCTGCTCGGCCGGATCAACCCGGCGCGCGACGGGGACACCTATCGCGGACTGCGCGCGGCCCAGGCGCTCGTACGCAAGGCGGAAGAGCTGCGCGACGCGCTGGAGCTGATGCACGACCGGGGCGAGCGGGAGGTACACGGGGGCACGTTGGCACGGGCGCTGCGGGTGCTCGACGGTGAGCGCCGGGTCGCTCGCGTCGCGCTCCCGCCGGACGCCGTGGGCTGATCCGGACGGCCACCGGATCCGGTGGGTGTGAGATGTCCGCGCGGCCGCCGGGTCCGGGCGCGAAACGGTCCGAACGACGTACCGCCGACCGGTGTATATCCGGATCCGTTTCCCGTTCTCCCGAGTTGCGCGCGGGCCGGGTCCGTGCTCCCCGCGCGACCGCCTTTCCCCAGGTCCGGGGCTACGCACCGGACCTGACGGAGCATCGAACAGAGCAGCTTCCACCCGAACGGGCGAGTGGTGAGTAACGCCACAAATCCCCGATTCCGTTGGGATTTTCGGACAGCTGTGGGTGAAGATCCCTGTCTGACGACAAGCCCCCGCCACCGCGGCGGGGCGGTCCGGGCGGACGCCGAGTCCTGCCGCCGCCCGGATGACCGGTCGACAGGAGTGGATCGGCAGGAGTGGAGGACCCAGGCAGTACGGGTCCCCGGAACGGTCGGCAGTCCGCGTGAGCGGACGGACGAACGCTTCGGGCGGCCCTTGGGGTGAAGCCGTGGCAACGCGGCCGGGCTACTTCGCCAGCCCGAATCCGACAGGTCATCCTTCACAGGCGGCTGACGAAGGGTTGCGCATGACTGCGCTCAATCGTGTCCCGTCGCTGATGGCCCGTGCCGGTACGGCCTCGGCCCTCACCCTGGCCGCCGTGGGCGGCTCGATCGCGGTTCCTGGCCTCTCCACCGATGCCTCGGCCGCGACGATGGCGACGAAGGCCCTGAACATCGCGGCGTCCAAGAAGGGCGCCCCGTACCAGTGGGGGGCCATCGGGCCGCGACGGTTCGACTGCTCGGGGCTGACGCTCTATTCGTTCAAGAAGGCCGGGAAGAAGCTGCCGCGGACCGCCGCGCAGCAGTACAACAAGACGCACCACATCTCCTCCGGCAGCCGCAGAGCCGGCGACCTGGTGTTCTTCCACTACGGCTCGAACGTCTACCACGTCGGCATCTACGCCGGTCACAACAAGATCTGGCACGCGCCCAAGAGCGGCTCCGTGGTGCGGCTGGAGAAGATCTGGACCAAGAGCGTCTGGTACGGCCGGGTCAGCTGACCCGCCCGCGCACGGGGGAGCGACTCCAGCCACCGGGCCGCTCCTTGTGCCTTTCCCCCTCACCCGGCGCCGCCTCCAGCCCCCGGGCGGCCCGGGACGGGTCCCGCGCACCCGCCGGATGAACGTTTCGCGGCTCCGTGTCGGGCTCCCCCGCTACGGCTCCTGCTGGCCCGCCGTCGCCACCGGTTCGGCCGGGACGGTCCAGGGCAGTTCGATGGAGACCGTCTTGCCGCCCTCCCGGGTGGGGCGGACGCGGAGCCTGCCGCCGCACTCGGCGGTGAGCCAGCGGATGATGACCATCCCGCGGCCGTTGTCCTGCTGCACGGCCGCGGGCAGTCTCTTCGGGAAGCGCGGATGACTGTCAGTGACCCCGATGCGCAGCTGTTCGTCGCGCTCCAGCGCGATGTCGACCGTGAAGGTCGGGGACTGCCCGAAGGTGTGCTGTACGGCGTTGGTGGCCAGTTCGGAGACGATCAGCCGCACCGTGTAAGCCGCCTCGGCGTCCGCGGGCAGGCCCCACTCCGCCAGGGTGCTCACCACGTACGACCGTGCGGCGGCGACCGAGGCGGGATCGCTCGGCAGAGTGACGGATGCTTCCAGGTGGTCTGCCATGGCGACGTCGTCCCTTTCCCACGGGACCGGAGTCCTGCATGGAGCGGATGGTTCGAGTACGGTCCCGGACTGGTGCTTCCTCGTCAGACTGCCACCACCGAACCGGTCACGGGGAGCGATCCACCAAGATATGCATATATCTGTCGCTCGATGCGGTGAACTCTGCGACGGGAGACCGTATTCGGGCGGCCCGTAAGGAGTAAGGAGGAGCCCATGCAGAACGGGCCGGCAGTGCGCCGCCGCAAATTGGGTGCCGAACTGCGCACGCTGCGCACCGGTGCGGGGCTCACCAGTGGAGAGGCGGCCCGGCTGGTCGGCTGGCACCAGTCGAAGGTGAGCCGTATCGAGACGGGTGCCAGTGGTGTGAAACCGGCCGATCTTCGCTCACTTCTGGACGCCTACGCCGTGCGTGACGCCCAGCTGCGCGAGCTGCTGCTGATGCTGGCGGGCTCCGAGGACGGCGACGGCGACCGCAACCGCTGGTGGCACGCCTACCGCGGGGTGCTCCCGCCGACGTACCGGGACTTCATCAGCCTGGAGTCGCAGGCCGGCGCGATGCGCACGCTGGAGACGACCGTCGTGCCCGGTCTGCTCCAGACGGCCGACTACGCCCGCGCGGTGACCCGGGCGGCCGTCAAGGACCTGGACGAGGAGCGCCTGGACGCGCTGGTGGAGGTGCGCCTGGCCCGGCAGGACGTGCTGCGCTCGAACCCGCCGCTGGAGCTGTCCGCGGTCCTGGACGAGGCGGTGCTGCGCAGGGAGGTGGGCGGTCCCAAGGTGATGGCGCGCCAGCTGGAGCGGCTCATGGAGGCGGCCCGGCTGCCCCAAGTGCGGCTCCAGGTACTGCCGTTCGGGGCGGGGGCTCATGTCGGCCTCACCGGGCCTTTCGTTATTTTCTCATTTCCGAGCACTTCTGATCTCGATGTGGTTGTTCTAGACCAGTTGACGAGTAGCCTCTACCTGGAGCGGAAAGAAGACCTCCGGGCGTACTCGGAGGCCTTCCAGAACCTCCAGAGCCACGCTCTTTCCCCCCACGATTCGCTGGACTACATCGCCGGGATAGGTGACGGCGCGTAAGGAGGCACCATTGTCAGCTCTGCCTCGGAACGTCCCTGCCAGTACCGACCTGTACGACGTGCGCTGGCTGCGCAGCAGTTACAGCACGGGAGCCAACAACTGCGTGGAGACGGCACGGCCGCGCTCCGGACCCCGGTCCGGGCTGCTCGCCGTGCGCGACTCGAAGGATCCCACCGGGCCCGCGCTGCTCTTCTCCGCGGACAGCTGGGCCGGCTTCGTGGCCGCGCTCCGCTGAAACCCGCCGGACCGGTCGAAGAACTCGCAGGACCGGTCGGAACACCCGTCGGACCCGATCAGCCGCGGAGCACGGCCGTGTCACGCCGACTCATGGTCGCGTTTCGCCGATCACCCGCACCGCGTGGGCGATCTCGGCCCCGGAGAGGTCCGCGCGGGCGGTCAGCCGCAGCCGTGAGATGCCGTCGGGCACGGAGGGAGGACGGAAACAGCCCACGGCCAGACCCGCCGTACGGCAGTCGGCCGCCCAGCGCACCGCCTGCTCCGGGGACGGGGCCCGTACGGAGACCACCGCGGCGTCCGGACGCACCGCCTCCAGACCCGCGGCGGTCAGCCGTGCGTGCAGCTCCCCCGCCACCTCGCGGGCCCGCGCCGCCCGTTCGGGTTCCCTGCCGAGCAGCCGCAGGGCCGCGAGGGCCGCACCGGCCGCCGCCGGCGCCAGTCCGGTGTCGAAGATGAACGTCCGGGCCGCGTTGACCAGATGGTCGATCACCCGCGCGGGACCCAGCACCACTCCGCCCTGGCTGCCGAGCGACTTGGACAGCGTGGCCGTGGCCACCACGTCCGGCGCGCCCGCGAGGCCGGTCGCCTGCGCCGCGCCCCGTCCGCCGTCGCCCAGTACACCGAGGCCGTGGGCGTCGTCCACGACGAGCCCCGCGCCGCGCTCCCGGCACGCCTCGGCCAGCCGCACGAGCGGCGCCCGGTCCCCGTCGACCGAGAACACGGTGTCCGAGACCACGATCGCCGCTCCCTCATGGGTGGCGAGGGCCTTGCGCACCGCCTGCGGGTCGGCATGCCCGACGACCTGGGTCTCGCCCCGGGCGAGCCGACAGCCGTCGATGAGCGAGGCGTGGTTGCCCGCGTCGGAGACGACGAGCGAGCCGTGCGGGCCGAGCGCGGTGACCGCGGCCAGGTTGGCGGCGTACCCGGAGGAGAAGACCAGGGCCGCCTCGAAGCCGCAGAACGCGGCCAGTTCCCGCTCCAGTTCGGCGTGCAGCTCGGTGGTGCCGGTGACCAGCCGGGAGCCGGTGGCGCCGCCGCCCCAGGTCCGGGCGGCCCGTGCCGCGCCCTCGGTCACCTCGGGGTGCCGGGCGAGGCCCAGATAGTCGTTGCTCGCCAGATCCAGCAGCGGGGAGGCGGCGGGGCGCGGGCTGAGGCGCCGTACGAGTCCGGCCCGGTGGCGCGTCCTGGCCTGCTCCTCGATCCAGCCGAACGCCATGAGTCCTCCGGGAGTTTTGTAGGTAGCGCACAGACCCTAGCTGGCCCGCCCGGCACCCACCGTGTGGCAATACCCACACGGTGAACGGTGTTCCTTGTGTGAACTCTCCTTGGCCCGGGGCGGTCCCGTAAGACAGGATCGGGCCTCATGGACCTGCTGAACACGCTGGTGGACAAGGGGCTTCGGCGCGAGCTGCCGACCCGCGAGGAAGCGCTCGCCGTGCTGGCCACCTCCGACGACGACCTGCTCGATGTGGTGGCCGCGGCCGGCAAGGTGCGCCGGCACTGGTTCGGCCGGCGCGTGAAACTGAACTACCTGGTCAACCTCAAGTCCGGCCTGTGCCCCGAGGACTGCTCCTACTGCTCCCAGCGGCTCGGCTCCGAGGCGGGCATCCTCAAGTACACCTGGCTCAAGCCCGACGAGGCGTCCCAGGCCGCCGCCGCGGGGCTCGCGGGCGGCGCCAAGCGCGTCTGCCTGGTGGCGAGCGGCCGCGGTCCGACGGACCGGGACGTGGACCGGGTCTCGCAGACCATCAAGGCCATCAAGGACGGGAACGAGGGCGTCGAGGTGTGCGCCTGCCTCGGGCTGCTCTCCGACGGCCAGGCCGAACGGCTGCGCGAGGCCGGCGCGGACGCCTACAACCACAACCTGAACACCTCGGAGTCGACCTACGGGGAGATCACCACCACCCACACGTACGCCGATCGGGTGGACACGGTGCAGAAGGCGCACGCGGCCGGTCTCTCGCCGTGCTCCGGTCTGATCGCCGGCATGGGCGAGAGCGACGAGGACCTGGTGGACGTCGTCTTCTCGCTGCGCGAGCTGGACCCGGACTCCGTTCCGGTGAACTTCCTGATCCCGTTCGAGGGCACCCCGCTGGCCAAGGAGTGGAACCTCACCCCGCAGCGCTGTCTGCGGATCCTGGCGATGGTCCGCTTCGTG
This sequence comes from Streptomyces murinus, assembly GCF_002154555.1. Classification (GTDB taxonomy): domain Bacteria; phylum Actinomycetota; class Actinomycetes; order Streptomycetales; family Streptomycetaceae; genus Streptomyces; species Streptomyces murinus. The sequence continues at coordinate 21,300 of NZ_MUNF01000266.1, forward strand.
TGCCCGGACGTCGAGGTGCGGATCGCGGGCGGCCGTGAGGTGCATCTGCGCACGATGCAGCCGCTCGCCCTGAACCTCGCCAACTCCATCTTCCTCGGCGACTACCTGACCAGCGAGGGCCAGGCGGGCAAGGCCGACCTGGAGATGATCGCCGACGCCGGTTTCGAGGTGGAGGGCGCCGAGCAGGTCACCCTGCCGGAGCACCGGGCGGGCGGCGGCGGCTGCCACCAGGGTGCCGACACCGGCTGCCACGACTCCGCCGCGGGTGGCTGCCACGACGGCGCCGGGGTCTGCGGTTCGGCCCCCGCGGAGCCCGCCGGTGAGCCGGTGGCCGCGAACGAGCCCCGTACCGACCTGGTCGCCGTCCGCCGCCGGGGCGCCGGAACGGATCTCGCGCCCAATGCCTGACCTGCCCCACCTGAGCGTCCCCGAGCTGCTGGAGCTGGACCGGCGGCATGTCTGGCATCCGTACGGCCCGATGCCCGGACGCGTCGAACCGCTCGTCGTGGAGTCGGCGAGCGGGGTCCGGCTGCGGCTCGCGGACGGCTCGGGCGAGCTGGTGGACGGCATGTCCTCGTGGTGGTCGGCGATCCACGGCTACAACCACCCGGTGCTCAACGAGGCGGCGCAGCGGCAGCTGGGGCGCATGAGCCATGTGATGTTCGGCGGGCTCACCCATGAGCCCGCCGTCCGGCTCGCGAAGCTCCTTGTCGACATGTCGCCCGAGGGTCTGGAGCATGTGTTCCTGGCCGACTCCGGCTCGGTGTCGGTCGAGGTCGCCGTCAAGATGTGCCTCCAGTACTGGCGTTCGCTCGGCCGCCCCGGCAAGCAGCGGCTGCTGACCTGGCGGGGCGGCTATCACGGGGACACCTGGCAGCCGATGTCGGTGTGCGACCCCGAGGGCGGGATGCACGAGCTGTGGTCCGGCGTGCTGCCGCGCCAGGTCTTCGCGGACGCGCCGCCGGCCGGGTACGAGGAGTCGTACGCGGAGCAGCTGCGCGAGCTGATCGGGCGGCACGCGGACGAGCTGGCCGCGGTGATCGTGGAGCCGGTGGTACAGGGCGCGGGCGGGATGCGCTTCCACTCCCCCGCGTATCTGCGGGTGCTGCGCGAAGCGTGCGACGCGCATGACGTGCTGCTGGTGTTCGACGAGATCGCGACCGGGTTCGGGCGTACGGGCGCCCTGTTCGCGGCGGACCACGCGGCCGTCACCCCGGATGTGATGTGCGTGGGCAAGGCGCTGACCGGCGGCTATCTGACGATGGCGGCCACGCTGTGCACCTCGCGGGTGGCGATGGGGATCTCCCGGGGCGAGGTGCCGGTGCTGGCGCACGGGCCGACGTTCATGGGCAATCCGCTGGCCGCCGCCGTGGCCTGCGCCTCGCTGGAACTCCTCATGGGCCAGGACTGGCAGGCGGAGGTCAAGCGGATCGAGGCGGGCCTGACCGCGGGTCTCGCCCCGGCGGCCGAGCTGCCGGGTGTGCGGGACGTACGGGTGCTGGGCGCCATCGGGGTCGTCCAGCTGGACCGCGAGGTCGACATGGCGGCGGCCACCCGTGCGGCCGTCGGGGAGGGCGTGTGGCTGCGCCCGTTCCGCGATCTGGTGTACACGATGCCGCCGTACGTCACCTCCGACGAGGACGTGGCGAGGATCGCGCGCGCGGTGTGCGCGGCGGCGCGGGAGGGATGAGATGCCGGTACTGGTGATCACGGGGACGGGCACGGAGGTCGGCAAGACCGTCACCACGGCCGCCGTCGCCGCGGCGGCGCTCGCGGCCGGGCGTTCGGTGGCCGTCCTCAAGGCCGCCCAGACGGGGGTACGGCCCGACGAGCGGGGGGACGCCGACGAGGTGGCCCGGCTCGCCGGCGCCGTCACGGCACAGGAGGTCGCCCGCTATCCCGAGCCGTTGGCCCCGGGCACGGCGGCGCGGCGGGCCGGCCTGGCGCCGGTGCATCCGCAGGAGGTGGCCGAGCGGGCCGCCAAACTGGCCGCGGAGCACGATCTGGTGCTGGTCGAGGGGGCGGGCGGGCTGCTCGTACGGTTCGACGCGGCGGGCGGCACCCTGGCCGACGCGGCGCGGTCGCTGGGCGCGCCGGTGCTGATCGTGGCCCAGGCGGGTCTGGGCACGCTGAACGCCACGGAGCTGACGGCGCGCGAGCTGCGCCGCCACGGCCTCGAACCGCTCGGGGTGGTGATCGGCAGCTGGCCCGCCGCGCCCGACCTGGCCACCCGCTGCAATGTCGCCGACCTGCCCGAGGTCTCCGGCGCGCCCCTGCTGGGCGCCCTGCCCGCGGGCGCGGGTGCCCTGCCCCCGGCCGACTTCAGGGCGTCGGCCCCGGGCTGGCTGACCCCGCGGCTGGACGGCACCTGGGACGCGGAGGCGTTCCGCGCACGGGAAGGGGCCTAGGGTCTTTCGCGCGGCACCAGGGCCCGCGAGCCCGGCATGATCCGGACGAGAGGCCCTGGGGTCTGTCCGGGGCGGATCGTGGGGATACTTCCCTCAGGTCCGTGATGTCCGGGAGGTCGGTATGCGGCTGGGGTCCGAGGCGCCGGGGCCGGGGGCCGTACGGCATCCGGTGTTCGCGCGGTACTACGCGCGCGTCAGTGTCGGGGCGGACGCGTGGCTCGGGTTCGCCGGGGTGCGGGGGCGGCTGCTCGCCGGGCTGTCCGGCCGGGTGATCGAGGTCGGCGCGGGCAACGGGCTCAACTTCGCCCGCTATCCCGCGACCGTCGCACAGGTCGTCGCCGTCGAACCGGAGCCGTTGCTGGGCCGGTTGGCGCGGGAGTCGGCGCGGCGCGCACCGGTGCCGGTCGACGTGGTGCCCGGCGCGGCGGAGGCGCTGCCCGTCGAGAGCGGGGCGTTCGACGCGGTGGTGCTGTCCCTGGTGCTGTGCAGCGTGCGCGATGTGGCGCGGGCGCTGGAAGAGGCGCGGCGGGTGCTCAGGCCCGGCGGGCAGGTGCGGTTCTTCGAGCACGGGCGCGGCGGCGGTCCCGCGATGCGGCTGACCCAGCGCGCCCTCGACCGTACGGTGTGGCCGGCGCTCGCCGGGGGCTGCCATCTGGCCCGGGACCCGGTGGCCGCGCTGCGCCGCGCCGGGTTCGAACTCGGGCCGTACCGCGGCCTGTCGCTGCCGGAACGCGGACCTCGGCTGCCGGCCTCGTACTGTGTGCTGGGGACCGCCTGGCGGCCCGACGGCACACCGGGCGCCTCCTGATCACAGGCTCCAGCGGCGCAGCTCCCGGGCGATGTCGTCGATGCTCGCGGCGCCGTCCTTGACCAGCCGGGCGAGGTCGCGCACCTGTTCCGGCGTGGTGACGACCTTGGCGCCGCTGGCGACCAGATAGGCGTAGGCGACCGCAGAGGCGAACAGCGCGTTGGAGCGTTCGAGCGCCGGTACGTGGATGAGCAGCTGGAGGAGGGCGGCGGCGCGGGTGTACGGCGTCTCGTACACCGGCACGCCGAAGATCTCCGCCCGGTGCCGGGCCACGGCGGCGATCAGCGCGCCCCAGTCAGTGACCTGCGGGTCCCCGGGCGTCTTCTGTTCGGCGAGCATGAGCAGCCAGGCGAGGTCGATGCTCAGCCCGTTCGGGGAATCGCTCAAGGGATCAGCTGCGTCCTTCGCCCGGAGCGGTGCCGCGCGCCTCGGTGAACTCCTCGGCGAACACGGACTCGTACTGCTTCATGAAGTCGGCGGCGGCCTCCACGAAGGTGCGGCCGGCTTCGCCGGTGTCCTGTCTGACCAGTTCCTCGATGTAGCGGTTGACGCTCATCCCACGGGCCAGCGCGCGCTCACGCGCCGCGCGGGCGGTGCCCTCGTCCACGCGCACGTTCAGCTGGGTCTTCGCCATGTCTTGACGCTAGCGCCCAGGTGCTAGCGGGGGCAAGCGGGGCCGGAAGCACAAGGGGGCGCACGGGCGCGCCGCACCGGGGCTCACCGGGATCCCGCCCGTCGGCTCCGCCGGATCCCCCGTGCCCGCCGATTCCCGCTGTGCCGCCGGTCACATTAGGCTCACCCGGGACAGCTCGTACCGGTGACCGGGAGGCGGTCTTGTCCACATCCGCTGCCGCACAGCACGCCCCCGGCCGCGCGCCGGGTGAGGGGACCGCGGCCCGCGCCCGCGGGCTGACCAAGGCATACGGCGCGGGCGAGACCGCCGTGCTCGCGCTGGACTCGGTGGACGTGGACATCGCGCGGGGCCGGTTCACCGCCGTGATGGGGCCCTCGGGGTCCGGCAAGTCCACGCTGATGCACTGCCTGGCGGGGCTCGACACCGTGTCGGCCGGGCAGGTGTGGCTGGGCGAGACCGAGATCACGGGGCTGCGGGAGCGGGAGCTGACCCGGCTGCGGCGGGACCGGATCGGGTTCATGTTCCAGTCGTTCAATCTCATTCCGACGCTGACCGCCGCCGAGAACATCACCCTGCCGATGGACATCGCGGGCCGCAGACCCGATCAGGCGTGGCTCGATCAGGTGATCGACACGCTCGGGCTGCGGGGGCGGCTCGGGCATCGGCCGAGCCAGCTCTCGGGCGGTCAGCAGCAGCGGGTGGCGTGCGCCCGGGCGCTGGCCTCCCGGCCCGAGCTGATCTTCGCCGACGAACCGACCGGAAACCTCGACTCGCGGGCCGGTCTCGAGGTGCTGGGCATTCTGCGCGGCGCGGTGGACGACCTGGGGCAGACCGTCGTCATGGTCACCCATGACCCGGGCGCCGCCGCCCACTCCGACCTGGTGCTCTTCCTCGCCGACGGACGGATCGTGGACGAGCTGGCCCGGCCGACGGCGGAGCGGGTCCTGGAGCGGATGAAACGGTTCGACGGGGAGCGGACGAGGCGGCTCGACGACACGCCCGGCACGGGTGCCGCGCGGAAGGACTGACCCGGTGCTCAAGGCGACCCTGAGGAGCTTCCTCGCGCACAAGGGGCGGCTCGCGCTGTCCGCGCTGGCCGTGGTGCTGTCCGTGGCGTTCGTCGCGGGCAGCCTGATCTTCTCCGACACGGTCACCCGCACGTTCGACCGGTTGTTCGCCTCCACCGCCGCCGACGTGACCGTGCAGCCCCGGCGCGATCTGATGTCCGCGCGGGCGAGCGGCGCGGTGCAGACGCTGCCCGCCGCGCTGCGGGACACGGTGGCGAAGGTCGACGGGGTGGCGGCGGCGCGCGCCGAGGTACAGGTGCAGAACCTCGTGGTGGTCGACCGCCACAACCGCTCGATCAGTCCGACCAACGGCGCGCCCACCCTGGCCGGCTCCTGGTACCCGACCCGGCACAGCCCGGTGGAGCTGACCTCCGGGCACGCCCCGCACGGTCCGGGCGAGGCGCTGCTGGACGCCGACACGGCCGGGAAGCGAAAGGTGCGGATCGGCGACACGCTGACCGTGCAGGCGCAGCCCGGCATGTTCCGGGTGCGGGTCGTCGGGATCGCCACGTTCACCACGACCAACCCGGGCGCGGCCCTGCTCTTCCTGGACCCCGCCGTGGCCGGGCGCCGGCTTCTCGGCTCGGCCGCACGGGCCACCGCCGTCTCCGTGGACGCCGCCCGGGGCGTCTCCGACGAGCAGCTCGAGCACCGGGTGGTCGCGGCGCTCGGCACGCACGCCGCGACGTACGACGTGAAGACGGCGAACGAGCAGGCCAAGTCGGCGGCGGCCAGTCTCGGCACGTTCCTGGACGTCATCAAATACGTGATGCTGGGCTTCGCCGGGGTCGCGCTCCTGGTGGGTGTGTTCCTGATCGTCAACACCTTTTCCATGCTGATCGCCCAGCGCACCCGGGAGCTGGGCCTGCTGCGCGCGCTGGGCGCCGACCGGCGGCAGGTACGGCGCTCGGTGCTGACGGAGGCGCTGCTGCTCGGCCTGGTCGGCTCGACGCTCGGTCTCGCGGCCGGGATCGGGCTGGCGTTCGGGCTGATCGGCCTGATGCGGGCGTTCGGGATGAATCTGAGCGCCGCCCAGATGGTGATCGGCTGGGGCACGCCCGTCGCCGCGTACGTGGTCGGGCTCGGTGTGACCTTCGTGGCCGCCTATCTGCCCGCCCGGCGTGCGGCGGCCGTCTCCCCCATGGCGGCGCTCGCGGATGCCGAGGTCGCCGGTGTGGGCAAGCCGTTGCGGGCGCGGGCGATCGCCGGGGCGGCGGTCGGGGCGCTGGGAGCCGCGGCGCTGGCCGGATGCGCGGCGGCCACACGTACCGGACCCGCCGCCGCGCTGCTGGGCGCCGGGGTGGCGCTGACGCTGATCGCCACGGTGGTGGCGGGGCCGCTGCTGGTGCGGCCGGTGATCCGGGTGCTGGGCGCGGGCTTCCCCGCCGTGTTCGGAGCGGTGGGCCGGATGAGCCGGCGCAACGCCCTGCGCAATCCCCGCCGTACCGGTGCCACGGCCGCCGCGCTGATGGTGGGGCTGGCCCTGGTGGGAGGGATGTCGGTGGCGAGCGCGTCCATGTCGGCGTCGTTCGACCAGCAGATCGACAAGCGGCTCGGCGCCGACTTCACGGTCCAGAACGCCAACTTCACCCCGTTCACCCGGCAGATCGCCGACCGGGTGGCCGCGACCAGGGGCGCCGGGCTGGTCGTGGCGCAGCGGCTGACCCGGATCGCCGTACGGCTGCCCGACGGGGGCCGGGTGGAGACGGGCGCGGTCGGCTACGGGCCGGGCCTGGACGACGTCGTGCACCTCTCCTACACACGCGGTGGCTCGGCGGCCGCGCTGGCCGAGGGGCACCTCGCCCTGGACGCGAGTTTCGCCCGGGACCACGGGGTGCGGCTCGGCAGCGTGCTGCCGGTGGAGTTCCCGGGCGGCCGCCGGGCGGGGCTGACCGTCGGCGCGCTCACGGAGCGGTCCGGCACCGACGGCTTCGGCGACCAGGGCGGTGTCTTCTTCGGTCTGGGCACACTGGAGCGGTACGCGCCCGGCGGCCAGGACTCCGCGCTGTACGTGAACGCCGCGCCCGGCACCGTGCCGAATGACCTGCGTCCCCGCCTCGAACAGGCGCTCAAGCCGTTCCCGCAGGTGCAGGTGCGCGACCAGAGCGACTACAAGCAGCTGGTCCACGACCAGATCGGTGTGCTGCTGTACCTGGTGTACGCGCTGCTGGGCCTGGCGATCGTGATCGCGGTGCTCGGCGTGGTCAACACCCTCGCCCTGTCGGTGGTGGAGCGCACCCGGGAGATCGGGCTGCTGCGTGCGATCGGGCTTGGGCGGCGGCAGCTGCGGCGGATGATCCGGCTGGAGTCGGTGGTGATCGCGGTGTTCGGCGCGGTGCTCGGTCTCGCCCTCGGCCTGGTGTGGGGCGTGTGCATGCAACGGGTGCTGGCACTGCGCGGGTTGACGGCGTTCGCGATCCCCTGGGGCACGATCGTGGCCGTGGTCGTCGGCTCCGCGGTGGTGGGGGTCGTCGCCGCCGCGCTGCCCGCGCTGCGGGCCTCGCGGATGAATGTGCTGGCCGCGATCGCCCACGAGTGAACGCCCTCCGGGTACGCCGGTACCTGATGTGATCAGATGTCAGCTGAAGGTCAATTCGCTTACGGTTGAGGAGACTTCATGACGCACCCGTTCCGTTTCGGGGTCAATATGCTCACGCCCGCGTCCGCGGCCGAGTGGCGGGCGAAGTGCCGCCGCGCCGAGGAGCTGGGCTACGACGTGATCCTCGTCCCCGACCATCTCGGCTGGGTGGCGCCGTTCCCGGCGCTGGTCGCGGCGGCGCAGGCGACCGAGCGGGCCCGGGTCGGCACGCTCGTGCTCAACGCGGGTTTCTACAACCCCACGTTGCTCGCCCGGGAGGTCGCGACCACGGACGCGCTCACCGGCGGACGGCTCGAACTCGGCCTGGGCACCGGCTATGTGCGGGAGGAGCATGACGCGGCCGGGCTGCCGTTCGGCTCCGCGGGCGAGCGGGTGGACCATCTGCGCCGCACGGTCGAGGAATTGGCGCGGCTGCTCGGTTCCGAGGAGTACCAGCCACGCCCGGAGCAGGCCCGGGTGCCGCTGCTGATCGGCGGCAACGGCGACCGGATGCTGCGGCTGACCGCCGAGCACGCCGACATCGCGGCCTTCTCGGGCGCCCGGACGGGGAGCACACGGTCGCTCGAACCGCTCACCGCCGACGAGCTGGACGAACGGGTGGCGCGCTACCGTGAGTTCGCGGCCGGCCGGGCCGAACCCGCCGAGCTGAACCTGCTGATCCAGCAGGTCGCGGTCACCGGCGATCCCGGCACGGCGCTCAAGTCCGTGCTGGAGCGGCAACCGCACCTGACCCTGGAAGCCGCGCTGGCGCTGCCGATCATGCTGGTGGGCCCGCTGGAGGAGATCGTGGCGAAGATCAGGGCGCAGCGCGAGCGGTACGGATTCGCCAACCTGACCGTCCTGGAGCCCCAGATGGAGTCGTTCGCGCCGGTGATCGAGCGGCTGCGCGCCGAGTCCGCATGATG
>NZ_MUNF01000267.1 GCF_002154555.1 Streptomyces murinus
TGCGCTGGTCCCAGCTCGGCTTCGGCAAGACCTCCTCGACCACGCCCGACGCGCAGACCCCGCGCAATCTGTTCGGCTTCAAGGACGGCACCCGCAACATCGCGGGCACCGAGACGGACCGGCTGACGAAGCATGTGTGGGTCGGCGACGGGGACGGCCCGGACTGGATGAGCGGCGGCTCCTACCTGGTCGCCCGGCGCATCCGGATGAACATCGAGACCTGGGACCGCACCTCGCTCCAGGAGCAGGAGGACGTGTTCGGGCGGGACAAGCGCGAGGGCGCCCCGGTCGGCAGGGCGGGTGAGCACGACGCGCCGTTCCTGAAGGCGATGAAGCCCACCGCGCACGTACGGCTCGCGCACCCGGACGCCAACTCCGGGATCACCATCCTGCGCCGCGGCTACTCCTTCACCGACGGCACCGACGGCCTCGGCCGGCTGGACGCGGGCCTGTTCTTCCTGGCCTACCAGCGCGATGTGCGCCACGGCTTCATCCCGCTCCAGCGCAAGCTGTCCGCGCATGACGCACTCAACGAGTACGTCCAGCACGTGGGTTCCGCGGTCTTCGCCATCCCGCCGGGCGTCCGGGACGCCGATGACTGGTGGGGCCGTTCACTGTTCTCGAAGGAGGCGTAGCCGTGTTCTCCAACTACCTGATCGGCCTGCGGGAAGGTCTTGAGGCGTCGCTCGTCGTCTGCATCCTGATCGCGTATCTGGTCAAGACCGGCCGCCGGGACGCCCTGCGGCCCATCTGGACCGGCATCGCCGTCGCGATCGCGCTGGCCCTCGGCTTCGGCTGCGCGCTCGAATTCGGCTCCCAGGAGATGACGTTCCAGGCGCAGGAGGCGCTCGGCGGCTCGCTGTCGATCCTCGCGGTGGGCCTGGTGACCTGGATGGTGTTCTGGATGCGGCGCACCGCCCGGCACTTGAAGTCCGAGCTGCACGGCAAGCTGGACGCGGCGCTCGCGATGGGCACCGGCGCGCTGGTCGCCACGGCGTTCCTCGCGGTCGGCCGGGAGGGCCTGGAGACCGCGCTGTTCGTGTGGGCCTCGGTGCACGCGGCCGGGGACGGCACCCCGCGCCCGCTGATCGGCGTCGCCCTCGGCCTCGCCACGGCGGTGGTGCTGGGCTGGCTGTTCTACCGGGGCGCGCTGCGCATCAATCTGGCGAAGTTCTTCACCTGGACCGGCGGCATGCTGGTCGTGGTCGCGGCGGGCGTGCTGGCGTACGGCTTCCACGACCTCCAGGAGGCCGGCTGGGTCCCCGGCCTCACCCACCTGGCCTTCGACATCAGCGACACCGTCGAGCCGGACAGCTGGTACGGCACGCTTCTGAAGGGCGTGTTCAACTTCCAGCCGGACCCGACGGTCGTCCAGGTCACGGTCTGGGCCCTGTACTTGGTCCCGGTGCTCACCGTGTTCCTCGCCCCGGTAGGGTTCGCCTCCGGGAAGGGGAAGGTGAAGGAGCCCGATGACCAGGGAACGCAGCCCTCGACGGCTTCGCCGGCGTGACCGGAACGCACTGATAGCGGCCGCACTGACCGCCTTGTCTTTCACGGCGAGCGGATGCGTGGTGGTGCACGGGGAGCGTACGGTGCTGCCCGGCGCCACCCGGGCGGAGGCCGCGCAGGCGGTGGCCGCTTTCACCGACGCGTACAACAAGGCCGACAAGGCGTACGACAGTTCGCTCGACGCGCCCTATGTCACCGGGCCGCTCGCCGACATCGACGCCGCCCGGCTGAAGGCGGGGCACGTCAACAGCCCCTCCGGCAACGCGAGTCATGTACCGCTGAAGCTGTCGGACGTGAAGATCACGATCCCGAAGAAGGCGGGCTGGCCCCGCTGGTTCCTCGCGGACGCGCGGGGCAACAAGGCCGGGAACTACCGCTGGTTGCTGGTGTTCACCCGGGCGGACCTGGGTGAGCGGTGGCGGGTGGCGTATCTGACGCTGGCGGCGCCGGGCGCCGTGCCGCAGTTCAAGAAGGACAAGGACGGGTGGGGCGAGGCGGTGCCCGCCTCCTCGGCTCAACTGGCCGTGGCACCCGACGACTTGAGCCGCTCGTACGTCAACTACCTGAAAAAGGGCGGCAAGGCGTTCGCCGACGGGCCGAACACGAGCCAGCTGCGCGCCTACCGCCAGAGCCAGACCCGTAAGCCGGGGCTGGTGCGCCAGTACATCGACCAGCCGCTGACCCGTGGCGACTACGCCCCGCTGGCGCTGCGCACGGCGGACGGCGGCGCGCTGGTCTTCTTCACCACGCACCACTACGAGAAGGAGACCGCCGCCGCGAACACCTCGGTGCCGACGCCCAGCAAGGCCGTACAGGCCCTCACGACGGGCGAGATCCACCAGTCCCTCACGCTGGAATCGGTGGCCGGCCAGGCCGCCCTCGACCCGGCGGGCAAGGGGGCGGTGTCGATCGTGGCGAAGGTGAACGGGGTGACGGGGGCGAAGGGCGAGTAGCCCGGGACCGGCGAGTGGCCCAGGGCCTCAGTTGTGCAACGGCCAGGGCCGGCCCAGGTCGGGGGCGGAGTTCCCGGCGGCGTGCCGGGCGCAGGCGTCGGTGAGGGATTCCAGCAGGGTCAGCGGCTCGGGCAGCGGATGCTCCGGGCCGCGCAGCCAGCGGACCTGCCGGTCGTCGTCGCCGGGCAGCCGGGCCGGGGGTACGAGGACGTAGGAGCCCCGGCAGTGCCAGCGCAGACCGGGGTGCTCGGCCATCGTCTCGGGGTGGCAGTCCAGCTCGCAGGGCCACCACTCGTCCTCGTCCTCGGGGGTGCCCCGGGTGAGGGTGAAGAACAGCATCCGGCCGTCGTCGCTCTCGGCGACCGGCCCCACCTCGACGCCCTGGGCGAGCAGCCGGTCCAGCGCCTCCCGGCCGGCCGGCGCGGGCACGTCCAGGACGTCGTGGACCATGCCGGTCGCGGTGATGAAGTTGGCCTGCGGCTGGTGCCGGGCCCAGCGCTCGATCTGGGGGCGGTCGATCGTGGACTGCGTCTGCCAGGCGAACGACACGGGGTGCCGGGCCGGGGTGGGGCAGCCCACGCGGTCGCAGGAACACCGGTAACCGGGCGCGGGGTACGCGGCCGGCGCGAGCGGAAGCCCGGCCTCGGCGGCGGCGAGCAGCAGGGCCTCACGTCCGCCGTCGTCGGTGGCGGCGGCTTCCCTCGGGCGGCGTCCACGCAGCCACTGGGAGAGTTTGCCCTGCCGGCCGCTGTGGCCGCCGAACGTCCCGCTCATCTATCCCCTCGCCTCGCTGGTGTGCGGACAGCATGCCTCATGGTCCCACCTTCGTGCGCTTCGGGGGGCGGCAGGTGGATACGGGGGGAATCGGACGAGACGTACCTCACAGTGTCGGTTCCGGGGGCCAGGCGGAGCCCCCAGTCCGTGTCGCGGGCCGCCTTGTACAGGTCGCCGTGGCGTTTGGTGATCGTCGTACGGCGCAGTTCCTCGTCCGCCTCGCACAGGTCGAGGAGGACCTGGCCCTTGCGGATCTGGGGGCGGCGTACGACGCGGGCGGGGGCGGGCTCGGCGGGCAGCCGGGTGGCGGCGACGTAGGAGAACTTCTCGTCCTCGTAGGCCAGGGAGCCGCCCTTGACCCTGCGGTGCAGGGAGGAGCGGGGGACGCGGGCGGAGAAGTGGCACCAGTCGGTGCCGGGGGCGATCGGGCAGGCGGCGCTGTGCGGGCAGGGCGCGGCGATCTCGAACCCGGCGCGGATCAGCCGGTCGCGGGCCTCGATGACCCGGGCGTACCCGGCGGGCGTGCCGGCCTCCACGATCACCACGCTCCGCGCGGCGGCCGCGGCGGCGTCGACGAGCGCGGTGCGGTCGGACTCGGTCAGCTCGTTGAGGACGTACGACACCGTGAGCAGGTCGGCGGGTTCCAGGTCGAGCCCGGAGCCGATGCGGGCGCGCTGCCAGCGGGCGCCGGCCAGGGCCGGGTTGGCGGCGGCCAGCTCCCGGCCGAGGGCGAGCGCGGGCTCGGCCCAGTCGAGGACGGTCACCGGGCGGGTGCCGGCCCAGGTGTCGGTGACCGCCCAGGTCGCGGCGCCGGTGCCACCGCCGACGTCCACATGGCTGCCGGGAACCCACCCGGGCACGGCGTCGGCGAACGCCCCGAGGGCCGAGCGCACGGCCTCGAAGGTGGCCGGCATCCGGTAGGCGGCGTACGCGGCGACATCGGCGCGATCGCGGAGGATCGGCGCGTGCGTCGGGGTGTCGCCGCGATAGGCGGCGATGAGCCGCTCGACGGCGCCGGCGGCCTGGCTGGGCGGCAGTCCGTCGAGCATCTGGGCGAGGCTGCGGCGGAGCACTTCGGCCGGCGGTACGGGGGCGGTCACCTGGAGATTCTATGGCGCGCGACGGGGCCGCCGGACCGGCCGACCCCGGCCTCCAGGACCGGCCGACCTCGGCCTCCAGGACCGGCCGACCTCGGGTTCCAGGACCGGCCGGCCCCGGGCTCCAGGACCGGTCGGCCCTGCCCTTCAGGACCGGCCGACCCCGGCACCCGGACCGCTGTCGCCCGGCATCCGGACCGCTGTCGCCCCTGCATCCGAGGCGGCGCCGCCCGGCACCGGCACCCGGCACCCGGGCCACCGCCGTCCGGCACTCGGACCGCTGTCGTCCGGCAACCGAGCCGGTTCCGCCCGGCATCCGGACCGGTGCCGCCCGGCTTACGAGCGGATAGCGCCCGGCATCCGAGCCGGTGCCGCCCGGCTTCCGAGCCGGTAGCGCCCGGCTGGCCGGTGGCGGGCGCCCCCTCACACCACCGCCCGCGCCAGCCAGGTGCCGATCGCCGCCCTCGGGGCACTGTCCGCCGGTCGGCGGCGGGGATGGACCGTGTTCGCCAGCAGCACCACGAACGTGTCCGTCGCCCGGTCGAGGACCAGGGACGTGCCGGTGAAGCCGGTGTGGCCCGCGGCGCCGCGGCCGGAGAGGGCGCCCATGAACCAGGGCTGGTCGAGGGCGAAGCCGAGGCCGGGCGGGGTGAGGAGGAGGTCGGTGAAGTCGGGGGCGAGGATGCGGGCGGGGCCGTAGGAGCCGCCGGCGAGCAGGGTGCGGCAGAAGACGGCGAGGTCGCGGGCGGTGGAGAAGAGGCCCGCGTGCCCCGCGATGCCGCCGAGGGCCCAGGCGTTCTCGTCGTGCACGACGCCCCGCAGCATCCCCCGGTCGGCCTTGGCCCACGGCCGCCACTGGTCCTCGGTGGCCGCCGCCCCCGGACAGGGCCCGAACCCGGTCGCGGTCATGCCGAGCGGCCGGGTGATGCCGTTGCGCACGAGAACGTCGAGGGTCCGCCCGGTGACGCGCTCCAGGACGAACTGGAGGAGCAGCATGTTCAGGTCCGAGTAGCGGTAGATGCCGGGCGGCCCGGACGGCGCCTCGGCGCGCAGCATCGTCAGCCGGGCGGCCCGGTCCGGGCAGTCGTACAACGGGAGTTCGGGGCGCAGCCCGGAGGTGTGGGTGAGCAACTGCCGTACCGTGACCCGGTGTTCGGACAGGGTCCGGAACTCCGGGAGATAGTGGCCCACTGGGGCGTCCATGGCCAGCGTGCCGCGCTCGAGCTGCTGCACGGCCGCGACCGAGGTGAACAGCTTGGTCAGGGAGGCCAGATCGAAGGGGGTGTCCACGGTGACCGGCACCCGGTCCTCGGGCCGCAGTTCGACGCCGGTGTCGGTGCGCGGGTCGTAGGAGGAGTAGCGGACGGCCCAGCCCGCCGCCTCGGCCACGGCGATCACGGGTCCGCGCCCGGCCAGCACGACCGCGCCGGCCGCCCAGGGACGCGGCCCGGCGGTGCGGGCGTGCACCTCGGCGACCAGGTGCCCGAGCGCGTCGGGGGCCAGCCCGGCCCGCTGGGGTGTGTCGGCACGCAGTCTCGGTGCGCTCAGCTCTCGTCTCCTTCCGACCCCGCACGCGCGTTCTCCCGCGTGTTCCAGGGACGGCACATTCCCACGAAGCAGGCCCCCGCGACCAGCGCGGCCGCCAGTTGGACGACGGCCATCGGGACGGCGGTGTGCTCACCTGCGATCCCGACGAGCGGCGAGGCGACCGCGCCGACGAGGAAGGAGGAGGTGCCGAGCAGCGCGGACGCGGACCCCGCGGCGTGCTTGGTGCGCAGCAGGGCGAGGGTCTGGGCGTTGGGCATGGCCAGGCCCATCGCGGACATCAGGACGAACAGCGCGGCGGCGATGGGCGCGAGCCCCACCTCGCCGAAGACGCCGGTGGACATCAGCAGCAGCGCGGTCGCGGCGAGCGTGATCACCGCGAGCCCCGCGCCCAGCACCTTGTCCAGGCTGACCCGGCCGACCAGCACCTTGCCGTTGATCTGCCCGGCGACCACCAGACCGACCGAGTTGAGGCCGAACAGCAGGCTGAAGGTCTGCGGGGAGGCGCCGTAGATCTCCTGGATGACGAAGGGGGAGGCGGATATGTAGGCGAACAGCGCGGCGAAGGCGAAGCCGCCGGCCAGCATGTAGCCGGTGAAGGGGAGGTCGGCGAGGAGCGCGCGCATGGAGCGCAGGGCGTGCCCCACTCCCCCGCCGTGCCGGTCCGTCGGCGGCAGCGTCTCGGGCAGCCGGAGCCACACCAGCGCGCCGAGCAGCGCCCCGATCACGGTGAGCACCAGGAACACCCCGCGCCAGTCGGTCACCCGCAGGATCTGCCCGCCGATCAGCGGCGCCACGACCGGCGCGACCCCGGAGATCAGCATCAGGGTGGAGAAGAAGCGGGCCATGGCGACACCGTCGTAGAGGTCGCGTACGACGGCTCGCGCGATGACGATGCCGGCCGCGCCCGCGAGGCCCTGGACCAGCCGGAAGGCGACCAGCGTCTCGACGTTCGGGGCGAGGGCGCACAGGGCGGTCGCCACGAGGTTCACGGCGAGGCCGATCAGCAGCGGCCGGCGCCGGCCCCAGCGGTCGCTCATCGGTCCGACGACCAGCTGTCCGAGGGCCATGCCCAGCAGACACGCGGTGAGGGTGAGCTGGACGGTGGCGGCGGGCGCGTGCAGAGACCGGGTGACCTCCGGCAGGGAGGGGAGGTACATGTCCATGGCGAGCGGGGGCGTCGCGGTGAGGCCGCCGAGGACGAAGGTGACGAGAAGCCCGGTGCGGCGGGCGGCGGGGGACGCGGTGATGGTCTCCGTGCTGTCGTCGCTGCCGTCGTCCGTCCGCGGTGTCGGTGCCGCCGCATGCTCGGGCATGAGTCCCCTCCCTGGGTCGAGGCGTCCCGGCCGGGACACCTTGCTTGAAACTTCCACTGAAACGTGACTCCTATGTTCCCAGCTCAGACAAACTGCCGAGGAACATACGAGCGACGATCGGTCCGCCTACGCTCCGTGCCATGACTGACACGCAAGCGAAGATCGCGGTAGTGACCGGCGCCGGTTCCGGGATCGGCCGGGCGGTCGCCGTGGAGCTGCTGCGCACCGGCTGGTCGGTGGCGCTGGCCGGACGGCACGTCGAGACGCTGGAGGAGACGGCGGCACTCGCGCCCGGGGCGCCCTCGATCGCCGTACGCACCGATGTGGCGCGACCCGAGGACGTGACGGCGCTGTTCGGGGCGACCGTGGACCGGTTCGGGCGGCTGGATCTGCTGTTCAACAACGCGGGCACCTTCGGGCCCGGCGGGGTCCCGGTCGAGGAACTCCCCTACGACGCCTGGCGGCATGTGGTGGACACCAACCTCAACGGGGCGTTCCTGTGCGCGCAGACGGCGTACCGGACCATGAAGGAGCAGAGCCCGCAGGGCGGCCGGATCATCAACAACGGCTCGATCTCCGCGCACGCGCCCCGCCCGCACTCGGTCGCCTACACCGCGACCAAGCACGCGCTGACCGGACTGACCAAGTCCCTCTCCCTGGACGGGCGTCCGTACCGGATCGCGGTCGGGCAGATCGACATCGGCAACGCGGCGACGGAGATGACGCGACGGATGAGCACCGGTGTGCTCCAGGCGAACGGCGAGACGGCGCCCGAGCCGATGATGGACGTGGCCGAAGTGGCCCGCACCGTGCGGCACATGGCGGAGCTGCCGCTGGAGGCGAACGTGCAGTTCGCGACGGTGCTGGCGACGGCGATGCCGTACATCGGGCGCGGCTGATCCCCAACTCCCGCTGCCCGTACGCACATACGTTCCGCCGGAATTCCAACACCCTGGGTATTGCGGCAAGTTGATCCCTCGTGGTCAACTCTTCTCCACAAGAGCTTCACACTTGGGCAGACGTATTCCGAGACCATCGCGAGGGGGGATACGGCGGTCGTCCCACCGCACCGGCCATCTCACCGGCGGCGGGACGACCGCCGTACGACGTCAGCGCCGGTGCCGGCCGCCGCCCGAGAGGTCGGTGGGGGCGGCCGGCACC
>NZ_MUNF01000268.1 GCF_002154555.1 Streptomyces murinus
GCCGCGGCCCGGCTCGGCCTGGACGCGGCCACCCTGTGCGCGGCCCATCCGCGGCTGATCGCCGTGGACATCTCGGGGTACGGCCCCCACGGCCCGTACGCGGACAAGCGGGCCTACGACATGCTGGTGCAGTGCGAGACGGGCCTGGTGTCGGTCACCGGGACGCCGGAGCGGCCGGTGAAGGCGGGGATCCCGGCGGCGGACATCGCGGCGGCCATGTACGCCTTCTCGGGGGTGCTGGCGGCGCTGGTGCGCCGGGGCGTCACCGGGCGCGGCGGCCCGGTGGAGGTGTCCCTGCTGGACTCGCTCGCGGAGTGGATGGGGCATCCGCTGCACCACACGATGCACGACGGCGAGCCCCCGGCGCGCACCGGTCTCGCGCATCCCGTCATCGCGCCCTACAACGCCTATCCGACGGCGGACGGCGGCCAGGTCCTCCTGTCGGTGCAGAACGACCGGGAGTGGCGGCGCCTTGCCGAACAGGTCATGGAGCGGCCGGAGTTGGGGGCGGACCCGGTGTTCGCGACGAACGCGGCGCGGGTCGCGCACCGGGCGGAGACGGACGCGGCGGTGGCCCGGGCGCTCGGCGCGCTGGACACCGGCGAGGCGCTGGCGCGGCTGGAGCGGGCGGGGCTCGCCTGTGCCCGGCTGCGGGATCCGCGCGAGCTGGCGGAGCATCCGCAGCTGGCGGCCCGGGACCGATGGCGTCAGGTGGGTTCGCCGGTGGGGCCGTTGCGGGCGCTGCTGCCGCCGCTCACGCTGCCGGGCGGGGGCGAGGCGCGGATGGGCGACGTGCCCGCGCTCGGACAGCACACCGGGGCGCTGCTGCGTGCCGTGGGAATGACGGACGACGAGATCGCAGCGCTGCGCCGGGACGGTGTGGCGGCCTGAGCGCGGGCCTGGACGGGGTCCAGGACCGTCGGTTCGCCCAGTGAGCGCCGGAGGGGCGCTCAAGGGGATCGGTGGCCGGATCGGGGCCGGATCAGTGGCCGGTCGAGGACCGGACTAGTGGCCGCCGAACAGCGAACGACGCAGTCGGCGCAGGGGCGCGAAGAGGGAGACCCGGCGGACCCGCGCGCCCCGGTCGCTGTGCGTGCGCCGGGTGTCCCGCGCCGTCAGCTCCCGCATCAGCGAGGTCGCCTCGACGGTCTTCTGCTGCGGTATGGCGGGACCGCCCAGCACCGCCAGATGCCGGTCGAGGCGCGAGCTGGTCGCGCTGCTCCCGCAGGTGATCGCAGGGACCCTGGCCCTGCTGCGCACTGTTATCTGTTCCATGTCACTCCCCACCCGTACGAGTCCACCCGGCCCCGGGCAGAGTAACCCTATCTCCCCACCGGGGCACTCGTGTATCGCGCCTTCAGGATTCACCTTCCCCGTAAGGCGGTTGACCATCCCAAGCCGACTACTCTCCGAATCCGACCGGTTTCAGGGCGAGTTGGACAATGGGCTGGCCGACGGCTCGCGCCGGTTCGCCGGTCCGGGACGGCCGTCACGGCGCGTGACGCCCGTCCGGCGCCGGCCCCCTCGTGATCAAGGGCGCGCCGCCCCCGTGGAGCCCCAGGGTGACGGCGGGTCCCGGCTGCGGCCCGGCGGCGGTCGCTCCGGCGCCGCGACCGCGACCGCCCGCGCCGGTCGCGGCGCGGGCGGAGGAAGCTGTGCGGAGGCGGCCGGGAACGTGGTCCATCTCACGCGCCCGGCCGTCCGGTCGGCAGAGGCCCCATCGGCCAGAGTCCCCGCCGCCGTGGTGGGCGACCCCGCCGGGTGCACACGGCGGGCTCATCCGGGAGGTACCAGGTATTACGTCGACGCCTCGGGCCGCTCGGTCGGTTCACCCTGACGGGCGGGCCCGGTGGTGCGTCGTGGAGTGCTCACCCGTTCGGGTCAGCCGGCCGCGTTGGTGAGGGCCGGCAGGTAGCCACCGGACTGACCGGCGGCGGTGGGGTGGTACGACTCGGTGAGGTCCAGCACGTTGAGGCTGTGCAGCCAGGAGCTGCTGGAGCAGATCTCGTGGCTGGAGAAGGCGCTGCGGACGTCACCGAAGGCGAAGCCGTGGGCGGAGACACGGGACTGGATGGTGCTGTCCAGGGTGTCGGCGGCACCGTTTATGGCCGACCGCTTCGTGTCGGACAGACCGAGGCAGACCTGGCCGAGCAGGTAGAAGCGCGGGTAACCGACCACGACCACACGGGCGTTGGGCGCCTTGGAGTGGATCGCGTTGTAGACGGTGTCGAGCTTCCCGGGCAGCGTGTTGGTGATGTAGGACTTCGCGCTCGCGATGGCGGACAGACAGGTGCTGTCCGAGTTCAGCACGCACGTCTGCATGACGCTCGCGAAGCCGGCGTCGTTGCCACCGATGCTGATGGACACCAGCGAGGTGGAGGAGTTGAGCGAGCCGAGCTGGTTGGCCATCACATCGTCCGTCGTGGCGCCCGAGCAGGCGTTGAAGGCGAAGGAGGTGGGCTTGTGCGCGGCGTTCCACAGGTAGGCCGCGGAGTTGGTGCTGCGATCGCAGTCGCCGCTGGAGCTGATGTAGCTGCCGGCGCCGACGCCGGAGGCGTAGGAGTCGCCCAGCGCCACATAGCCACCGCTGTTGGATGCCGCCTGCGCCGACGCCGCCTGCGTGAAGCCGAGGCCGAGAGCAAGGAGGAGTGGAGCAACGAATCCGACAAGGCGGGAACGTCTCATGGTGTATCTCCCAGGTGAGCAGGAAGTCTGCGGCAACTTAAGTAGCAACTACGCGCGTTGAGCGGAAGTGTTCATGTCAAGAATTTTTGACTCTCAATAAGACCGTCTTCAAAGATTTACTGCTTATGTATTGCGCGTACATGTCAACTGTGTTGACCACGCCTCAGACACCTGCTCCAGTGGGTTTTTCGGGGGACGGCCGCCCTTGACGCCCCCCTCGGGCCTGCGCGACATTAAAGCCCGGCATCCGGCGCTTCGGGGGGCAAAGTCGCCAATGCGCACCTTACGGATCAACAGGGAACTGTCGCCGCTGCTCGCGGGCGCCGCGGCCGCCGTCTCGACGGCCGGCGCGCTGCTCGCCCTCACCGGTTCCAACTCCGCGCTGCGCGGCCCGTGCACCCTGCTCTTCCTGTTGCTCGCGCCGGCCGCCGCGCTCGCCGCGGCCCTGCGCGGTCTCGACCCCTTCGCCCGTGCCCTGTGCGCACTCGCGGGTGCGGTGGTCGTCGACTTGCTGGTGGCCCAGGTGATGCTCGCGGTGCACCACTGGAGCGTCCGGGGCGGAGTGGCCGCCGTCGCCGTACTGAGCCTGGCCCTGCTGCTCCTCGTTCATCTCCGGGATCGAATTACCGGTAAAAGCACACAAGAGTGAGCAAGGTGAGCCACTGTTACGCAACGGGCCAATCATGGGAAAGGTGAGGCACCTTCCAGGTCTTGCCTTTCGGGCTCAACCGTCAATACCGTCATACAGCTCAACCGCGGCGGTTCGCCGGTGCACGGTCCCTGGGGAGGGCCGGGCGCCCTGGTGGGTCCGTCGCGGAGCGCGGTAGGGGGGTGCCGTGCTCGGTGACCGCGAGCGGTGACCGGGCCGGGCCGCGCGACCGGCCGCCATGCCCGTCCGGCGGCCCGGACAGCTTTGCCAGCTCGTCCAGGGGTGCGGAGTTCCGCTCGCCGCGCCTCCGGAGGAGAACCCCCCTTTCGAACCGGACCCTGAGCCGGGCCGCCCGGGGGTGGGCGGCCCACCGGACGAGAGGGAACCAACCATGAGTTCAGCGCTGCGCCCGCCGAGTCCGGGCCGCGAACCGCTGCTCGTCACGCACTACCGGCCCATCTCCTCGCACCTGGCGATCACTCCACCGGTGAGCGTCGTGATCCCCGCCATGAACGAGGCGAAGAACCTGCCCTACGTCTTCAAGAGCCTTCCCGACTGGATCCACGAGGTCGTCCTCGTGGACGGCAACTCCACCGACGACACCGTCGAGGTGGCCAGGTCCCTGTGGCCGCGCCTCAAGGTCGTCCCGCAGCGCGGCCGGGGCAAGGGGGACGCCCTGATCACCGGGTTCGAGGCGTGCACCGGCGACATCATCGTGATGGTCGACGCGGACGGCTCGGCGGACGGCGGGGAGATCGTCAGCTATGTCTCCGCGCTGGTCTCCGGCGCCGACTTCGCCAAGGGCTCCCGCTTCGCCAACGGCGGCGGCACCGACGACATGACCTTCGTGCGCAAGCTCGGCAACTGGGCGCTGTGCACCGTCGTCAACCGCAAGTTCGGCGCCCGCTACACCGATCTGTGCTACGGCTACAACGCGTTCTGGCGGCACTGCCTCGACAAGATCGACCTCGACTGCACCGGCTTCGAGGTCGAGACGCTGATGAACATCAGAGTGGTCAAGGCGGGCCTGAGAGTGCAGGAGATCCCGAGTCACGAGTATCTGCGCATCCACGGCACCAGCAATCTGCGGGCGGTGCGCGACGGGCTGCGGGTGCTGCGGGTGATCCTGCGCGAGCGGTCCAACCGGCGGGCCCTGCGCCGCCGGGTGCGGCACTCCCCGCTGCTCAAGGCACGGCGGGGAGAGGTGTCTTGAACGATCCCGGCATCTCCGTCGTGATCTGCGCCTACACCGAGGACCGCTGGGAGGACATCCTCGCGGCGGTCTCCTCGGTGCGCGCGCAGTCGTACCCGGCCTTGGAGACCCTTCTGGTCGTGGACCACAACCCGGCCCTCGGCGCACGGCTGGAGCGCGCGTACCGGACGGCCGAGAGCGTCCGGGTGCTGCCCAACTCCGGTCCGCGCGGCCTGTCCTCGGGCCGCAACACCGGCATCGCCGCGGCCCGCGGCGACGTGATCGCCTTCCTGGACGACGACGCCGTGGCCGAACGGGACTGGCTGCGCCGCTTCGCCGAGGCGTACGCCGACCCCCGGGTGCTGGCGGTCGGCGGGCGCACCGAGCCGGTGTGGGCCTCCGGGAGGCGGCCCGCCTGGTTCCCGGAGGAGTTCGACTGGGTGGTGGGCTGCACCTACCGTGGCCTGCCGCCGGGCCGGGTGCGGGTGCGCAATGTGCTGGGCGGCAACGCCTCGTTCCGGCTTACGGCCTTCGAGGCGGCGGGCGGCTTCGCCACCGGCATCGGGCGCGACGGCGGCCGGCGCCCGCTCGGCTGCGAGGAGACGGAGCTGTGCATCCGCCTCACCCGCGCCCGCCCCGAGGGGGTGCTGCTCATCGACGACCGTGCGGTGATCCACCACCGGGTGCCACGGGTGCGGGAGAACTTCGCCTACTTCCGCACCCGCGCCTACGCCGAGGGCCTGTCCAAGGCCCTGGTGGCCCGCAGCGTCGGCGCGGCCAAGGGGCTGGAGTCCGAACGCCGTTACACCACCCGGGTGTTGCCCGCCGGTGTGGCCCGGGGACTGCGTGACGCCCTGCTCGGCCGGCCGGGCGGCGCGGGCCGTGCGGGCGCCATCGTCGCCGGGGTGCTCGCGGCGGCGGGAGGGTTCGCGGTGGGGAGCCTGCGGGTGCGGCGGGGGTCGTACGCCACCGCCGGGACCGGCGACCGGACCGGGGGCCCGCGTGAGTGACCAGCCGGTGCCCGTCCTCATGTACCACTCGGTCGCAACGGCGCCCAGCGCCGCCACCCGGACCCTGTCCGTCACACCGGACGCGTTCGCCGAACAGATGTCCCTCATCAGCGAGTTGGGCAGCACACCCGTCACCACCGCCGAGCTGGCGGCGCACTGGCGCGGCGGCCGGCCGCTGCCCGCGCGCCCGGTGCTGATCACCTTCGACGACGGCTACGAGGGCGTGCACCGGCACGCCCTGCCGCTGCTCGCCCGGCACGGCTTCCCGGCCACCCTGTTCGTCTCCACCGGCTGGCTGCGGGGCGCGTACGACACCGGGGGCGGCCTCGACACCATGCTCGACTGGCACCAGGTGCGCCGGCTCGCCGCCTCCGGCGTGGAGATCGGCGGGCACAGCCACACCCATCCCCAGCTGGACCAGCTGGACGACGCGGCGCTGGCCGAGGAGCTGGGCCGGTGCACGGAGATCCTCTCCGGTGAACTCGGGGCGCGGCCACGGTCGTTCGCGTATCCCTACGGCTACTCCAGCCGCCGGGTGCGCCGGGCGGTGCGCGCGGCCGGGTACGCGCAGGCGCTCGCCGTCGGCAACGGGCTCGCCCGCCGCGCCCAGGGGCCGTACGCGCTGCGCCGGGTCACGGTGCGCCGCCGTACGGACGCCGAGGAGTTCACACGGCTGCTGCGGGGCCAGGACATCGGCCGTACGTTCGCCCGGGACCGGGCCCTCACCCAGGGGTACGCGCTCGTGCGCGGGGCGCGGCGGATCGGCCCGGCGCTCTGGAAGGCCGGTCGGGCCCGTGACTGACACGACCACCGCGCCCGGGCCCGAGGCGGCGAGGGCGCCCGGCGCCGCGCGCGCCCCGGGCGGGGGTCCGCTGCTGCGCAACGCGTACGCGCTGATGCTCAACACCGGGATCTCCGCCGTGCTGGGCCTCGGCTTCTGGCTGGCCGCGGCGCACTACTACTCCGATGCCGCGGTCGGCCGGGGCTCGGCCGCCATCGCCGCGATGAAGCTGCTCGCCGGGCTCACCGCGGTGACCCTGACCGGCGCGCTTGCCCGGTTCATCCCGGTGTCGGGGAAGCGCACCGGCCGCTTCATCTTCCGTACGTACGCGGGCAGTTCACTGGTCGTCGCGCTGGCCGCCGGAGTGTTCCTGGGCACGCTGGACGCCTGGGGGCCTTCGTACCGCTTTCTGCACGGCCTGCTTCCCGGCCTCGGCTTTGTGGCGGCCGTGGTCGCCTGGAACCTGCTCACCCTCCAGGACGGGGTGCTGACCGGGCTGCGCAGCGCGCCCTGGGTGCCGGTGGGCAACACGGTGTTCTCGGCGGTGAAGCTGGTGCTGCTCGCCGCGTTCGCCGTCGCCGTGCCGGCCACCGGGGTCTTCGTGTCCTGGGTGGCCGCGATCGCCACCTCCGTGGTGCCGCTGGGCTGGCTGGTGTTCCGGCGCCTGGTGCCCCGCCATGTCGCGGCGACCGCCGGGCGGGCCGGGCCGCCGCCCGCGCGGGAGGTCGGGCGGTTCCTGGCCGGGGACTACACCGGCTCCCTGTTCTCGCTCGCCGTGGTCTATCTGGTGCCGGTGATCATCGCCGCGCAGGTCAGCTCGGCGGAGAACGCGTACTTCTACATCACCACCACCATCGGCGGCACCTGCAACCTGCTCGCCGTCAACATGGGCGCCTCCCTCACCGTCGAGGGCTCGCACGACCCGGAGCAGCTGGCCGCCAACGCCCGCGCGGCGCTGTGGCGCATGGCCCGGATCATGCTGCCGATCAGCGCCGCGCTGTTCCTCGGCGCGCCCTGGATCCTCGGCGTCTTCGGCGCGGGCTACGCGGACGCGGCGACCGGGCTGCTGCGCCTGTTCGCCGTGGGCACCCTGCTCCGGGTCGTCATGGAGACCTACTTCGCCGTCCTGCGCGCGCAGAGCCGCACCGCCGGACTCGCCTGGCTCCAGGGCCTGTTGTGCGTCCTGGTCCTCGGGCTCACCCTGCTGCTCCTGCCCCGGATGGGGCTCACGGGCGCGGGGGTCGCCGAGATCTCCAGCCTGGCCGTGATCGTCTCGATCGCCGCGCCCGTGAGCCCCATCC
>NZ_MUNF01000269.1 GCF_002154555.1 Streptomyces murinus
TCGTCCAGCTCGGCCCGCACCTGGTCGATGCGCGCGGGGGCGGGACGGTGCGGGCCGAGCTGGACGAACTCAGCGACTACCTGCGCAAGCACGACGGGCAGCACGACGGCCGGCGTGAGGACGGAAACGGAAGGTGACCGTGGCGACAGGACGTCTCGTCGCCGGCCGCTACGAACTCTCCACCCTCATCGGCCAGGGCGGCATGGGCCAGGTGTGGACGGCGTACGACCAGCGGCTCGACCGGCGCGTGGCCGTGAAGCTGCTGCGCCCCGACAAGGTCGCGGGCCAGGAGGCCGACGAACTGCGCCGCCGCTTCGAGCGCGAGTGCCGGGTGACCGCCCAGGTCGACCACCCCGGCCTGGTCACCGTGCACGACGCGGGCAGCGAGGGCGAGGAACTGTTCCTCGTCATGCAGTACGTGGACGGCGCCGACCTCGCCGACCACCTCGCCGAGCACGACCCCTACCCCTGGCCGTGGGCGGTCGCGGTGGCCGCGCAGCTGTGCGCCGTGCTCAGCGCCGTACACGCCGTGCCGATCGTCCACCGCGACCTCAAGCCGCGCAATGTGATGGTCAAGCAGGACGGCCTGGTCACCGTGCTCGACCTGGGCGTGGCCTCCGTCATGGACACCGACACCACCCGGCTCACCCACACCGGCTCCCCGATCGGCTCGCCCGCCTACATGGCGCCCGAGCAGGCCATGGGCGGCGCGGTCGGCCCGTACACCGACCTGTACGCGCTCGGGGTGCTGCTGCACGAACTGCTCAGCGGCGACGTGCCGTTCACCGGCGCCACCGCGCTCGGCGTGCTGCACCGGCACCTGTACGAACCGCCGCTGCCCGTGCGCCGGATCCGCCCCGAGGTCCCGGAGGCGCTGGAGAGCCTGGTGCTGCGGCTCCTCGCCGAGGAGCCGCAGCACCAGGCTCTCCAGC
>NZ_MUNF01000027.1 GCF_002154555.1 Streptomyces murinus
GCTTCCTCCCCCGCCGCCGACACGAACCAGCCCGAGGACGCCCGATGAGCACCCACCAGCCCCCGATGCCGCAGGCTCCCGGCGCGCCCGACTGGCAGGCGGCGCCCGGCGGGTCGTACCCCGGCTACACCTCGCCGATCCCTGTCGTGCGCACCCACCTCGGGCACGCGGTGGCCTCGGAGTGGACGAAGATCAGGTCGGTCCGCTCGACGATCTGGACGCTCAGCGTCTTCGTGTTCCTGGTCGTGGGCATCGGCCTGCTGGTCGGCGCGCTGGTGTCGGCGCACGCCAGCGATTCCTCGCTGAGCGGCACCAACCCGCTCTCCTTCGGCTTCTTCGGCCTGCTCGTCGGCAACATGTGCGTCATCACGCTCGGCGTGCTGACCACGGCCTCGGAGTACGGCACCGGCATGATCCGTACGACGATGACGGCGTGCCCGAGCCGCGGCCGGGTGCTGGCCGCCAAGGCGATCGTGTTCTTCGTGGTCGCCTTCGTGGTGTCCCTGGTCTCGGTCACCTTCGTGGCGATGGTGCAGTCGTCCATGCTGTCCGGCTCCGGCACGGAGTCGCCCTCCGGCGGGGCCTGGCTCAAGGCCACCGTCGGCGTGAGCCTCTACATGGCACTGCTCGGCCTGCTCGCGCTGTTCGTCGGCTCGATCATCCGGCACTCCGCGGGCGGCATCACCATCATGATCGGCCTGGTGCTCGCGCCGCTGGTGCTGGCCCTGTTCATGGCCACGGAGTCGCTGCACTCGGTGCGGGACTTCCTGTTCGAGTACAGCTTCCCGAGCCAGCTCGGCGTCTTCTACGACAGCACGCTCAGCGGCTCCGGGCCCCGGGGCTGGGACCCGCTGTGGATCATGCTGGGGCTCGCCGCGGTGGCCGGCGCGGGGGCGTACGCGCTGCTGCGCAACCGGGACGTGTGACCGGCCGGTCGCTCAGAACTTCGGCGCGTTACGAGACCGCTGCACCCGTGTGGTGCGGCGGTCTCGCGCGTTCCAGCAGGACTTGTGCCAGTGGCGGCGGTCGTCCACGCCCGCGTGCTCCGGCCAGGCCACCACATGCGGCACCGCGGAGGGGATCATCTGGTCGCAGCCGGGGCAGCGATAGGTCTTGCCCTCGGAGCTCGCGCCCGCGACATGGCGCACGCTCCACTCCTCGCCCTGCCAGTCCTCCGCGGACTGGAAGCCGCCGTACCGTCCGGTGCGGTCGTCCTCGGCGCTGCGGCCGGACGGGTCGGCGGCCTTCGGTCGGTTGCGGCGGGGGGACACGGGACACCTCTCGGGGCTCGGCGGCAAGCAAGGGCTGCGTCCAGCGTACGCGCCGCCCAGCGGGGTACGCGAAGGCCGCCAACCGGCGCAAGTCCCCCTCCGAAACGGCCGATTCTGAAGACAATCCGCAAATTACCCTGCCAGGCCGTGTCCTTGGCACGTGTCAGACGGTTATGCCGGTGGGGGAGCTCGGGTCGGAGCCGAGAAAGCGGGAAAAGTGATGTACGTAGGAAGCTTTGTGCTGGGCGCCCAGTTCCCGGGCCAGGGCCAGGGGGAGGCCCTGCACCGGGCGGTCCGCTCGGCGGAGGTCGCCGAGGAGGCCGGGCTGGACTCGGTGTGGCTGGCCGAGCACCACTTCGTGCCGTACGGCACCTGTCCGTCCGCCGTCACCCTGGCCGCGCTGCTGCTCGGCCGCACCCGCCGGATCCGGGTGGGCACCGCGGTCAGCGTACTGCCCACCGTGCACCCGGTCGCCCTGGGCGAGCAGGCCGCGCTGCTGCATCTGACGAGCGGCGGACGATTCACCCTCGGGGTGGGTCGCGGTGGCCCCTGGGTTGACCTGGAGGTGTTCGGCAGCGGCCTCGACGCGTACGAAAACGGGTTCCCCGAGTCACTCGATCTGCTGCTGCGCTGGCTGCGCGAGCCCGCCGTGGGCGCCTGTGGTGAGCGTTTCGCGTTCCGTGAGGTGCCCGTCGTACCGCGTCCCTCGCAGGCCCTGACGGACACCCCGGGCCCGGAGGTCGTCGTCGCGTGCACCTCGCCGAAGAGCGTACGGCTGGCCGCGGAGCGCGGGCTTCCGATGCTGCTCGGGATGCACGCGGGCGACGAGGAGAAGGCCGAGATGGTCGCCCTGTGGCGGCGCAGCGCCCGCGCGGCGGGGCGGACACCCGAGGAGATCGCGGATGCGGCGCATGTCGCGGCCGGGGTCTGCCAGCTCGCCGACCGCCGTCAGGACGCGGCGGAGACCCTGCTCAAGGCGATGCCGGGTTGGCTGAAACAGGGACTCGACGCGCATGTGACGGTCGACGGGCGCAAGCGCGCGATGCGCGACCCGGTCGCCTACACCGAACTGCTCTGCGGGCTGCACCCGGTGGGCACCCCGCGGCTCGCCGGCGACCGGCTCGCGGCCACCGCTGAGCGCACGGGCATCTCCCGCTTCGCCCTGCTGGTCGAGGGCTCGGGCGATCTCGCGGCGACGGAGGACACCCTACGGCGCCTGGGCGCCGAGGTGCTCCCGCAGCTGCGCTGACGCACACGAACGAATCACGGCGAATCACGACGGACCACGGACGAACAGGTTCAGAGCAGGTCACGGACGAACGGATTCAGAGCAGGTACAGAGCAGGTACAAATGGCAAGCCACCTGGGGGGCTTGCCGCCCCAGCACCGATTGCACCTCCCACGGGTGGAGCGGCAAGCAGGCGACGCGCCGCCCCGGACATGCCGGGGCCGCGGGTCAGCAGTCCCGAAGCTCCGGCGACTGGTTCAGCAGCTGGGCCCGCACCGAGGTGAAGCGGGTCAGCGTCTCGTCCACCGAGGCGTCCAGCGGGAACACCGCGACCCGGTGGCAGTTCTGGAAGGCCAGCCGCACGCCGAAGTGCCGTTGCAGGGCGCCGCGGATGGCGTCACTCGCGAGGGCGCGCAGCAGCTGGCCGCGGGCCTGCTCGTTGGGCGGGGGCGTCTGGTTGTCGGCGAAGGGGCCGCCGTCCACCTTCAGCTGGGCCACCAGGGAGCTGATCATCTCCCATGCGTAGGGCAGGGAGGTCCGGACGCAGTCGACGAATTCCGCTTCGTCGACCTCGCCTCGCTCGGCCGCGTCGAGTAGGGCCGGTGAGACGTCGAGCGACATGGGTTCTCCTCTCGCACCCCCGATGAACAGGGGTTGCCGGACGGATAAAGGGAGTTCGGCGCCGAAAAACACGCTGAGTACATGGACCGTTGCCTCCCGTTCTCTACGGTAGGCAACGGTCGGTGACCACACCACCAGAATGCGTATATGGAACGGTCGGGTTGCACCCACAATCGGCCAAGGATGAACAAGAGTTTCCAGGGACAAAGCAGTGACAACTGGGACGATCCACAGGGAGCGGCTCGGGCGAATCGCGTACGGCGGCGGGTGTCGAGTAGCGTTGCCGACCATGCGTCTCGTCATTGCCCGGTGCTCGGTCGACTACGCCGGCCGGCTCACCGCCCACCTGCCCTCGGCGCCCCGCCTGATCCTGGTCAAGGCGGACGGCAGCGTCTCCATCCACGCCGATGACCGGGCCTACAAGCCCCTCAACTGGATGTCGCCGCCCTGCACGCTGAAGGAGGGCGCGGGCGAGGACGAAGGGGTGTGGACCGTCGTCAACAAGGCGGGCGAGAAACTGATCATCACGATGGAGGAGATCCTCCACGACTCCTCGCACGAACTGGGTGTGGACCCGGGTCTGATCAAGGACGGCGTGGAAGCGCACCTCCAGGAGCTGCTCGCCGACCGCATCGAGACCCTCGGCGACGGCTACACGCTCATCCGGCGCGAGTACATGACCGCCATCGGCCCGGTGGACATCCTGTGCCGGGACGGCGAGGGCCGGACGGTCGCGATCGAGATCAAGCGGCGCGGTGAGATCGACGGCGTGGAGCAGCTGACCCGCTACCTCGAACTCCTCAACCGCGACCCCCACCTCGCGCCGGTGCGCGGCATCTTCGCCGCCCAGGAGATCAAGCCCCAGGCCCGCGTCCTCGCGACCGACCGGGGCATCGACTGCCACATCATGGACTACGACGCCCTGCGCGGCATCGAGGACGACAAGCTGCGGCTGTTCTGAGGGCCGTCAGCTCGCCCGCGTCGCGACGGCGCTCAGTCCGTACGACGGAGATCGGCGGTGCCGAACCGGCCTCATGCCGGGTCGGTACCGCCGATTCTCACCTCTGCCCCTGGTCCGCCAGGTCCGCGTCCGCCAGGTCCGCGTCGGTCGGGGAGGCCGCCTCGGACGCCGCCTTGGTGAACGGCGTGATGTCGCTCGCGGAGTCCGAGGGCGATTCCGTCGGGGTCGGCGGGGTGGTGGAGTCGGTCGGTGAGGTCGGGGGCGTGGTCGGCGGTGTCGGCTTGGTCGGGGGCGGGGACGTCGGCTTGGTCTTGGTCGGCGCCGGGGACGTACTCCCGCTGCCGCTCCCCCCGCCGGGACCGCTGCCCGTGCCCGAGCCGGTCGGGCCGGTCGGGTCCGCCGTGGGGCTCGTCGACGGCCGTACCGGAGCGTCCGTCTCGGCGTACGTGCCCGCCGGGGCCGGGGTCGTGCGGTGGCCCGTGGCCGGCTGCGAGGCCGTGCCCGGTGCCTGCGCCGGGGCCGGACCGGTGGCCGGGTCGTCCGCGTCCTGGCTGGTGGAGGGGTTGAGGTCGGCCCGTCCCGCCGGGTTCTTGTCGTCACTGTCGTGGGACGTCATGCCGAGCGTCACCACCGTGCCCAGCACCGCCGCGAGCAGCGCGCCGGAGCCGGCCGCCACCAGATTGCGGCGCGCCAGACGCCGTATGCCGAGCCCCTTCGCCGCGGGCGCGGCCACGATCCGCGGGGTGACCAGGGTGTCCGGCACGGCGGGCACCGACAGCATGGACGGCAGCGCGGGCACCGGTTCCGTCGCGGGCTCCCCCACGACCACCGGCACCGGCAGGCCGGGCAGCTCCCCCGCCCGGTCCGCGACCAGCGCCAGCGCCCTGCGCCCCGCGACCGCGCCCCGCTTGTCGGCGAGCGCGCCGCGCAGCCCGATCGACGCCTCCAGCTCCGCGCGGGCCCGGTCCAGCCGGCCCCCGCACAGCGCGAGGATTCCCAACTCATGGTGGAAATAGGCTTGTTCGGGCACCTCGCCGGAGTGCAGCGCGGCCTGCGCACCGCTGCGCAGCGCCCGCTCCCAGGCGCTCCAGCGCAGCGCGGCGGCGAACGCGGGCGCGGCGGTGCGCGCGAGCTGGACCGCCCCTCCGTCGTCGCTGCCGTCGACCGGCGGCACCACGGCCGCCAGCGCCGCGAGCACCGCGTCGGCCTCCGCGCTCACCCGCTCCGGGGTGACCGAGGGATGCCCGGCCCACCAGGCATAGTGCTGGGCGGCGGTACGGGCCCGCTCCGGTGCGTCGTCGCCGTATCCCGCGGCCTCCAGCTGGGTGCGCACGCCCGCCGCGAGCCGGTACCGGGAGCCCGCGGGAGAGACCAGGCCGCAGCTCGCCAGTTCCCCGAGCGCCGCGTCGGCATGGGTGTCGCCGACCATCGCGGGCAGATGCGCCTGGTGCGGGACCTCACCGCCGAGGGCGACCGCGAAGCGCAGCGTGGCGCGGGCGGAGGCGCTGAGCCGGGAGGCGAGCAGCGGCGCGGGCGCGGCGGCCTCGCCGAGCGAGGGCAGCGGACCGCTCTCGTCGGTGAACTCCTGCACCGGGTTGACCACGGGCCGTACGTCCTCGAAGACGCCGTACTCGTCCACCGCCCCGGACTCGGCCCGGAGTTGGTCCCGCTGCCGCAGCAACGCGCCCGCCTGCACGAAGCGCAGCGGCAGCCCCTCGGACTCGAACCACAGGTCGCCCGCCCAGTTGGCCTCCTCCTCGGTGAGCACCCGCCCGGCCGTGCGCTCCAGGATGTCCACCCCGCCGGCCCGGTCGAGCCCGCCGAGGAAGACCTCCTCGACATCCGCCTCGGCGGGCGGCGCGGGCACGTCCGGGGTGGCGGAGACCAGGAAGGCGCACTCGGGGGTCGCCTCCAGCAGCTCGTCCAGCTCGGCGCCGCCGAACTCGATGTCGTCCACCACGACGACCGCGCCGATCTCCGCGAGCGGTGCCCGCAGTTCGAGGCGTTCGGGACGGTGTCCGGGGGCGTCGTAGACGGTGTGGAAGAGGTCGTGCAGCAGGTCCTCGGCAGTGCGGTGGATGCCGCACAGGCGTACCACGCCGTCGGGCGCGAGGTCCTCGCAGTCCTCGGCGACCAGGTCGAGCAGGGCGGTGCGGCCGGACCCGCCGGGGCCGGTGAGCCGTACGGTACGGCCGCGCGCGAGCAGTCGTACCAACCGCTCCCGTACTTCCTGACGCTCCAGCAGGGGCAGCGGGTGCTGGGCGGGGCCCGGCGGCACCGGGGGCCGGGCCGCGCGTTCGGCCTCGGCACGCTCGGCGGCGCCGCGCTTGCGGGGGCTGCCCGGACGGCGGGCCGGCGGGCAGGGCTCGATCTCGCTGCCGTCCACGGGGTTGACGGTCAGCAGCAGATCGCCGGTGACGAGATGCGCCGTGCGGGCGGGCGCGGGCGTGCTCGGGCCGAAGTCGGCGATGAGGGGGTCCCGGGGCGGGCGGCGGGCGCCCGTGTGTCCGTACTCCTCAGGCCCAGGGCTGATCGGGTCCATGGGTTCAAGCCCCCCATAAGCGTCGTGTGCTCGTGTTTACGGCCCCTCCCGGCCTGCCGCACGTCGCACTGTCGCTCCGGTCCGGGCCCGCTCGGTCGAGGGTTGCGAGTCGGCGGGCGACCGAACACTAAACCTTTGCTCAGTATCCACGACAGGGCGGGGTGCCCCACGGTCCGAGACGTCACGGTCCGGCGCGGATTGACCGTCCGGTGTGCTTGCGCCCCATGGGCTGCGCTTGCGCCCCATGGGCACCGGCTCACACCCGGGGCAGTGACTCCACCCCGATACCGCCCTCGATCGCGAGGATGCGGTGCAGCCGGGTGGCCACCAACAGGCGCTGCATCTGCGGCGGTACACCGCGCAGCACCAGGCGGCGCCCGCAGCGGCCGGCCCGCCGGTGGGCACCCATGATCACACCGAGCCCGGTGGCGTCCCAGGAGTCCAGTTCGGACAGGTCGAGCACCAGGTCGCCGGCGCCGTCGTCGACGGCCGAGTGCAGGGCCGTACGGGCGTCCGCCGCGCTGCGGACGTCGAGGCGCCCCCCGACGACCAGCTCGGCGTGGTCGCCCCTGATGTACATATGCGCTCCCCGTCGAGTGCGGTTGTGGCCAACTCCGTATCAATGGTGTGCACCGTCTGACTGAATGCGTGGCGGTGCGGTTGCTGCTTGTAAGCGAACCGATACCGAATTCACCCCTGAGGGTGATGCTCCGGGAGTGAACTCGGTGGCGGAACGCGTCCGGGCGCCGATCAGTACGTGTAGAAGCCCTGCCCGCTCTTGCGGCCGATGTCACCGGCGTCCACCATCCGGCGCATCAGCTCCGGCGGGGCGAACTTCTCGTCCTGGGACTCGGTGTAGATGTTCCCGGTGGCGTGCAGCAGGATGTCCACGCCGGTCAGGTCGGTGGTGGCGAGCGGGCCCATGGCGTGCCCGAAGCCCAGCTTGCAGGCGAGGTCGATGTCCTCGGCGGTCGCCACGCCCGACTCGTAGAGCTTGACGGCCTCCACGACGAGCGCGGAGATGAGGCGGGTGGTGACGAACCCGGCGACATCGCGGTTGACGACGATGCAGGTCTTGCCGACGGACTCGGCGAACTCCCGCGCGGTGGCGAGCGCTTCGTAGCTCGTCTTGTAGCCGCGCACCAGCTCGACCAGCTTCATCATCGGCACCGGCGAGAAGAAGTGGACGCCGACGACCCGCTCGGGGTGCTCGGTGGCCGCCGCGATCTTGGTGATCGGGATGGCGGAGGTGTTGGAGGCGAGCACGGCGTCCGGGCGCACGATCTTGTCGAGCGCGCGGAAGATCTCGTGCTTGACCTCCAGCTTCTCGAACACGGCCTCCACGACGATGTCCGCGTCCGCGGCGGCGTCCAGGTCGGTGGTCGGGGTGATGCGGCCCAGCGCGGCCTCGGCGTCGGCCGCGTCCAGCTTGCCCTTGCTCACGAACTTGTCGTACGACGCCTTGATGCCGTCGGTGCCGCGCGCCAGCGCCTCGTCGGTGACATCGCGAAGGACGACCTCCCAGCCCGCCTGCGCGGCGACCTGAGCGATACCGGACCCCATGAGACCGGCCCCGATGACGGCGAGCTTCCCTGCCACGTCCGACTCCCTCTTCCCGCTGTTACCCGCTGTGGACATGTGTGCCTTCGGCGGACGATAGCGCTCCGAAGCGGCCGTGTGACCAGTAAGTAACGCGCGTCACGTCTCATTTGACGGACGTCACATCAAGGCGACTTCCCCCGGGATCGGAGCGGTGCCCGAACGACGGTCGACACGGTGCGTGTTCGCAGCACTACATTCGAGCCACGCGAAAAAGCCTTCGGTGCCGCCCTGTTGGCCCTATCCGCGCACCGCGTACGTGAGCACCCGCTCGCTCAGCAGTTCCTCGATGTCGTCCAGCAGCGCCAGCACCTCCCGGGAGACCTCGCCCGGCTCGCGGCGCTTGAGCATCTCGCGGCCGATGACCCGGATGGCCGTGCTGTGGAGCCAGCTGATCTGACCGGCCATCAGGCTCGGCAGTTCGTCGTCCTCGGCCGCCCCGGTCTCCTCGCGCAGCACCTGCTCCAGGTTGGCTTCCACCTCCTGGGCGAGTGCCCAGAGCCGGGAGCGCAGGGCCGGCGCCTCCTGGATCACGCGCATGAAGTCGGCGTAGCCCGCGAGCAGGCCGACCCGGGGGGACACCGCGCGGACCTCGTCCCGCAGCTCGCGCAGCACCGCCTGCGCCGCGGACTCACCCTCGGCGCGGCCCCGGACCCAGCGGGCGAGCCGGTCGACCATGCCCGCGGAGCGGTCGAGGAACAGGTCCTCCTTGGCCGGGAAGTAG
Source organism: Streptomyces murinus (assembly GCF_002154555.1). GTDB lineage: Bacteria > Actinomycetota > Actinomycetes > Streptomycetales > Streptomycetaceae > Streptomyces > Streptomyces murinus. Next base: position 8,947 of record NZ_MUNF01000027.1, read on the forward strand.
TTGTAGACGGTGTTCACGGAGACGTTCGCCGCGTCGGCGATCTCCGCGACCGTCACCGCGTCGAAGCCGCGCTCGATGAACAGCCCCGTGGCGACATCGGAGATGTACTGCCGGGTCTGCCGCTTCTTCCGCTCCCTGAGCCCCTCAGCCATGCCCGCATCCTAACTTCGCTGCACTCCATGGAAACTTGGTGTCATTGCAATTTTTCAGGGACTCTGTTTTTCTGTGGGGCATGGCAGCAGTCATCAGCGCGGCGAACCTCGCCCGCACCTTCCAGACGAAAGCCGGCCCCGTCGACGCCGTACGCGGTGTCGATCTCACCGTCCACGAGGGCGAGATCCTCGGGTTCCTGGGCCCCAACGGCGCCGGCAAGACGACCACCCTGCGCATGCTCACCACCCTCCTGAAGCCGACCGGCGGCAGCGCCACCGTCGCCGGGCACGACCTGGTCACCGACCCGGCCGGAGTGCGCCGGGTCTCCGGGTACGTGGCCCAGTCCGGTGGCGTCGACCCGGGGATCAGCGTCCGGGAGGAGCTGGTCACCCAGGCGCGGTTCTACCGGCTGTCCAGGGCCGACGCCGCCGCCCGCGCCGAGGAACTCGCCCGCGACCTCGGCCTCACCGGCCTCCTCGACCGCAAAACGGGGGCCCTCTCCGGCGGTCAGCGCCGCCGCCTGGACATCGCGATGGCCCTGACCCACCACCCCACGGTGCTGTTCCTGGACGAGCCGACGACCGGCCTCGACCCCGGCAGCCGCGCCGACCTGTGGGACCTGGTGCGCCGGCTGCGCGACGAGCACGGTACGACCGTCTTCCTGACCACCCACTACCTGGACGAGGCCGACGCCCTCGCCGACCGCCTGGTGATCGTGGACGGCGGCGCGGTCGCCGCCGAAGGCACACCGGGCGCGCTCAAGCTGCGGTACGGCGGCTCCCTGGACGCCACCCTCCAGGACACCTTCCTGGCCGTCACCGGCCGCGCCCCCGCCCCCACCGACGACGCCCCCGTCGCCGTATAGCTCCCCAGGAGCCCACCGGCATGCTGCTGCACGACACGGCCCTCGTCTACGGCCGCTACCTCCGCCAGTCCCTCCGCTCCCGCTTCGCCCTGCTCTTCGGCGCCCTCACCCCGCTGCTCTACCTGCTCTTCTTCGGCCCCCTGCTGACCGGCCTGCCACTGGGCCGGACGGGCAGCTCCTGGCAGATCCTGGTGCCGGGGCTGCTGCTCCAACTCGGCCTCTTCGGCGCCCTGTTCGCCGGATTCACGATCATCATGGAGAACGCCCAGGGGGTGCTGGAGCGGATGCGGGTCACCCCGGTCAGCCGGCTCGCCCTGCTGCTCGGCCGGGTGCTGCGCGACGCCACGGTGTTCGTGTTCCAGGCGGTCCTGCTGGTGCTGGCCGCCCTGGTGATGGGCCTGCGCGCACCCCTGGCGGGGATCCTCATCGGCTTCGGGTTCGTCGCCCTGCTCACCCTCTCCCTGGCCTCCCTGTCGTACGCGATGGGGATGAAGGTCCGCACCCCGCAGGAGTTCGGCCCGCTGATCAACGCGGTGTCGATGCCCTCGATGCTGCTGTCCGGCCTGATGCTCCCAATGTCGCTGGCGCCCACCTGGCTGGACGTGCTCTCGCACTTCGTGCCGTTCCGCTATCTGGTGGACGCGATACGCGACGCCTACGTGGGCCACTACGCGAGCGCGCACATGCTCTACGGCGTCCTCGTGGCCGTCGGCTTCGCCGCGGTGTCCGTGACGACGGGCAGACGGGTGTTCCGGACGGCCGGGGCGTAATTACGCTGGGCCCATGGTCAATCTGACGCGTATCTACACCCGCACCGGCGACAAGGGCACCACGCACCTCGGTGACATGAGCCGGGTGCCCAAGACGGACCTCAGGATCTCCGCGTACGCGGACTCCAACGAGGCCAACGCGGTCATCGGCACCGCGATCGCCCTGGGCGGCCTGGACGCGGAGGTCGTCACGGTCCTCACCCGCGTGCAGAACGACCTGTTCGACGTGGGCGCGGACCTGTCGACCCCGGTGGCGGAGAACCCCGAGTACCCCCCGCTGCGGGTCGAGCAGTTCTACATCGACCGGCTGGAGGCGGACTGCGACCGCTTCAACGAGCAGCTGGAGAAGCTGCGCTCCTTCATCCTCCCGGGCGGCACCCCGGGCGCGGCCCTGCTCCACCAGGCCTGCACGGTCGTCCGCCGCGCCGAACGCTCTACCTGGGCGGCCATGGAGGTGCACGGCGACGTCATGAACCCCCTCACCGCCACCTACCTCAACCGCCTCTCCGACCTTCTCTTCATCCTGGCCCGCATCGCCAACAGGGCCACCGGCGACGTCCTGTGGGTACCGGGCGGTGAGCGCTAGCGAGCACGCTTCCGTTTCGGGAAGAGCGTGTAGCTCCCGGCGATGACCACGTTGATGCCGATCAGCCACACCATCCTCAGCTGCCACGCCCGCAGCGAACCGGTGTCGCCGTCGGCGCCGACGTACCAGATCGCCGCCTGGAGCAGTGCGAGGGCGACGACACAGGCCAGAGTCCAGCGGGCCGCCACCCGCCATTCGTGGACGGCGCGGGCCCGGCCGTAGCGGGGCGGGCGCACCGGGGGCGGGCCACCGGCGAAGCGGTGCGCGACCCGGGCGTCGGCCCAACTGATGGTGGCGTGGCCGAGCCCGACCGTGAAGCCGATGTAGACGGCGGCGAGTCCATGCCGCCAGTCCGCCCGGCCGCCGTGCCTCAGATCGATCGCGGTGACCACGAGCAGGACCACCTCCAGCAACGGCTCGCACAGCAGCAGGGCCAGTCCGGTGCGCGGCATCCGCAGCCCGTACCGGACGCCCAGCCCCGCCGCGAGCAGCACCCAGAACGCCACCTCGCAGCCGACGATCAACGTGACGATCACGCCCCACTCCCCCTTCTCCGCTCCCCTCCTCCCAGGCTCGCGCGGCGGGGGCGGCGGATCGTCGTCTCCCGGGGCGAGCCCGGGGTAAGCGAAAGTGGCAGTCCGGGACCCTCCCCAGGGAGCATCCGCGACGGTCCCGGGGCGTGTTGGATGGGGTCATGGCCGTACGACTCCCCCGACCGCACCGGTTCGACGTGTTCCTCGCGGCCGGCGGTCTCGCGGGCGGAATCGTGCTGTGGGCGCTCGGGCTGCACACCTCCGGCAGCGGGGTGCTCGGCGCCGACTGGGGACTGATCCCGCTGGCGGTCACGGCGGGCCTGGAGCTGCTGCGTCGCACCCGGCCCCAACGCGCGCTGATCCTCGGCACCTTCGCCCTCACCTTCGACATGTTCACCCCGGGCAATGTGGCGACGATCCTGATGTTCACGGACCTCGCCTACACCGCCGTGCTCTACGGCTCACCGGCCGCCGCCCGCCGTATCCCGGTCACCACCGGGCTGGTCAGCCTCGGCGTGACGCTCGGCTTCCTCGTCTGGTGGCGGGAGCCGCAGGCGATCCTGGTCGGCCTGGGCTGCGCCGTGGTCTCCTTCGGCCCCGCCGCCACCGGGGCCCTGGTGCGCAACCATCACGAGGCCGCCGAGACCGCCCGGCTGCGGGCCGAACAGACCGCGCTGCTCGCCGAGATGGACCGGACCCAGGCGGTGACCGCCGAACGGGCGCGGATGGCACGGGAGTTGCACGACATGGTCGCGGGCCATCTGTCGGCCATCGCGATCCACTCCACGGCCGCGCTCTCCCTCGACGACCCGGACACCTCCCGCACGTCCCTCACCGTCATCCGGGAGAACAGCGTGGCCGGACTGACCGAGATGCGGCGGCTGATCGGCATCCTGCGGGACAGCGGCGGCGAGCGTGGGCCGATGCCGACACCGACGCTCGACGGGCTCGGCGCCCTGGTCGCCGGCGCCCGCGCCAACGGGCTGGACGTCACCCTCGACGCCGGACAGGGCAGCGTCCCGGCACCGGTCGAGCTGGCCGCCTACCGGATCGTGCAGGAGTCGCTGACCAACGCCCTCAAGCACGCCGCCCCGGGACCCGTCCTGGTCCTGCTGCGCCGGGCGGACGACGCACTGCGGATCGAGGTGAGCAGCCCCTACCGGCCCGGCGACGGCCCTCGGGCGCCCGGCTCGGGTGCCGGGCTCCCCGGGATGCGGGAGCGGGCCGCGCTGCTCGGGGGGTCCCTGACCGCCGGCCCGGGCGGTGACCGCTGGACCGTACATGCCCTCCTGCCGCTGACCGAGCACACCCTCGCCCAATCCACCCGTACCGAAGTCTCCGACGAAGAGGTCCCCGTATGATCCGCGTCCTGGTCGCCGAGGACCAGTCGGCCGTCCGCGCGGGACTGGTCCTGATCCTGCGCAGCGCGCCCGGCATCGAGGTGGTCGGCGAGGCCGCGAACGGCGAGCGGGCGGTGGAACTCGCCCGGGAACTGCGCCCCGATGTCGTCCTGATGGATGTGCAGATGCCACTCCTGGACGGGGTGTCGGCGACCCGGCTCATCGCGACGGAAGGGCTTGCCGATGTCCTGGTGCTGACCACCTTCGATCTGGACGAGTACGTCTTCGGGGCGCTGCGGGCCGGAGCCGCCGGGTTCCTGCTGAAGAGTGCGGAGGCGAAGGACCTGATCGACGCGGTGCTGACGGTGGCGCGCGGGGAGGGGGTCGTGGCACCGGCCGTGACCCGGCGCCTGATCGCCGAGTTCGCCGCCGGGCCGGGCGGCGGCCGGGGCACCCGGGCGGATCCGGCCGTACTGGACGGGCTGACCCCGCGCGAACGCGAGGTGCTCTCCCTGCTCGGCGAGGGGCTGTCCAACGCGCAGATCGGGGCCCGGCTGGAGATGGCGGAGGGCACGGCCAAGTCGCACGTCAGCCGGCTGCTGGGCAAGCTGGGCCTGCGCAGCCGGGTGCAAGCGGCCGTACTGGCACGGGAGTTGGGCGCCTAGCCGAGCCGCCCGGCCACGGCCCCGGCCACGGCCCCGGCCCCGGCCCTGGCCCTGGCCCCGGTCAAGATCCCGGTCAGGGCCGCTAGCCCGCCGACCGCACCGTGAGGTCGCCGTTCGTCGTCGACAGGTCCAGGCGGTAGCGGCCCGCCGGGTCGTCCTTGAACGCCACCTTCTTGTCGCCGTTGGTGTTGTGCGCCGATATCCGATAGCGGGCGGGCGGCATCGTGACCGTGAGATCTCCGCTGGAGGTGTGTGCCTTGACGTCCTGCGGGGTGGCCGCCTGGATCGTCACTCCGCCGTTCGACGTCTGTGCGTCGACGCCGCCCTTGGCGTTCTTCACGGTGACCTCTCCGTTCGAGGTGCGCAGCTTCACCGCGCCCGTCGCTCCGGTCACCGCGATCTCGCCGTTGCTGGTGTGTACGTCGACCGCGCCGACGCCGTTCAGGGTGAGGCCGCCGTTGGAGGTGCCGCCCGTCACCGGGAGGGCGGCGGGCACCGTCACGTCGTAGTCGACACCGCAGCTGTGGCCGCAGCCGGCGAGGGTCAGGACGCCCTGGTCGACATGGAAGCTGGTGCCGGTCGGCTTGTCGCCGGAGTAGTTGACCTTGCGGTGCACGGAGATCGTGGTGGCGTCCGCCGATGTCCGCACCTTCACCCCGCCGTTCCCGCTGTCGAGGTGGATCGAGGTCACCTTCTGGGACACCTTGGCGTCGTCCTGGAAGGTCTTGTGGTCGAGGACCTGGCACGCGGACAGCCCGCCGACGGTGAGTGCGGCCAGGGCCACGGCAGCAAGGAAACGCGCGCGTCGCATGAAGAATCCCCCGTATACAGCGCATCGGATCGTTGATCGGTCACAGCGATCGTACGCAGCCCGCCGCCTGCACTTCGCTGGGGAAAACCCCCCAATGTGCCGGGGGTATACAGGACTTGGAATGGTCCAGACCTATTGACCCGTGGTCCAGACCTTTCTACCCTCGCAGCACCGTGGGCATGAAGGCTCAGTCATGCCCCCTGTCACCCCACTACCGAGGGAGGCGCTCGATGCGCTTCAGACACAAGGTCGCGGCAGGGCTCGCGACCCTGGTACTCCCCCTGGCCGGACTGGTCGGACTCGCGAGCCCCGCACCGGCCGCGAGCGCCCAGGCGGCCGGCGTCACCGCGAGCTTCACCAAGTCCAGCGACTGGGGCACCGGCTTCGGCGGCCAGTGGACCGTCAAGAACTCCGGGTCCGCGAGCATCAGTTCCTGGACCATCCAGTGGGACTTCCCCTCCGGCACGTCCGTCACCTCCGCCTGGGACGCCGACGTCACCAACTCCGGCAACCACTGGACGGCAAAGAACAAGTCCTACAACGGCACCCTCGCCCCCGGTGCCTCCGTCAGCTTCGGCTTCAACGGCGCCGGTTCCGGCAACCCGAGCAACTGCACGCTCAACGGCAGCAGCTGCGACGGCACGACCGCCCCCGGCGACTCCGCCCCGAGCGCCCCCGGCACCCCGACCGCCTCCGGCGTCACCGACACCTCGGTGAAGCTCTCCTGGAGCGCGGCCACCGATGACAAGGGCGTCAAGAACTACGACGTGCTGCGCGACGGCAAGGTCATCGCCACCGTGACCACCACGTCGTACACCGACACCGGGCTCACCGCGGGCAGCGACTACTCCTACTCCGTGCAGGCCCGCGACACCGCCGACCAGACCGGACCGGCCAGCGCCGCGCTCGCCGTGCACACCACCGGTGGCGGCTCCACCACTCCCCCGCCCGCCGGCGGCAAGGTCAAGCTCGGCTACTTCACCGACTGGGGCATCTACGCCCGCAACTACAACGTGAAGAACCTGGTGACCTCCGGCTCCGCCGCCAAGATCACCCACATCAACTACGCCTTCGGCAACATCACCGGCGGCAAGTGCGCCATCGGCGACTCCTATGCCGACTACGACAAGGCGTTCACCGCCGACCAGGCCGTCAACGGCACCGCCGACACCTGGGACCAGCCGCTGCGCGGCAACTTCAACCAGCTGCGCGAGCTGAAGGCCAAGTACCCGAACCTCAAGGTCATCTGGTCCTTCGGCGGCTGGACCTGGTCCGGCGGCTTCGCCGACGCGGCCAAGGACCCGGCCGGGTTCGCCCAGTCCTGCTACGACCTCGTCAACGACCCGCGCTGGGCCGATGTGTTCGACGGCATCGACATCGACTGGGAGTACCCCAACAACTGCGGTCTGACCTGTGACACCAGCGGGCCCGAGGCGTTCAAGAACGTGATGGCCGCGCTGCGCGCCAAGTTCGGCAGCAGCAAGCTGGTCACGGCCGCGGTCTCCGCCGACGGCTCGGACGGCGGCAAGATCGACTCCGCCGACTACTCCGGCGCCTCGCAGTACGTCGACTGGTACAACGTGATGACGTACGACTTCTTCGGCGCCTGGGACGCGCAGGGCCCCACCGCCCCGCACTCCCCGCTCACCTCGTACAGCGGAATCCCGAAGGCGGGCTTCACCACCGCCGACGCGATCGCCAAGTACAAGGCGGCCGGTGTTCCCGCGTCCAAGCTGCTCATCGGCATCGGCTTCTACGGCCGCGGCTGGACCGGCGTCACCCAGGACGCCCCGGGCGGCACCGCCACGGGCCCGGCGGCCGGCACCTATGAGCAGGGCATCGAGGACTACAAGGTCCTCAAGTCGGCCTGCCCGGTCACCGGCACCGTCGCGGGCACCGCGTACGCCCACTGCGGCAGCAACTGGTGGTCGTACGACACCCCGTCGACCATCGCCGGGAAGATGAGCTGGGCCAAGACCCAGGGCCTGGGCGGCGCGTTCTTCTGGGAGTTCAGCGGCGACACCAGTGACGGCGAGCTGGTGAACGCCATCAGCAGTAACCTCTGAAACCTCTAGGCAACATTGACGCGCTGACCGGGCGGGGCTGCCTCAAGCCACGCGAGGAAACCGGTCAGCGCGTCTTCGCTCATGGCGAGTTCGAGGCGCGTGCCCCGGTGGACGCAGGCGAGGACCACCGCGTCGGACAGCAGCGCCAGTTCCTCCTCGCCCTCGGGCAGCCGGCGGCCGGCCACCTCGATCTGGGCGCGTTCCAGGACACGGCGGGGGCGGACCGCGTAGGAGAAGACCCGGTACCACTCGATGCGGTCACCGTTGTAGCGGGCGACGCCGTAGCTCCAGCCCTTGCCGCCGGTGTCCGGTTTCTCGGCCACGTCCCAGCGCAGGGAGCAGTCGAAGGTCCCGCCCGAGCGCTGGATCAGCCGGCGGCGCAGGCCGAACAGAAACAGCCCGACCACCACGAGCGCGACCACGATCCCGCACACAGTCAGAGCGAGGACCATCGGCACCGACCTCCTCGTCTCCTAGGTAGGGAACTGCTTCTACTACTGAGTAATGAAACGGAAAAAACACCTACATCTGCCTCAGCCGCGACCGGCACCGGATTGCTCCGGGCCGGCCGCGGCTGAGTGATGTCAACGTACCGCGCGGCTGGTTCAGCGTGCGGTCGCCGCACGAAGTCGGACGTCCGCGCGGCGCTCGGCGGCGGCGTCGCCCTCCGCCTTCGCGCGCTCGAGTTCCCGCTCCGTGCGCTGGACATCGATCTCGTCCGACAGCTCGGCGATCTCGGCCAGCAGGGACAGCTTGTTGTCCGCGAACGAGACGAAACCGCCGTGCACCGCGGCGACGACCGTTCCACCATCACTCGTACGGATGGTCACCGGGCCCGACTCCAGCACACCGAGCAGCGGCTGGTGACCGGGCATGACGCCGATGTCGCCGGAGGTGGTGCGCGCGACGACCAGGGTGGCCTCGCCGGACCAGACCTGGCGGTCCGCGGCGACCAGCTCGACGTGCAGCTCAGCAGCCAAGAGTGGCTCCTCGGGTCACCACCCGGCAGGGGTGCCGGGTGTTGGGGTCAATTCTAGTGGGCGTTGCTGAGGGGGCGGGACGCGCCCGCCCCCTCAGAAGAGCACGAGGCTCAGGAGACGCCCAGCTCCTTGGCGTTGGCCTTGAGGTCCTCGATGCCACCGCACATGAAGAACGCCTGCTCCGGGAAGTGGTCGTACTCACCGTCGCAGATCGCGTTGAACGCGGCGATCGACTCGTCCAGCGGCACGTCCGAACCGTCCACGCCAGTGAACTGCTTGGCGACGTGGGTGTTCTGGGACAGGAAGCGCTCCACGCGACGGGCACGGTGGACGACGAGCTTGTCCTCCTCGCCGAGCTCGTCGATACCGAGGATCGCGATGATGTCCTGAAGATCCTTGTACTTCTGAAGGATGTTCTTCACGCGCATGGCCGCGTTGTAGTGGTCCGCGGCGATGTACCGCGGGTCCAGGATCCGGGACGTCGAGTCCAGCGGGTCCACGGCCGGGTAGATGCCCTTCTCCGAGATCGGACGGGAAAGAACCGTCGTCGCGTCGAGGTGGGCGAAGGTGGTGGCCGGGGCCGGGTCGGTCAGGTCGTCCGCGGGGACGTAGATCGCCTGCATCGAGGTGATCGAGTGACCGCGGGTCGACGTGATGCGCTCCTGGAGGAGACCCATCTCGTCGGCCAGGTTCGGCTGGTAGCCCACCGCGGACGGCATACGGCCGAGCAGGGTGGAGACCTCGGAACCGGCCTGCGTGAAGCGGAAGATGTTGTCGATGAAGAACAGCACGTCCTGCTTCTGGACGTCACGGAAGTACTCGGCCATGGTGAGGCCGGCCAGCGCGACGCGCAGACGGGTGCCCGGGGGCTCGTCCATCTGACCGAAGACCAGGGCGGTCTTGTCGATGACGCCCGAGTCGGTCATCTCCTCGATGAGGTCATTGCCCTCACGGGTGCGCTCACCGACACCGGCGAACACGGAGACACCGTCGTGGTTGTTGGCGACACGGTAGATCATCTCCTGGATGAGCACCGTCTTGCCGACGCCGGCACCGCCGAACAGGCCGATCTTGCCGCCCTTGACGTACGGGGTGAGCAGGTCGATGACCTTGACGCCCGTCTCGAACATCTCGGTCTTGGACTCGAGCTCGTCGAAGTTCGGGGCCTTGCGGTGGATCGGCCAGCGCTCGCCCTCGTACTGCTCGTCGACGTTCAGCACCTCGCCAAGGGTGTTGAACACCTTGCCCTTGGTGAAGTCGCCGACGGGCACCGAGATCGGCGCGCCGGTGTCGGTGACCGGGGCCTGGCGGACCAGACCGTCGGTCGGCTGCATGGAGATGGTGCGGACCAGACCGTCACCCAGGTGCTGGGCGACCTCCAGGGTCAGCGTCTTCTTCTCGCCGGCGTTGGCCGGGTCGGCCACCTCGACGTGCAGCGCCTGGTAGATGTCCGGCATCGCGTCGACGGGGAACTCCACGTCGACGACCGGGCCGATGACCCGGGCGACGCGGCCCGTAGCCGTCGCGGTCTCAACAGTGGTGGTCATTATCGGTCACTCCCCGCGGTCGCGTCGGCCAGGGCGCTCGCGCCACCGACGATCTCGCTGATTTCCTGGGTGATTTCGGCCTGGCGGGCCGCGTTGGCAAGACGGGACAGCGTGTTGATCAGCTCGCCCGCGTTGTCGGTGGCCGACTTCATCGCGCGCCGCGTGGCGGCGTGCTTGGAAGCGGCCGACTGGAGCAGCGCGTTGTAGATACGGCTCTCCACGTAGCGCGGCAGCAGGGCGTCGAGGACGTCCTCCGCCGAGGGCTCGAAGTCGTAGAGCGGAAGGATCTCGCCCTCGGACTTCGTCTCCTCGGCGACCTCTTCGAGGCGCAGCGGAAGCAGCCGTGCGTCGAGCGCGGTCTGCGTCATCATCGAGACGAACTCGGTGTAGACGATGTGGAGTTCATCCACGCCGCCCTCGGCCGTGTCCTTCTCGATGGCCTCGATCAGGGGCGCCGCCACCTTCTTGGCGTCGGCGTACGACGGCTCGTCGGTGAAGCCCGTCCACGACTCCGCGACCTTGCGCTCGCGGAAGTTGTAGTGGGCGACACCGCGCCGGCCGACGATGTACGCGTCGACCTGCTTGCCCTCGCGCTCCAGGCGCGCGGTCAGCTGCTCCGCCGCCTTGATGGCGTTGGAGTTGAAGGCGCCGGCCAGACCGCGGTCGCTCGTGAGGAGCAGGATCGCGGCACGAGTCGGGTTCTCCGCCTCCGTGGTGAGCGGGTGCTTGGTGTTCGACCCCGTACCGACCGCCGTGACCGCGCGCGTCAGCTCGGTCGCGTACGGCGTGGAGGCCGCCACCTTGCGCTGCGCCTTGACGACGCGCGAGGCGGCGATCATCTCCATCGCCTTGGTGATCTTCTTGGTCGCGCTGACGGATCGGATGCGACGCTTGTAGACCCGGAGCTGGGCTCCCATGAGTCAGGTCCCTTCCTTACGTCACTTGGCGGCAGCGGCAGGAGTGTCCTCGCCGAGCAGCTTGCCGTCCGAGGTCTCGAACTGCTTCTTGAACTCGGCGATCGCGTCGGCCACGGCGGTCAGAGTGTCGTCGGACATCTTGCCGCCCTCCTTGATGGAGGTCATCAGGCCCTGGTGCTTGCGGTGCAGGAAGTCCAGCAGCTCGCGCTCGAAGCGACGAATGTCGGCGACCGGAACCTCGTCCATCTTGCCGGTAGTGCCGGCCCAGACGGAGACGACCTGGTCCTCGGTGGACATCGGCTGGTACTGGTCCTGCTTCAGCAGCTCGACCATGCGCTGACCGCGCTCCAGCTGCGACTTCGAGGCCGCGTCCAGGTCGGAACCGAAGGCGGCGAACGCCTCCAGCTCACGGAACTGGGCGAGGTCCACACGAAGACGGCCGGAGACCTGCTTCATCGCCTTGTGCTGGGCGGAGCCACCGACTCGGGAGACCGAGATACCGACGTTCAGCGCGGGACGCTGACCGGCGTTGAACAGGTCCGACTCCAGGAAGCACTGGCCGTCGGTGATGGAGATGACGTTGGTCGGGATGAACGCCGAGACGTCGTTGGCCTTCGTCTCGACGATCGGCAGACCGGTCATCGAACCGGCACCCATCTCGTCGGAGAGCTTGGCGCAGCGCTCCAGCAGACGCGAGTGCAGGTAGAAGACGTCACCCGGGTAGGCCTCACGGCCCGGCGGGCGGCGCAGCAGCAGGGACACGGCGCGGTAGGCGTCGGCCTGCTTCGAGAGGTCGTCGAAGATGATGAGGACGTGCTTGCCCTCGTACATCCACTGCTGACCGATGGCCGAACCGGTGTACGGCGCAAGGTACTTGAAGCCGGCCGGGTCGGACGCCGGGGCGGCGACAATGGTCGTGTACTCCAGCGCGCCGTTCTCCTCCAGCGAGCGGCGAACGCCCGCGATGGTGGAGCCCTTCTGGCCGATGGCGACGTAGATGCAGCGGACCTGCTTCTTCGGGTCGCCGGTGCGCCAGTTGTCGCGCTGGTTGATGATGGTGTCGACGGCCAGGGCGGTCTTGCCGGTCTGGCGGTCACCGATGATCAGCTGACGCTGACCACGGCCGATCGGGGTCATCGCGTCGACGGCCTTGTAGCCGGTCTCCATCGGCTCGTGCACCGACTTGCGCTGCATGACCGTGGGGGCCTGCAGCTCAAGGGCGCGGCGGCCGGACGTCTCGATCTCGCCGAGGCCGTCGATCGGGTTGCCGAGCGGGTCGACAACACGGCCGAGGTAACCCTCGCCGACCGCGACGGAGAGCACCTCGCCGGTACGCGTGACCGGCTGACCCTCCTCGACGCCACTGAACTCGCCGAGGACGACGGCACCGATCTCGCGCTCCTCGAGGTTGAGGGCGAGGCCGAGGGTGCCGTCCTCGAACTTCAGCAGTTCGTTGGCCATGGCCGAGGGAAGACCCTCGATCTTCGCGATGCCGTCGCCGGCGACGGTGACCGTACCGACCTCCTCGCGCGAGGCCGCGTCCGGCTTGTACGACTGGACGAAGTTCTCCAGCGCGTCCCGGATCTCCTCCGGCCGGATCGTGAGCTCCGCCATCTGGGTTCCCTGCTCTCCTTGTTGGGCCCGAAGTTTCACTTTGGGGGGATGGGGACTCCCCCCAACAGGAGGTGAATCCTCTGCACGGCCCAACCAGGGCCGTATGTACGTACTGCTATTACTCGGTATGTCGAGGTGCTGCGTCGCTGTCGCGTCGCCGCTAGCTCGCCATGCGGCGGGCGGCCTCGTCCAGTCGGTCCGCGAGCGAACCGTTGATGACCTCGTCACCGACCTGGACCCGCATACCGCCGACGACGTCGGGGTCCACATCCAGGTTGAGGTGGATCCGGCGGCCGTAGAGCTTGCCGAGGGCGGCGCCGAGGCGCTGCTTCTGGGTGTCGCTCAGCGGTACCGCCGAGGTGACGACGGCGACCAGACGGTCCCGGCGCTCCGCGGCCAGCTTGGACAGGGACTCCAGTCCCGCTTCCAGGCTACGACCACGCGGCGCGGCCACGAGGCGCACGACCAGACGCTCGGTGGCGGGCTTGGCCCGTCCGCCCAGCAGCCGGTTCAGCAGCTCGGTCTTGGCCGCGGCACCCGCGGTGCGGTCGGTCAGGGCGGCGCGCAGCTCGGTGCTGGAGGCGACGATCCGGCCGAAGCGGAACAGCTCGTCCTCGACCTCGTCGAGGTTGCCACGCTTCTCCGCGGCGGTGAGGTCGGCGATGTCCGCCAGCTGCTCCGTCGCGTCCACCAGGTCGCGGGGCTGCGACCAGCGGGCGCGGGCCATCCCGGCCACCAGGTCGGCGGCCGCGCCGCTGACCTGGGCACCGAGCAGGCGCTGGACCAGCTCGGCCTTGGCCTCTCCGGACTGCGCCGGGTCGGTGAGAACCCGGCGCAGGCCGGCCTCGCGGTCGAGCAGCGCGGTGACGGCCGCCAGCTCGTCGGCGAGCGCGGCCGCGTCCACGGACGTGGAGTCCGTCAGCGCGTCAAGACGCTCCCGTGCGGCTGCCAGGGCCTCGCGGCTCGCTCCGTTCATCGCGCGGCCTCGGCCTTCTCCTCGAGCTCGTCGAGGAAGCGGTCGATCACACGGCTCTGCCGGGCGTGGTCCTCGAGGGACTCGCCGACGAGCTTGCCGGCCAGGTCGGTGGCGAGCTTGCCGACGTCCTGACGCAGCGTGGACGCGGCGGCCTTGCGGTCGGCCTCGATCTGGGTGTGACCGGCGGCGACGATCTCCTCGCGCTGCCGCTGGCCCTCGGCCCGCATCTCGGCGATGAGCGTGGCACCCTGCTCCTGCGCCTCCTGGCGCAGTCGCGCGGCCTCGTGCCGTGCCTCGGCCAGCTGGGCCTTGTACTGCTCAAGGACGCTCTGGGCCTCGGTCTGCGCGGCCTCGGCCTTTTCGATACCGCCCTCGATGGCCTCGCGACGCTCTTCCAGAACCTTGTTGATGTTCGGGAGGAGCTTCTTGGCGAGGAAGCCGAAGACGATGACGAAGGCGATCAGGCCGATGACGAGCTCCGGCCACGGCGGAATGAGAGGGTTCTCCTTCTCCGCCGCAAACTGAACCCATGAGTGGGTCATCTCAGTGCCTTTCGTCGAATGGGCTGTCGCTGTCGTTCGACTCAGGAGTAGACGAACGGCATGACGAGGCCGATGAGGGCCAGCGCCTCACAGAACGCGAAGCCGAGGATCTGGTTGGAGCGGATCAGGCCCGCCGCCTCGGGCTGACGCGCAAGAGCCTGCGTGCCGTTACCGAAGATGATGCCGACGCCGACGCCGGGGCCGATGGCCGAAAGGCCGTAACCGACGGAGCTGAGCGAACCAGTGACAGCGGCAAGGGTCTGGGACATGCCAGTTCTTCCTTTTCTTTACGGACCGGTGGGGGGTTGGCCACCGGACGACCAGGGGTTTCGGGGCGGGGTGGCTCAGTGGTGCTCGGCGAGCGCGCCCTGGATGTAGGAGCAGGTCAGCAGGACGAAGACGTACGCCTGGACGGCCTGGATGAACAGCTCGAAGGCGGTCATGACGATCGTCATCACGAACGAGACGCCGGCGTAGGCGATACCGATGCCGTTCAGCATGTACCAGCTGGCGATCGTGAAGAGCACGATCAGCGTGTGGCCGGCGAACATGTTCGCGAAGAGTCGGACGGCGTGGGTGAAGGGGCGCACCAGCAGGTTCGAGAAGAGCTCGATGACCATGGCCAGCGGCAGCACCGCGCCGAGGGACTTGTCGTAGCCCGTGAAGTTCTTGAAGGCGCCGACGAAACCGTGCCGCTTGAAGGTGAGCGAGACCCACAGGACGTAGACGATCGCGGCCAGGGCGGCCGGGTAGGCGATGATCGCCGTCACCGGGAACTGGGCGACCGGGATGACCGACCAGAGGTTCATCATCCAGACGAAGAAGAAGAGAGAGACGATCAGAGGTACGTACTTCTCTCCTTCCTTCTTGCCGATGGTCTCGTAGACGACACCGCGGCGCACGAAGTCGTAGCCGGCCTCGCCGACCATCTGGAGCTTGCCCGGGATGACCTTGGCCTTGCCGAAGGCGGCCCAGAAGAAGCCCACGACGATGATGGAGCCGAGCAGGGCGAGGAGCATCGGCTTGTTGAAGTAGAGGCCGTTCGTGTCCCCCCAGATCGGCTCGAAGAGGAACGAATGCAGGCCCGGAGCGACGGTCCCGAAGCCGCACCCGCTGAACAGGTGGCAGCTCGAGTCGAAAGCGAGCGTCTGCGTCGGATCAGCACTCACCGCGGGCTCCTTCATCGTGGCGCATAGGTACGGCAACCTCGTTGTGTCGGCGCGGCGTGCGGCCGCGGGTCGGCACGGGACTGGTGTGACGGATGTGGGGGCGGCTGGGGGGCATCTCGCCTCGCGATCGAACAGGCGTCAGCTCAGATGCCCGCGCCCGCGATGCCGCAGTTGGCACCGGACGATAGCAGCATGCGTGCTGCGCCTTTATCCCGGCCCTACCTCTCACGACGAACGCCCTGTCTTTTCGGGCTTGTCACCCGAAGACGAGGCGTCCGGTTCGACGTAGAGGGTCTTGGCCTTCATGTGCGCACGCGTCTGCGCGGCGATCCACACGAGGGTGGCGACCACAAGCGTGATGGCGAAGGCACGCGGGTTGAAGAGCGTGGTGTTCTTGAACAGTGCGACGAAGATGACCATCAGCAGCAGCTGAGCCGCGTAGAGCATCAGGCCCATCATCTGGAACAGCTGCGGAAATGACTTGGCGGTGCGCTGGAGCACGTAGAGACCGAGCCCCATGAAGAGGATCACGACCACCGTCGCGACGACGGCCCCGATCGCTCCCTTGCCGCCCGCGACCACACCACTGACGACGGCGGCAAGCGCGCCGACGACAGCCGTGGGTACGGCGGCCTGGGCCAGGATCCGGGCGTCAGAAGACGGCATGGCGGCAACTCCGCTTTCACAGGGGGGCAGGTGTCGTCATGGACGAGCGTAGTCCCGGGCTGAGTGAACGAGACCTCACACCAAAGGGCCGTCGCACTACGGTCCGTCGGTTCTATCCCGGGTTCTCGTGAACAGTATCACAAACTATTTGATGAGGTCTTTACCTGGTAGGTGTGCTTGCTGTCACACATGAGAGTGACTCTGCACGTCTGATCAGAAACCGAGCCGCTTTGTCTGGTATTAGGGATCTTTGCTCCCCCACGACTTGGCAATGCTCTAGTCAGATTCTTACCTTGCCCGTCTCAGGAACGGTCAGGAAAACGCCCACGAGTGCCGATTGCGGTCGCCCCGTTGACGCCGGACACACCGGCCGTGACGGGCGCGCGCTCATCGGTCTCCGGCTCGTCGGGAGCGTCCTGCGCGGCCGCCTCCATGGCGAGTTCCGCCTCCGCCGCGGCCGCCCGCCGGCGCCGGTAGCGCGGCGGCACGAAGCGCTGGGCCCACACCGGCACCCGCGGTGTGAAGCGCGGCAGGAGCAGCAGGACGAGGCCCACGGCACTGAGGAAGACGACGCCGAGCACGATCCACATCGACGCCGAGTTGACCGAGTAGGCCAGCGCGCCGAAGGCGATCAGCGCCGACCAGAAGTACATGATCAGCACCGCGCGGCTGTGCGAGTGGCCGATCTCCAGCAGCCGGTGGTGCAGATGCCCGCGGTCCGCGGCGAACGGCGACTGCCCGCGCCAGGTGCGCCGCACGATGGCCAGCACCAGGTCGGCGGCCGGGATCGCGATGATCGTCAGCGGCATCAGCAGCGGGATGTACACCGGCACCATCTGGTGCACGGTGGCGCGCTCGGAACCGGAGAACAGGTTCATCACGTCCGGGTCCACCTGACCCGTGATCGAGATGGCGCCCGCGGCCAGCACCAGGCCGATCAGCATGGAGCCGGAGTCGCCCATGAAGATGCGCGCCGGGTGCATGTTGTGCGGCAGGAAGCCCAGGCACATGCCCATCAGGATCGACGCGAACAGGGTGGCGGGGGCGGCGGCCTCGATGCCGTACGACACCCAGACGCGATACGCGTACAGGAAGAACGCCACCGTCGCGATGCACACCATGCCGGCCGCGAGACCGTCGAGGCCGTCCACGAAGTTCACGGCGTTGATGGTGATGACGACGAGCGCCACGGTCAGCAGCGTGCCCTGCCACTGGGTCAGCGCCACATTGCCGACGCCGGGGATGGGCAGCCACAGGATCGTCAGACCCTGCATCACCATGACGCCGGCGGCGATCATCTGGCCGCCGAGCTTGATCAGGGCGTCGATCTCGAACTTGTCGTCCAGGACGCCGATCAGCCAGATCAGGGCGGCGCCGGAGAGCAGGGCCCGCGGCTCGTTGGACTTCTCGAACACCCAGTTCAGGCTGGACAGGTGGTCGGCGACCAGCAGGCCCGCGCACAGTCCGAAGAACATCGCGATCCCGCCGAGGCGCGGAGTGGGCTCCCGGTGCACGTCCCGGGCCCGGATCTCCGGCATCGCCCCCGCCACGATCGCGAACTTCCGCACCGGCCCTGTCAGCAGGTACGTCACCGCGGCCGTGATGCAGAGCGTCAGCAGGTATTCACGCACGGGCTTCCCCACAGGTCTCGCTGGCCATCACAGCCCCACAGCCTAGCGGCGGGCGTATACGTCTGAGGACTTACGGGTAGCCAGGATGGTTGCAGACCATGCTGTGAGGCGCCCCGCGCCCGGTTCCGGTCAGCTCGGATACGGCGGGAACGCGCCGGTCAGCTCCCGCACCTCGGCCCGCGCCCCGGCCGGTTCCGGGTGCCCGCGCACCACCGCGGCGAGCAGTTTCGCGATCCGCTCCATCTCCGGCTCGCCCATGCCCTGGGTGGTCACCGCGGCCGTACCCAGGCGCAGGCCCCGGCCGTCGCCGTGCGGCAGCGCGCAGCAGTCCAGGACGATCCCGGCGGCGGCGAGCCGGCCGCGGGCGGTGCGGCCGTCCACGCCGAGCGGCGCCGCGTCGGCGGTGATCAGATGGGTGTCCGTGCCGCCGGTGGTGACGGTGAGCCCCTCCTCGGCGAGGTGGCCGGCCAGGGTGCGGGCGTTGGCGACCACCTGGTGCGCGTACGTGGCGAACTCCGGGGTCGCGGCCTCGCCGAACGCGACGGCCTTGGCGGCGATGGTGTGCATCTGCGCCCCGCCCTGGGTGAACGGGAACACCGCACGGTCCACCCGCTCGGCCAGCTCGGCGCCGCACAGGATCATGCCGCCACGGGGGCCGCGCAGCACCTTGTGCGTGGTCGCGCAGACGATGTCGGCGTACGGCACCGGGTTCGGGGCGGCGCCGCCCGCGACGAGGCCGATGGGGTGGGCGGCGTCCGCGATCAGATAGGCGCCGACCTCGTCGGCGACCTCGCGGAAGAAGGCGTAGTCGAGGTGCCGGGGGTAGGCGATGGAGCCGCACACGATCGCCTTGGGGCGGTGGTTGCGGGCCAGATGGCGCACCTGGTCGTGGTCGATCAGGCCGGTCTCCGCGTCGACGCCGTAGCCGACGAAGTCGAACCAGCGGCCGGAGAAGTTGGCCGGGGAGCCATGGGTGAGGTGGCCGCCGTACGGCAGGCCGAGGGCGAGGACGGTGTCGCCGGGGCGCAGCAGGGCGGCGTACGCGGCGAGGACGGCGGAGGAGCCGGAGTGGGCCTGTACGTTCGCGTGCCGGGCCCCGAACAGCGCGCAGGCCCGCCGCACCGCCAGCCGCTCGGCCATGTCCACGATCTCGCAGCCGCCGTGGTGGCGGGCGCCGGGGTAGCCCTCGGCGTACTTGTTGGCCAGCGGGGAGCCGAGGGCGGCGAGCACGGCGCGGGAGGTGAAGTTCTCCGCCGCGATCAGCTGGAGCGACGTCGACTGCCGGCGCAGCTCCGCCAGCAGGATCTCGGCCACCTCGGGATCCTGCTGCCGCAGGACATCGGCCTCGTGCAGGGTGCTGACCGACATGACGGACTCCGGGCGGTCGACGGTGACGTATCCCCAATGTAGGCCGGGGTTCGTCAGGGGGCGCGGTGTCGACCGGCGCGGACGGCCCGGTGGGCGCGCACCGCGCCCGGCACTACATCCGTGCCGGGACTCCGGTGAGCGCCGTGACGACCGGGTCCAGCGCGTCCCGTATCTCGTCGCCGATGGAGCGGAAGAACGGCAGGGGCGCGCCGTAGGGGTCGTAGACCTCGTCCGCCTCGGCCGTGGGGGCCAGCAGCCAGCCGCGCAGGGCGGCGGCGGCGCGGACCAGGGCGCGGGCGCGCATGACGAGGCCCTCGTCCAGCGGCGGCAGCGTCGCGGGGTCGATCGCGCGGACCAGGCGCGTGAACTCCTTGAGGGTGAACGTGCGCAGGCCCGCCGAATGGCCCATGGAGATGACCTGGGCGCGGTGGTCGCGGGTCGCGGTCAGGACCAGGTCGGCCCGGATGACGTGCTCGTCGAGCAGTTCCCGGCCCATGAAGCCGGAGGCGTCCGCGCCGAACTCGGCCAGCACGGTCTCCGCGTTGGCCTCCATGGGCGCGCCCTCATGGCCCCAGGTGCCCGCGCTCTCCACGATCAGGCCGCCGCCGAGCACACCGAGGCGCTCGGCGACGAAATGCCGGGTCAGCCGCTCGGTGATGGGCGAGCGGCACACATTGCCGGTACTGACGTGGAGGATGCGGAAGGTGTCGCGCGGAAACCCGAACGTCGTCGTCTCCTCCGCGAGGCGCTCCCCGATGCCTATGCCACGCCCCGCTTCAGGGGCCGTCAATTCGCCACCTCAAGGTCGGGTACGACCTTGCGCAGCTCGTCCGCCGAGAT
Source organism: Streptomyces murinus (assembly GCF_002154555.1). Classification (GTDB taxonomy): domain Bacteria; phylum Actinomycetota; class Actinomycetes; order Streptomycetales; family Streptomycetaceae; genus Streptomyces; species Streptomyces murinus. The sequence continues at coordinate 28,986 of NZ_MUNF01000027.1, forward strand.
GGCGCCCTCGCGCAGCAGCACCGGCACGTCGCGGGAGACGTCCACGATGGACGAGGGCACGATGCCCGGGGTCGGGCCGCCGTCGAGGTAGACGGAGACGGAGTCGCCGAGCATGTCCTGCGCGGCGTCACAGGTCTCCGGCGACGGGTGTCCGGTGAGGTTGGCGGAGGACACGGCCATCGGGCCGACCTCGGTGAGCAGCTCGATGGCGACCGGGTGCAGCGGCATGCGCACGGCGACGGTGCCCCGGGTGTCGCCGAGGTCCCACTGGAGGGACGGCTGGTGCTTGGCGACCAGCGTCAGGGCGCCCGGCCAGAACGCGTCGACCAGTTCCCAGGCCATCTCGGAGAAGTTCGTGACCAGGCCGTGCAGGGTGTTCGGGGAGCCGATGAGCACGGGGGTGGGCATATTGCGGCCCCGGCCCTTGGCGGCGAGCAGATCGGCGACGGCCTCGGAGGAGAACGCGTCGGCGCCGATGCCATAGACCGTGTCGGTCGGCAGCACCACCAGCTCGCCCCGGCGGACGGCGGACGCGGCTTCGCGCAGACCCGTCGCGCGGTCGGTCGCGTCGTTGGTGTCGTATCGCCGTGCCATTTAACGGGCCTCCTCGTACACAAACTGCGGGGTTGAAGTCTCGGTGCTGCTCACGGCAGCGCCTTGCGGGCGGTGGCGAACCGCGGCCGGTTGTTGAGGTCGGGGTGATCGGCCGCGTCGGCCCAGCCCCGCTCCTCGGTGAAGATCCACGGCACCTGTCCGCCCTGGGTGTCGGCGTGCTCGATGACGACGACCCCGCCGGGCCGCAGCAGCCGGTGCGCGGTGCGCTCGATGCCGCGGATCAGGTCGAGCCCGTCCTCCCCCGAGAACAACGCGAGTTCGGGGTCGTAGTCGCGGGCTTCGGGGGCGACGTACTCCCATTCGGTGAGCGGGATGTACGGCGGGTTGGAGATGACCAGGTCGACCTGGCCGTCCAGATCGGGGAACGCGGACAGGGCGTCGCCCTGGCGCAGGTCGACCCTGGACCCCTCGACGTTCTTGCGGGTCCAGCGCAGCGCGTCCTCCGACAGCTCCACGGCGTGCACCCGGGAGCGCGGCACCTCCTGGGCGAGGGCGAGCGCGATGGCCCCGGAGCCGGTGCACAGATCGACGATGCACGGCTCGACCACGTCCATGGCGCGCACCGCGTCTATGGCCCAGCCGACCACCGACTCGGTCTCCGGCCGGGGCACGAACACGCCTGGCCCGACCTGGAGTTCCAGGTAGCGGAAGTAGGCCCGCCCGGTGATGTGCTGGAGCGGCTCGCGCTGCTCACGCCGGGCGATGACCTCCCAGTACCGGGCGTCGAAGTCCGCGTCCTTCACGGAGTGCAGTTCGCCGCGCTTGACGCCGTGCACGAACGCGGCGAGCTCCTCCGCGTCGGTGCGCGGCGAGGGCACGCCGGCGTCGGCCAGCCGCTGGGTGGCCTGGGCCACCTCCGCGAGCAGCAGGTTCACGCAAGTCCTCCGGAAGTCAGCACTCGTATTTGCCGTAAGGCGGCGTCGCCCTACGCGGCCGCGAGCTTCGCCGCGGAGTCGGCGTCGACGCAGGCCTGGATGACCGCGTCGAGTTCACCGTCCAGGACCTGGTCCAGGTTGTACGCCTTGAAGCCGACACGGTGGTCGGAGATGCGGTTCTCCGGGAAGTTGTACGTACGGATCTTCTCGGAGCGGTCGACGGTGCGGACCTGGCTGCGGCGGGCGTCCGCGGCCTCCCGCTCCGCCTCCTCCTGGGCCGCGGCGAGCAGCCTGGAGCGCAGGATACGCAGGGCCTGCTCCTTGTTCTGGAGCTGGCTCTTCTCGTTCTGGCAGGAGGCGACGACACCGGTGGGCAGGTGGGTGATGCGCACCGCGGAGTCCGTGGTGTTGACGGACTGGCCGCCGGGACCGGAGGAGCGGTAGACGTCGATGCGGAGGTCGTTCGGGTTGATCTCCACGTCCACCTCCTCGGCCTCGGGGGTGACGAGGACACCGGCGGCGGAGGTGTGGATACGGCCCTGGGACTCGGTGGCCGGCACCCGCTGCACGCGGTGCACGCCGCCCTCGTACTTCAGCCGCGCCCACACGCCCTGGCCAGGCTCGGTCTGCCCGCGGGTCTTCACCGCGACCTGGACGTCCTTGTAGCCGCCCAGCTCGGACTCGGTGGCGTCGATGATCTCGGTCTTCCAGCCGACGCGCTCCGCGTAGCGCAGGTACATGCGCAGCAGGTCGCCGGCGAACAGCGCCGACTCGTCGCCGCCCGCGCCCGCCTTGATCTCCAGAATGACGTCCTTCTCGTCACTCGGGTCACGCGGGACGAGCAGCAGGCGCAGCTTCTCGGTCAGCTCCTCGCGCTGCTGCTCCAGCTCCTTGACCTCGGCGGCGAAGTCCGGGTCGTCGGCGGCCAGCTCGCGCGCGGTCTCGATGTCGTCGCCGGCCTGCTTCCAGGAGCCGTACGTGCCGACGATCGGGGTCAGCTCGGCATAGCGCTTGTTCAGCTTGCGCGCGTTCGCCTGGTCGGCGTGGACCGACGGGTCGGCGAGCTTCGTCTCGAGGTCGGCGTGCTCGGCGACGAGGTCCTCGACTGCCTCGAACATCTTTCGGCTCCTGTACTGCGGTGAAGGGAAGGGGCGGGCGACCAAAAACGCCGGTCCCGGACGCACGCCCTCGCGGACGTACGGCCGTGGACCGGCGAATGGGGGCTCGCTACTTCTTGGAGCCGGCGGCAGCCTTGCCGAAGCGGGCCTCGAAGCGGGCCACACGGCCACCGGTGTCGAGGATCTTCTGCTTGCCCGTGTAGAACGGGTGGCACTCGGAGCAGACCTCGGCACGGATGGTGCCGGAGTCGATGGTGCTCCGGGTGGTGAACGACGCGCCACAGGTGCAGCTGACCTGCGTCTCGACGTACTCGGGGTGGATGTCGCGCTTCAAGGTTTCTCCTAGGTTTCGGGAGGGCTCCGGGTCGCCGCCGCGGGCTGCGGGGACGTGAACCGGGGCCGACGTACCAGTCTGCCAGGACTGGGGCCATCCCCCCAAACCGGGGGTGCGGTTGTTCTATTCCCGGGGGCGGTCCGGCGGCTTCCCCGGGCGGTCCGGCAGCCGTGCGTCAGCCGCTCACCACACCGCCGGCCTCGCCCGTGGCGGTGCCCTTGGCCGACGCGGGTATCGGGCGGTCGTTCTTCAGCGCGTCCCACACCAGCCGGGCCTTCGACTTCTCCAGCAGGACGCGGTTGGGGTTGGCCGGGTCGTACTGGACGGGCATGGTGACCATCGTCATGTGCCGGGCGTCGATGCCCTTGAGGCCGTCGGCGAAGTCGATGAGGGAGTTGACCGAGCCGAGGTCGGAGTCGGTGGTGACGGCCTTGGTGGCGGTGTCGGCGAGGTCGTACAGCTTCTTGGGGTCGCTGAAGACGCCGACGTTCTTGACCTGGCCGAGCAGCGCCTTGACGAAGGCCTGCTGGAGCTGGATGCGGCCGAGGTCGGAGCCGTCGCCGACGCCGTGCCGGGTGCGGACGAGGCCGAGGGCCTGCTGTCCGTCGAGGGTGTGCGTGCCGGCCCTGAGGTCCAGGTGGCTCTGCGGGTCGGCGATGGCCCTGGTCGTGGTGACCGGGACGCCGCCGAGGTCGTCGATGAGCTTCTGGAAGCCCGCGAAGTCGACCTCGAGGTAGTGGTCCATGCGGATGCCGGTGAGGGCCTCGACGGACTTCACGGCGCAGGCCGCGCCGCCGGTGGAGTACGCCTCGTTGAACATCACGGCGCTCGCGGACGGGTGCGTGGTGCCCTTGGTGTCGGTGCACGCGGGGCGGTCCACCAGGGTGTCCCGGGGTATGGAGACCACGCTGGCCTTCTTGTGGCCCTCGTAGACGTGCACGATCATCGCGGTGTCGGAGCGGGCGCTGCCGTCGTCCGTGCCGCCGCCGAGCTTCTTGTTGGTGCCGGCGCGGGTGTCGGAGCCGAGGACCAGGATGTTCTCGGAGCCGTTGTCGATCTTCGTGGGCCGGTCCTTGCCGAGGACCTGGTTGATGTCGACGCTGTGCAGGTTGCCGTTGAGCTTGAAGTACAGGTATCCGGCTCCGGCGCCGCCGAGCACCAGCACGCCCGCGGCCGTCCAGGCCGTCGCGAGCAGGGCCTTGCGGCCGGTGCTGCGGGGCTTGCGGCGCCGTCCCCGGCCTCCGCGGCCGGGCTCCTGGGCGCCGGTCTGAGGTATCGGTTCCGGCATGCTCTCGGCGGACACGGCACTCCTAGGTCTCGTCGATCGGTTACCCCCTGCGGTCAGGGTCAGGCGCGGTCATCACCGCTCCATCGTCCCTCCGCGCGGTAGGACGGAGAAACTCGGGACAGCGTTGCACGACGCAGAGTGCCCACCGCGTGGGGCGATGGGCACTGTGTGTAGTGGGCCGGATCGGGAGTACGGCGCTCACCTGCGGCTTTGGCACCGGTTGTCCTATGTTTCCGACCGGGTGCGGAACGTGACCCTTGTGGCAAAGGTCTCGCTTCGCCTACGACGGAGGCCGCCCCCGCGGGGACGGCCTCAGTCAGCTGGTTCC
>NZ_MUNF01000270.1 GCF_002154555.1 Streptomyces murinus
CGGATCACCCAGGCCGTCGACATCCTGGGCTCGATCCTGCCCGCCGCGGCCGAACAGCACGGCGAGCACTCCCCGGTGGTGCGCACCCTGCGCAAGCAGTACGCGGCGACCCTCATGGACGACGGCCAGTACCGGCGCGCCCTGCCCGAACTGCGCCGCCTCGCCGACGAACGCGCCGCCGAGGCCGGCCAGGCCGATCCGGCGTCCCTGCGCTTCCGCTACGACGCCGCGCAATGCCTCGAACAACTGGGCGAACCCGCAGCGGCGCTCGCCGAGTACCGCGCCCTGCTGCCGTACTACGAGAACCAGTACGTGTCCGGCGATCCACAGCAGGCCCACGAGGTCCGCCGGCGCATCGGCCATCTGCTGCTCGCCCTCGGCGACCGGCCCGCCGCGCACGACACCCTCGCCCGTCTGGTGCTGGACGTGGAACGCCTCGGCGGCCCCGGCCACCCGATGGCCGTCGAGATCCGCCGCACCCTGCACTGGCTGGGCCAGGTACGCGGCTAGAGTCATCCGGCCGCATTCGGCCCTGCGTACGGACGTCGCACAGGCGTCGCGCGGGCATCGCACAGAGAACCATCAGGGGTGGGCACCATGGCCGGACACCGGCAGTCCAAGAGGCGCAGACACATCACCTGGGCGGTGGCGGGCGCCGCCGTCGTCGCGGGGGCCGGCCTCGCCGCGCAGACCTCCATGGCCGCCACCACCTGGCCGGCCCAGAAGACCTTCACCGGGCGGGCGTTCGACACCTGCACCGCGCCCTCGCTGTCCACCATGAAGGCATGGCACACCGGCTTCTACGGCGCCGCCGCCGTCTACGTGGGCGGCAGGAACCGCGGCTGCGCCCAGCCCAGCCTCACCGCCTCCTGGGTGAAGTCCGTCAGCTCCCTCGGCTGGAAGCTCGTCCCGATCTACGTCGGCGCCCAGCCGCCCTGCCGGTCCGGCTCCAATCCGGAGAAGATGACCACCTCCAATGCCGCGGCTCTCGGCACGCAGGACGCCAATGACGCCGTCGCCAAGGCCGCCGCCCTCGGCATGAAGGCGGGCAGCCCCGTCTACCTCGACATGGAGGGGTACGACACCGCGAACACGTCGTGCAACACCGCCGTACTGACGTATGTGCGTGCCTTCGGCAAGCAGCTGCACGCCAAGACGTACCGGGCCGGGTTCTACGGCTTCACCAGCTCCAGCGCCAGGGCGATCGCCACCGCCTCCGACAAGACGGACCTGCCGGGCAACCTCTGGTACGCGCTGTACGACAAGCAGAACACCACGACCACGGACTGGCCCTGGGGCGCCAAGCAGTACACCGGGCACAGCCGCGGCCACCAGTACATGGTCAACAGCAAAGAGGCGCACGGTGGGGTGACCCTCACCGTGGACCGCGACGCGTGGGACGGGCCGGTGGCGATCACGGGCTGAGCGGCGAACTCGCGGGCGTGCGCCGGTGCCCGAAGTCGCGGTGAATCGTTGGTCGAATGGGTTGGCCGGAGCAGCGCCACTGCCTACCATCGATCACCGCAAGACTTTGTGCATCGCCGCACAATCTCCCTTGGAGGCCCCCTTGCACCGCCGTCGCACCGCGCTCGTCCTCACCGCCGCGATCGCCGCCGCGGCCCCCCTGCTGACCGCCTGCGGAAACGACGCACACCCGGGCGCGGCCGCCGTCGTCGGCGGACAGCGGATCACCGTCGCGCAGCTGGAGAACCGGGTCGGCGAGGTCCGGGACGCCCAGCGGGCCGCGCTGCCCGACCAGGACCAGTACCAGCAGGTGCTCGCCCAGACCAGCAGCCTCACCCGCGACACCCTGCACAACATGGTCCTGGACCAGGTGATCCACCGGGCCGCGCGGGACGAGGGCGTCTCGGTCACCCGCAAGGAGGTCCAGCAGCTGCGCGCGAGCCTGGAGCAGCAGGCGGGCGGCTCCAAGGGCCTCCAGACCACCTGGCTCCAGAAGTACGGCATCGCCCCCGCGCATCTGGACGAGAACCTCCGCCTCCAGCTGGAGGCGCAGAAGCTCGCGGCCCGGCTCGGCACCGACACCACCCAGCCCGCCTTCTGGAAGGCCCTGTCCAAGGCGTCCGGGGAACTGCACATCGACGTCAACCCGCGCTACGGCACCTGGGACGTGCAGAAGAGCAGCCGCGTGGACGCGAAGACACCGTGGGTGCGGGAGGTCACGGCGGTGGCGGGCGGCGCGCCGGTCACGGCGTAGGCGGCGGATCAGGGACGGCGTAGGCAGCGGGCCAGGGGCGGCGTAGGTCGTACGATCACACGACTCGGGTGCCCCTGTGGATAACCAAATCCACTCGTCGCGGCGGTGGGTTACTTTCGGATCGTGAACGCATCCAGCCCCGCCGTCGACCCCGGCCGCATCGTCCTCCTCACCACCAGCCACCGTGTCGCCCCCGGCCTGCTGTCCTGGCCCGCGTGGGAGGCGCTGCGCGCCGCGGACACCGTGCTGTGCGCGGACGGCGCCCATCCGCAGCTGCCGTATCTGCGCGAGGCCGGTATAGAGGTGTCCGAGGCGGCACCCACGGCGCAGGAGCTGATCGACGCCTGCGCCGGCGGACGCGCGGTGGTGGTCGTGGCCACGGGCGAGGGAGAGCCCGCCCTCACCGACGGCCTGGCCCGGCTGGCCGGCTCCGGCCGGGTCCGCATGCCCGAACTGGAGCTGCTGCCCGCCTCGTACGATCTGCCCGGCGCCCGGCTGCTCGACCTCGTCCAGGTCATGGACCGCATCCGCGTCGAATGCCCCTGGTCCTCCCGGCAGACCCACGAGGGCCTGGCCAAGTACGGCATCGAGGAGTCGTACGAACTGGTCGAGGCGATCGAGGCCGGCGACCGCGAGGAGCTGCGGGAAGAACTGGGCGACGTCCTCCTCCAGGTCGTCTTCCACTCCCGGATCGCCGAGGAGCACCCCGAGACACCGTTCTCCGTCGACGACGTGGCGGGCGGCATCGTCGCCAAGCTCATCCACCGCCACCCCCATGTCTTCGGCGACGCGGTGGCCGAGACCCCCGAGGACGTCAAGGCGCACTGGCTGCGCACCAAGGCCGAGGAGAAGCGCCGCACCTCGGTCACCGAGGGCATCCCGCTCGGCCAGCCCGGCCTCGCCCTCGCCGCCAAACTCGCCTCCCGCGCCCGCGTCGCCGGCCTCGACGTCCCGCTCCCCGAGGGCGACGACATCGGCTACACCCTCCTCGCCCTCGCCGCCCGGGCCGAAGCCGCCGGCACGGACCCGGAGACCGCTCTGCGCGCCGCGGCCCGCACGTACCGGGACGCGATACGGAAGGCGGAGGGGTTGCCGGATACCGTCGAGGAGTGACCGACCAGCTTCCCCCCGATGACACCGTCCCCGCCGCCCCCGAGCTGTTCACCTGGGAGTTCGCCGCCGATCCCTACCCGGCGTACGCGTGGCTGCGTGAGCACGCGCCCGTGCGGCGGACCCGGTTGCCCAGCGGGGTGGAGGCATGGCTGGTCACCCGGTACGCGGACGCCCGGCAGGCACTCGCGGACCAGCGGCTCAGCAAGAACCCGGCGCATCATGACGAGCCCGAGCACGCCAAGGGCAAGACCGGCATCCCCGGCGAGCGCAAGGCCGAGCTGATGACGCATCTGCTGAACATCGACCCGCCGGACCACACCCGGCTGCGCCGACTGGTCAGCAAGGCGTTCACGCCCCGCCGGGTCGCCGAGTTCGCGGACCGGGTACAGGAGCTGACCGACGACCTCATCGACCGGTTCGCCGAGCGCGGCTCGGCCGACCTCATCCATGAGTTCGCCTTCCCGCTCCCCATCTACGCCATCTGCGACCTGCTCGGCGTCCCGCGCGAGGACCAGGACGACTTCCGGGACTGGGCGGGCATGATGATCCGGCACGGGGGAGGCCCCCGGGGCGGCGTCGCCCGGTCGGTGAAGAAGATGCGCGGCTACCTCGCCGAGCTGATCCACAAGAAGCGCGAGGCGCTGCCCGCCGAGCCCGCGCCCGGCGAGGACCTGATCTCCGGCCTCATCCGCGCCTCCGACCACGGCGAGCACCTCACCGAGAACGAGGCCGCGGCGATGGCCTTCATCCTGCTGTTCGCCGGCTTCGAGACCACCGTCAATCTGATCGGCAACGGCACCTACGCCCTGCTCACCCACCCCGAGCAGCGCCGCCGCCTCCAGGAGGCCCTCGCCCGCGGCGACGAGGAGCTGCTGGCGACCGGAGTGGAAGAGCTGCTGCGCTACGACGGCCCGGTGGAGCTGGCCACCTGGCGGTTCGCCACCGAACCGCTCACCATCGGCGGGCAGGAGATCGCGCCCGGCGACCCGGTGCTCGTCGTCCTGGCCGCCGCCGACCGGGACCCGGAGCGGTTCGAGGACCCGGACACCCTGGACCTCGGCCGACGGGACAACCAGCACCTCGGGTACGGACACGGCATCCACTACTGCCTGGGCGCCCCGCTCGCCCGTCTGGAGGGCCAGACCGCGCTGGCCACCCTGCTGACCCGGCTGCCCGATCTGCGGCTCGCCGCCGACCCGGACGAGCTGCGCTGGCGCGGCGGACTCATCATGCGGGGCCTGCGCACCCTGCCGGTGGAGTTCACCCCGCCCGCTCAGTAGTCCAGGCCCGCGAACCAGTCGCCCCGGCCGCCCGGGGTCAGATCGAGCAGATGCCACACGGGGCTGAGGAGATCGAGACCGCGCTGGTCGATGTCCTCGGCCAGCCGGGGGTGCGCGGAGTAGCGGTGCCGGACCGTGCCGTCCGCGTCCCGGGTGAGGACCGAGACGGTCGAGTCCTGGACACCGTCCTCGTCCTCGCTGCCCAGGTCGTACTTGAAGGTGCTGTCCCCGGCACCGAGCAACCGCAGCCGGGACCAGCCGCGGGCGCGGGCGTGCCGGCGCAGCGTGGGCAGGCCGGCGGCGGCCACCACCACCAGGTCGGCGTTGCGCGCGACATGGCGGGCGACGCCGTCGAAGCCGTCGATCCACAGGGTGCACATCGGGCAGGGGTCGGTCTGCCGTTTGCCGTACATGAAGTGGTAGACGAGCAGGGGCCGCTCCGGGCCGCCGGTGAACAGCTCGCTCAGCCGGACCTCGCGCACCGGCGTGTCGCCCGCGTCCAGGTCGGCCGGGCCCTCCAGGAAGACGTAGTCGTCGACCTCGGCCCCCGGCGGCAGCGACCGGCGCAGGGCCGCGACCCGTTCGCGTTCGCGCATCAGCTCGATCTCGGCGCGGCGCAGCTCCTCGCGGGCGGCGAGGTACTCCGCGGACTCGCCGTGCAACCGGGTGTGCCGCATCGTGTGTCCTCCTGGGTGAACAGCCCCCCGGAATCAGGTCGGTTCCATGGTTCCGGGAGCCCCGCGTCCCGAGGATGAGGCGCCGCCGTGCCCGACGGGTGAAACAGGACGTGACGGAGCGGAGGGGCAGACGTTCAATCCTGTGATCTTCGCGTTATCCGCGCGGCATGAACTTGTGACAAGTGATCGTGTGCGGCTACCTTCACCCCTCAGCGCGGCGACCCGGCACCATCCGCCGCGCCGGTCCCCGCCGTCGTACGAAAGGCTTCCGCATGATCTCCGGGAACGGTCGTCACCGCCGCCCCCGTCAGGCTCCGGCCCTCCTCGTCGCGGCCGGCGTGACCGGCTCCGCCATCGCCATCCCGCTGCTCGGCGCCGCGAGCGCCCACGCGGCCGACGGCACCACCTGGGACAAGGTCGCCAACTGCGAGAGCGGCGGCGCCTGGAGCGCCGACCCCGGCAACGGGTACTACGGCGGCCTCCAGATATCCCAGGACGACTGGGTCGCGTACGGCGGCACGCAGTACGCCTCCTCCGCCGACCAGGCCAGCCGCTCGCAGCAGATCGCTGTGGCCGAGAAGATCCTCAAGGACAAGGGCACCTCGCCCTGGGCCACCTGCGCCCTGCTGTCCGGACTGACCTCGAACTCCGGTTCCGTGAACGTCGATCCGGGCACCGGCGACAACAGCGGCGACCAAGGCGGCGCCACGACCGACCCGTCCGGACTGCCCGACCCCTCCGCCCCGGCGGGCACACAAGGCGGCGACCAGGACGGCACCGGCACCGGTTCCGACGCGGGCACCGGCACCGGCACCGGCTCGGACACCGGCTCGGGGAAGTCCTCCACCGACCCCTCCTCCTCGCCGACGCAGGGCTCCGGCAAGCAGACCGGCAAGCACGCGAGCCCGAACCCGGGCAAGCACACCGGCAAGCCCGGGACCGGCACGTCCAGCCAGGACCCGGCCGACCCGTCCTCGTCCGACCCGTCTTCCTCGGACCCCTCCGTCCCGGCCACGCCGTCCGCGCCTGCCGACGGCTCCGCGACCCCCGCGCCGTCCACCGGCACCCCGGACAACCCCCAGCAGACCGTCGGCTCTTGGAACCTGGTCGACACCGGAGCCCTCATCGGCGGCCGCCACCGCGGTGGCAACGGGG
>NZ_MUNF01000271.1 GCF_002154555.1 Streptomyces murinus
CGGCGGCACCGCCGTCGCGGTCGGCGACACCCTCACCGCGCCCCTGGCGAGCGGCACCTCGGCCACCTTCTACTCCAGCTCGACCGGCACCAGCGGCGTGAAGTGCGGCACCTCCCAGTTCACCGCCAAGGTCACCGCCAACCCGACCGCGCCGGGCACCGCCACCGAGTCCCTCACCGGGCAGACCTTCAGCGGCTGCACCAGCAATGTCACCGGTGTCCTCGGCGTCTCCGGCGTGACCATCGACAACCTGCCCTACACGGCGGCGGCCGCCTCCGCCGGCACCCTCACCGTCACGCCCCCGAGCGGCTCCGTCATCCAGTCCACGGTCAAGCTGAGCACCCTGCTGGGCAGCGTCACCTGCGTCTATCAGGGCCCGAGCCTGGCCGGGAAGACGGCCAACGCCGACAACAGCATCACCTTCACCAACCAGCAGTTCACCAAGACCTCCGGGTCCTCGCTCTGCTTCTCCACCGCGTACTTCAGTGCCAAGTACGCACCGGTGACCGACGGCGGGGCATCGGTCTACGTCAACTGACGTCTCCCGAGCGGTCGTTTCGGGCCGTCCTGAACGCAGCGCCCAGGCGGCGCCGACGCGGTGCACTCCGGCATCGCGGCGGCGCCGCCCTGCTGTGCGCGGTCCCGCCGGGAGAGCCGTACTGCCTTACAGCGCAAGGCAGTTGGTCTTTTTCGGCCCTCCGGTGAGACGCCGTTGAGGAGCCGGCCGTCCGCCTCGTATCGTGGCGATCATGGGGACTCCCGTTGTCATTCGGTGAGTTATCGTATGCAAGGGGTCAAAAACAAACCGCATGTCCCGTTCGTTCGTCTCGCGAGGAGGGGTCCCAGCATGGCGAGGCAGTTACGCGCCGAACAGACCCGGGCCACGATCATCACGGCCGCCGCCGATCTGTTCGACCAACACGGCTACGAGTCCACCAGTCTGAGCGACATCGTCGCACACGCGAAGGTCACCAAGGGCGCCCTCTACTTCCACTTCGCCGCCAAGGAGGATCTGGCGCACGCGATCCTGGAGCTGGAGAACCGCGCGGCCCGCCGTCTGGTGGCCGATCTCGACGGCCGCGGCTACTCCTCCCTGGAGGGCCTGATGCGCACCACCTTCGGGATCGCCCGGCTCGCCGTGGACGACCCGGTGCCGCGCGCCGGACTGCGCCTGGCCACCGCCGACGTCACCGTGCGGCCGCCGCTGCGCCACCCCTACACCGAATGGCTGGAGTTCGCCGCCCGCAAGTTCACCGGGGCCGTGCGCGAGGCCGATGTGCACGGCGACCTGGATGTCTCCGCCGCCGCCCACTCGCTCGTCTGCTTCTTCTTCGGCACCCGCGTCGCCGGCCGCTTCGAACCCGTGGGACGCCTGCCGCGCCGGGTCGCCGAGATGTGGCACCTGATGATCCGCGGCCTGGTCCCGGTGCACCGCCGCCCCCGCTACGTCACCCTCGCCACGCAGCTGGAGCGGGAGATCAGAACCGCCTGAGACGCGCGGTACGGTGACGGACATGCCCGAAACCCCGTTCGCATCCGTGATTGTCGGCAACGAACCCGGCTCGTTCCCGCACGGTGTGCTGGCCGAGCGGCACCCGGCGATCATCCGCCAGGTGCGGGACGCCTTCCCGTACGGCCCCGGGCAGCACCGGGCGCTGGACGAGCTGCTGAAGAGCTGCGCCGAGGGGACCGTGGCACCCCTGCCCGCCGACGCCCCGGACCGCGCGGCCTGGCACGCGTGGGGCCTGGCCGAGTACGCCGGGCAGTCCTGGTTCGATGTGCCGTGGCTGTGGTCCGAGAGCTACTTCTACCGCCGACTCCTCGAAGCCGTCGGCTACTTCACGCCCGGGCCCTGGCGGGGCATCGACCCCTTCCGGCCCGTCAAGCGCGCGGAACTGGACGCGCCGGAGACCGACCGGGAACTCGCCGCCCTCGACGGCCTGCGGGACCTTCCGGAGCCCGAGCGGGGCCGCGCCCTGCTGCACGGCTCGCTCTGGGGCAACCGCGCCGACCTGGGGTTCCGGCTGTCCGCCGAGGGTGCCGAGGCCCGGGAGCCGGCCCCCGCGCTCGTCGCCGACGACAGCGAGCGGCTGTGGTCGCTGCTGCCGCCCGGCGGCGGAGCCGACCTGGTCCTCGTCGCGGACAACGCCGGCCGTGAACTCGTCCCCGACCTGCTGCTGATCGCCCAGCTGCTCGCCGGGGGCCGGATCGCGCGGGCGGTGCTCCAGGTGAAGCCGTATCCGTACTACGTCTCGGACGCGATCATGGCCGATGTGCTCGACGGCCTGGAACGGCTGCGTACGGCGCCGGGCGCGGCCGGTGAGCTGGGACGGCTGCTCCGCTCCGCCATGGCCGACGGGCGGCTCACGGTCCGCGCCCACCCCTTCTTCTGCGCCCCGCTGCCGTACGAGCGGATGCCGCCGGACCTGCGTGCCGAGTTCGCCGCCGCCGGCCTCACCGTTTTCAAGGGCGACCTCAACTACCGGCGCCTGGTGGGGGATCGGCGTTGGCCGCCCACCACGTCCTTCGCCGCGGCGACCGCGTACTTCCCCGGTCCGGTGGCCGCGCTGCGCACCCTGAAGTCCGAGGTGATCACCGGGCTGACCGCCGCCACCGAGGCGCGGCTGGTGGCGGCGGAGGGGCAGCGCTGGCGCACGGACGGCACACATGCCCTGATCCAGGTCAACCGACCTGGACGGGAAGGGACTTGAGCCCGTTGATGAAGTTGGACACCAGTCGCTCGGCCGGGCCCGCGGGGCGCAGTCCGGGCAGGGCGCGCGCCACCTCCGCGTAGAGCAGCCGCAGTTGAAGCCGGGCGAAGTGGGCGCCCAGGCAGACATGCGGGCCGTCCCCGAAGGAGACATGCGGGTTGGGGGAGCGGGCGAGGTCCAGCCGGCCGGGGTCGGCGAAGGCCCGCTCGTCGCGGTTGGCGGAGGCGTGGAAGACCACGACCTTGTCGCCCGCCGGAATGCGCCGGCCCGCCAGCACGGTGTCCTGCGCGGCGGTGCGCCGGAAGGTCAGCACGGGCGGATGCCAGCGCAGCAACTCGTCGACAGCCGGGGCGAGTTCAACCTTGCCGGTGCGCAGCAGGTCGTACGACCGCGGGTGTTCGGCCAGGGCCAGCAGGCCGCCCGGGGCCGCGCTGCGCACGGTGTCGTTGCCCGCGACCGTGAGCAGGAAGAAGAACATCTCCAGCTCGGGCCCGGTGAGTTCGGGGTCGGTGGCGAGGGTCGTCATGATGTCGTCGGCGGGGTGCCGGCGCTTGTGCGCGGCCAGTTCGTGCGCGTAGCCGAACATGTCCCGCAGCATCGCCGGGGAGCGCGGGTTCAGCGGCCTGCCCGAGCCGTCGAGGACCCGGGGAGCGGCCTCGTCCGGGTCCTGGTAGCCGATCACCCGCCGCGTCCAGTGCAGCAGCAGCCGGCGGTCGCCGTCCGGGACGCCCAGCAGATCGGTGAGGTTGAGCAGGGCGTACTCGTCGGTGACGGCCGCCACCAGATCGACCGTGCCGTCCCCCCGCTCGGCCCGCTCCCGTGCCGTCGCGAGCAGGGTCCGCGCCCGCTCCCGGGCGAGAGCCGCGAACCGCTCGATCCGCCCCGGGGTGAACGCCCGGCTCACCAGCCGCCGCAACCTGCCGTGCTGCGGCGGATCCTGATTGAGCATCATGCGCCGCACGAACGGCAGGTCCTCCGGATCGGGGTCCCGGATCTGGGTCGCGCCGAGGTGCGAGGAGTACACCGCCGAGTCCTTCAGGACCCGGACGACATCCGCGTGCCGGGTCACCGCCCAGAAACCGGGACCCGCGGGCCAGCCCAGGACCTCGGGCTCCTCCTGCCAGGCCACCGGGTGCGCGTCGCGCAGGACGCGGTAGGCGTCGTACGGCACCCCGCAGGCGTACCGGCGCGGGTCGAAGACGTCCGGCACCGGACCGGTGGTTCCGGTGCTCACGCCCGGTCGCCCCCGTCCGCGCGCAGGAAGTCCTCCATCACCCGGATCAGCTCCAGCGGTGTCTCGTCCATCGCGTAGTGCCCGGCCCCGGGCAGCGCGACGAGATCGCCGTGCCGGTACCAGGACAGCCAGGTCCCCCGCATCAGGTCGGGCGACAGGGCCGGGTCCAGTTCGCCCGCCACGGCCAGCGCGGGCACCTCGCTGCCGGTCACCTCGGCGTGGAAGTCCTCGCCCGCCCATGAGTCCAGCCAGGCCCGGAACGCCTTCGCGTCGCTGCGCTGGAACGATGTCCACACCATCCGGTCCAGCCAGGCGGCCGGACGGCGGCCACCGGTGGTGAAGTCGATGATCGCGCGCCGGTTGCCCGCCTTGTGCGCCGCGTCCGTGAACAGCGCGCCCTGCTCGCCCGAGAGCGGCATCCCCGCGGCGGGCACCGGGGAGACCCCGACGATCCGGCGCAGCCGCTCGGGGGCGAGCGCGAGCAGCCGCTGGGCCACCGCGCCGCCCATGGAGTGCCCGATCACCGAGAACCTGGACCAGCCGAGCCGGTCGGCCAGCGCCACCAGGTCCACGGCCGCCTGAGCCGTCGTGTACGGCCCCGGCGCGTCCGCGGCCTCCCCGTAGCCGCGCAGATCCACCGGCACATAGGTGAAGGAGGTGCGGTCCAGGTCCGGGAGGACGGCCGCGTAGGCGGAGCGGTCGGCGAACCAGCCGTGTACGGCGAACACCCGGTGGGCGCCGTCGCCGTGCACCTCATGGGGCAGCACGAAGGAGTTCATGCGCCTACCGTGGACCGGGCACCCGAGCACGGCAAGGGCGCGGACGGGGCACACCTGGGGTCCGGTTCACGCGATGGTGTGATCATGTCCCGCGCGTGGGATGGGTGTTCGGAGCCCCGGGTAGGGCCCGGCCATGACGCAGCCGTTCGAACTCCCGCACTTCTACATGCCGTTTCCCGCGCGGCTCAATCCGCACCTCGACGAGGCCCGCGCCCATTCCACCGCGTGGGCGCGCGAGATGGGCATGCTGGAGGGCTCCGGGATCTGGGACCAGGCCGACCTGGACGCGCACGACTACGGGCTGCTGTGCGCCTACACCCATCCCGACTGCGACGGCGCCGCCCTCTCGCTGATCACCGACTGGTACGTGTGGGTGTTCTTCTTCGACGACCACTTCCTGGACATGTTCAAGCGGACCCAGGACCGCGCCGCCGGCAAGGCCCACCTCGACCGGCTCCCGCTGTTCATGCCCATCGATCCAGCGATCCCCGTGCCCGAGCCGGAGAACCCCGTCGAGGCGGGTTTGAAGGACCTGTGGGCGCGTACGGTGCCCGCGATGTCGGTGGACTGGCGCCGCCGCTTCTCGGTGGCCACCGAGCATCTGCTCAACGAGTCGATGTGGGAGCTGTCCAACATCAACGAGGGGCGGATCGCCAACCCCGTCGAGTACATCGAGATGCGCCGCAAGGTGGGCGGCGCGCCCTGGTCCGCCGGGCTCGTGGAGTACGCGACCGCCGAGGTGCCCGCCTCCGTCGCCGGGACCAGGCCGCTGCGGGTGCTCATGGAGACCTTCGCCGACGCCGTCCATCTGCGCAACGACCTGTTCTCCTACCAGCGCGAGGTCGAGGACGAGGGCGAGAACAGCAACGGCGTGCTCGTCCTGGAGACCTTCTTCGGCTGTACCACCCAGCAGGCCGCCGACACCGTCAACGACATCCTCACCTCACGCCTGCACCAGTTCGAGCACACCGCGCTCACCGAGGTGCCCGCGATCGCCCTGGAACACCGCCTCACCCCGGCCGAGACGGGCGCGATCGCCGCCTACGCCAAGGGACTCCAGGACTGGCAGAGCGGCGGCCACGAATGGCATCTGCGCTCCAGCCGCTATATGAACAAGGGCGCGCGAAACGACTCGCCCTGGATGCTGCCCAGCGGCCCCGGCACCTCCGCCGCCCGGATCGGCGCCCTGCTCGCCTCCGCCGCGCACGAGCGGCTGCGCGCCTACACGCATGTGCCCCACCAGAAGGTCGGCCCCTCGATCCTGCCCGAGTTCCACATGCCGTTCGCCCTGGAGCTCAGCCCCCACCTCGACTCCGCCCGCCGCAATCTGCGCGTCTGGTGCGACCAGGTGGGCATCCTCCAGGAGGGCGTCTGGGACGAGGACAAGCTGCGCGCCTACGATCTCGCCCTGTGCTCCGCCGGCATCGACCCCGACGCCACCCCCGAGGCCCTCGACCTCAGCGCCGCGTGGCTCGCCTTCGGCACATACGGCGACGACTACTACCCCCTGGTCTACGGCCACCGCAGGGACTTGGCCGCCGCCCGTCTGACCACCGCCCGCCTGTCGGCCTGCATGCCCGTCGACGGCGAGCCCCCGCTGGTGCCCGGCAACGCCATGGAACGCTCCCTGATCGACCTGTGGGCCCGCACCACCGCCGCGATGAGTACCGGGCAGCGGCGCACCCTCAAGGCCGCCGTGGACACCATGACCGAGAGCTGGGTGTGGGAGCTGTCCAACCAGCTCCAGAACCGCATTCCCGACCCGGTCGACTACCTGGAGATGCGCCGCGCCACCTTCGGCTCCGACCTCACCCTGAGCCTGTGCCGGATGGGCCGGGGCCCAGCGATCCCGCCGGAGGTCTACCGCAGCGGCCCGGTGCGTTCCCTGGAGAACGCCGCCATCGACTACGCCTGTCTGCTCAACGACATCTTCTCGTACCAGAAGGAGATCGAGTACGAGGGCGAGATCCACAACGCCGTCCTGGTCGTGCAGAACTTCTTCGGCGTCGACTACCCGACCGCGCTCGGCGTCGTCCACGACCTGACCACCCAGCGCATGCGGCAGTTCGAACATGTGGTCGCCCATGAACTGCCGGTGCTGTACGAGGACTTCGGGCTGTCCCCGCAGGCCCGGGCGGCGGTGGACGGCTACGTCGACGACCTGCGGAACTGGCTCGCGGGAATCCTCAACTGGCACCGCAGCGTGGACCGTTACAAGGACGCCTGGCTGTCACGGCGCGCCCATGGCTTCCTGCCCGACCGCCCGCCCGTGCGACCGCTGCTCACTCCGGGCTGATCGGCCGTTTCGGAATCTACTCGTACGGAGTAGGGCATTCAGGGAACTTTGGCGGACTCTTCGCGGTCTTCACAGTCAAGGGGAACGACACCACGCGAGAACACGGGGGGTGTTCGAGCTTGACCGAGATCATCGAGAAGGCCGTCGAGAGGATCACCGGCGCCACTGGGGAGAAGAAGCGGGCGCCGGGCGAACTGCGGCCGTATGTCGCGCCGTTGACCGTGCCGCCGGTGCTGCGGCCGACCTCGGCCGACGTCCGGCAGGAGACCGAGATCGCCCTGCGCCCGACCTGGGTGCGGCTGCACCCGCAGCTGCCGCCCACCCTGATGTGGGGCTACGACGGCCATGTCCCCGGCCCGACCATCGAGGTGCGGCGCGGCCGCCGTATCCGCATCGCCTGGACCAACCGCGTCCCCAAGGGCGCCGAGTACCCGGTGACCTCGGTGGCGGTGCCGGTCCGCGCGCCCGGCACCGCGCCCGCCATCACCGAGCCCGGCCGCGGCGGCGCCGAACCCGACAAGGACGTCGCCGCGCTGCCCGCCTGGACGGTGACCCATCTGCACGGCGCCCAGACCGGCGGCGGCAATGACGGCTGGGCGGACAACGCGGTCGGCTCCGGCGACGCCCAGCTGTCCGAATACCCGAACGACCACCAGGCGACCCAGTGGTGGTACCACGACCACGCCATGAACATCACCCGCTTCAACGTGATGTCCGGGCTCTACGGCACCTACCTCGTCCGCGACGACGAGGAGGACGCCCTCCATCTGCCGTCCGGGGAGCGGGAGATCCCGCTGCTGCTCGCCGACCGCAATCTCGACACCGACGAGGACGGGCGGCTCAACGGGCGGCTGCTGCACAAGACGGTCGTCGTACAGCAGAGCGACCCGGAGACCGGCAAGCCGGTGACCATCCCGTTCACCGGGCCCTACACCACGGTCAACGGCCGCATCTGGCCGTACGCCGAGGTGGACTCGGCCTGGTACCGCTTCCGCCTGGTCAACGCCTCGAACGCGCGCATCTTCGACCTGGTCCTGATCGACGAGGACGGCGACCCGGTGCCCGGCATCGTGCACCAGATCGGCAGCGACGGAGGGCTG
Source organism: Streptomyces murinus (assembly GCF_002154555.1). Taxonomy (GTDB): domain Bacteria; phylum Actinomycetota; class Actinomycetes; order Streptomycetales; family Streptomycetaceae; genus Streptomyces; species Streptomyces murinus. Next base: position 8,121 of record NZ_MUNF01000271.1, read on the forward strand.
CTGCCGCGGCCCGTGCCGGTGGACTTCGGCGCGGAACTGCCCACCCTGACCGCGGCGCCCGCCGAGCGCTTCGACCTGCTGGTGGACTTCCGGCGGCTGGCCGGCCGTACCCTGCGGCTGGTCAACAAGGGCCCGGGCCGGCCGGCGGGCGTGCCCGACCCGGCCGGTGACGTGCGCTATCCGGCCGTCATGGAGTTCCGGGTCCGTAAGGCCGCCGAGCGCGACACCTTCGAGCTGCCCGAGGTCCTGTCCGGCTCCTTCCGCCGGCTCACCCACGACCTGCCGCACGGCCACCGGCTGGTCGTGCTCACCCCGCCCGCCACCAAGGGCGCGGGCGGGCACCCGGAGATCTGGGAGATGACCGAGGTCACCGACACCGACGGACCGGTGCTCCCGGCCGACGGCGTCATCCGGCTCACGGGCCCCGACGGCGCCACCAAGACGTACCGGCGCATCGCGCGGACCTTCAACGACGGGCTCGGATTCACCATCGGCGAGGGCAGCTACGAGCAGTGGAGCTTCCTCAACCTCGCGCCCATCGTGCACCCCATGCACATCCACCTGGCCGACTTCCAGCTGCTGGGCCGGGACGCCTACGACGTCTCCGGCTTCGACCCGGCGGTCGGCGGCACCCGCACCCCGATCCGCCACGACGCGGGCACCGCGATCCCGCTCGCCCCCAACGAGCAGGGCCACAAGGACGTCTTCCGGGTGCCCGGCGGCCAGTTGCTGCGGGTCATGGGCCGCTTCGACGGGGCGTACGGCAGGTTCATGTACCACTGCCATCTGCTGGAGCACGAGGACATGGGCATGATGCGCCCGTTCGTCGTGATGCCGGCCGAGGCGATGAAGTTCGACCACGGCGCGATGCACGACGGCGGCCACGGAGGGCACATGGGCTGAGCCGACCCTGAGCGACCCAGAGCCGGGGCTGGGGGCCGGTGCGCGGGGCGTCCGTAGTGACTACCCGCCGCCGGCCTCCGGCCAGTCTCACTCGTTCGTGTCTCGTCAGGGGCCGGTGCGCCGGGTAGATGACCGTCCGGAGGCGAACGAACCATGGAACACACTGCGTTGCGGCCCAGGCCGCTGCCGGGCCGGGGTCCCCGGGCGGGCGGCGGCCCGCGCACGGGCGGCGGCCCCGCCCACCATCCGCACGCCGCGACCCGGCGCCGCCGGCGGCTGCGGACTCTGCTGCTCGGCGCCTGCGCGGGCACCCTGCTGGTGCTGTCCGGCGTGGGCATCGGCGCGGTCGGCGCCACCGTGCTCGGCGGGGCAGGAGAGACCGCGGCGCAGCCCCGGGCCGCGGCGGCGGCCGTGCGGGACAGCGGCGCCCGGGCCACCCTGGGCGTGGAGGCCGTCGACTACGGCAGCCCCGGCGCGCTGGTGGTGGGCGTGCACACGCCCGGCCCCGGCTACCGGGCGGGCCTGGCCCGCGGGGACGTCCTGCTCCAGTTCGGCGGCGCCCGTGTCGACACCGCAGCCGACCTGGCACGGGCCGTCGCCCGCGCCCGCCCCGGCAGCGAGGTCCTGCTGACCGTGCGGCACAGCGGCGGCGGCTTCCAGCAGTTGACGGTGGTGCCGGGCGTGGTGACCTGAGCGACGCGGAAACCGGGGGCCGGTGGGCCATGATGGCGGGGGGCCGGACGTCCTGCCGACCCCCGTGGCCCGCCCCGCGCGGATCTTTGCCGTGCCCGGCGGACGCGGGATCCGCCGATCGGTCGCGTGGCCCGGTGGACGTGGGATCGTCCGATCGGGTCGCGTGGCCCGGTGCGGGCGGGCAGGATGCTGCCCGGGGCGCCTTCCGCGCGCCCTGCCACCCGCCCGACCAGCCAGAACCACCCGGAGGCCCGGATGACCGGTACGACGACCACGCCCTTCAGCGCAGCCGACCACAAGGCCCGCATGGAGCGTGCCGCGCGCGCCGCGGCCGACGCCGGTCTCGCCGGGCTGCTCGTGGCGCCGGGACCGGACATGGTGTGGCTGACCGGCTACACCCCCACCGCCGTCACCGAGCGGCTCACCCTGCTGGTCCTCGCCCCCGGCCAGGACCCCGTCCTCGTCGTCCCCACCTTGGAGGCCCCGGACGCCGAGCACTCCGTGGCGGGCGAGGCGCTCACCCTGCGCGACTGGACCGACGGCAAGGACCCCTACGCCGTCACCGCCGAGCTGCTCGACGGCCGCGGCCGCTACGGCATCAGCGACAACACCTGGGGCATGCACGTCCTCGGCCTCCAGCGCACCCTGCCCGACAGCTCGTACGCCGCCCTCACCGACGCCCTGCCCATGCTGCGCGCGGTCAAGGACGCCGCCGAGGTGGAGCTGCTGGCGGCCGCCGGAGCCGCGGCCGACGCCGCGTTCGAGGAGATCCGCAAGGTGACCTTCGCCGGGCGCCGCGAGTCCGACCTCGGCCGGGACCTCGCCGCGCTGCTGCGCCGCTTCGGCCACTCCCAGGTCGACTTCACCATCGTCGGCTCCGGCCCCAACGGCGCCAACCCGCACCACGAGGTCGGCGACCGCGTCATCCAGCGCGGCGACATGGTCGTCCTCGACTTCGGCGGTCTGAAGGACGGTTACGGCTCCGACACCACGCGCACCGTGCACGTCGGCGAGCCCACCGAGGAGGAGCGCCGGGTCCATGACATCGTGCGCGAGGCCCAGGAGGCCGGCTACCAGGCGGTGCGGCCGGGCGTCGCCTGCCAGGAGGTCGACCGGGCGGCCCGCAAGGTGATCACCGACGCCGGGTACGGCGAGTACTTCATCCACCGCACCGGGCACGGCATCGGCGTCACCACGCACGAGCCGCCGTACATGATCGAGGGCGAGGAGCTGCCGCTGGTGCCCGGGATGTGCTTCTCGGTGGAGCCCGGCATCTATCTGCCCGGCCGGTTCGGGGTGCGCATCGAGGACATCGTGACGGTGACCGAGGACGGCGGCCGCCGCCTCAACAACACCGGACGCGAGATGGTGACAGTGGACTGACGGCACGGACCCGGGCCCGGCGCGGGCCCGGGGCGACCACCCCCGACGACACCCGGAACGGCAACGCGCGATCCATGACCCAGGCACCGACCCCCACCGCGGACACCGTCCGCCAGCTGGTCCGTTCGCTGCTCAAGGAAGGCCCCGAGGGCGACGGACCCGACGTCCGGCCCGTACGGGAGGGGCATGCGTACACCTGGTGGGTCGGCACCCGCCAGGTGCTGCGCCTCGCCCCCGACCGGGCGGCGTCCACCCGCCGCCGCCGGGAACTGCGGCTGCGCGCCCTGGTCCGCCCGCACGTCCCGGTCGCGGTGCCGGTCAGCGTCGCGCACGCCGACTGGGCGCCCGGCCTCGCCTGCACCCTGGACACCGTGGTGCCCGGCGGCACCGCCGAGGAGCACGAGGTCTCGGCGGCCGGCGAGGCCGATCTCGCCGGGCTGCTCACCGGGTTGCGCGCGGTGCCGGTACGGCAGGCCGAGTCCCTCGGTGTGCCGCGCGCCGCCCCGCGCTCCCTGGAGGCGCTGCGCCGGATGGCGGTGCACGCGGCCGAACTGCTCGCCGCCGCCGACGAGTTCGACGCCGCGCCGATGTACCAGCTCACCCCGGCCGGGGCCGCCCAGCTCGCCGCGCAGCCCGGTGTCGCCGTGCTCACCCACCACGGGCTCACCGGCGAACACGTGGTGGTCAGCGCCGACGGGCGGGTGCGCGGCATCCTCGACTGGACCGAGGCGGCGCTCGGCGATCCCGCCGAGGACATCGCGGGGCTCGCCGTCGCCGTCGGCTCCCCGGCCGCCGTCCGCGCCGCCACCCTCGCCGGGTACGGCGCCCGCCCCTGCCTGCGCGGCCTGTGGCTGGCCCGCTGCGACACGGTGCTGCGCCTCGCGGACCGCCTCGACGGCCGTACCTGTGGCGACCCGACCCTGCTGCGCACCCAGCTGCGCCGGGCGTGGGAGCCGATCCTGCTGGAGCGGGTGACGGACTTCAAGACGGCGGGGGAGGAGCCGTAACGGGCCTCAGGGCGGCCTCCCCCAGCCGCTTCTCCCGTCTCAGGGCTGGCTGAGCACCACGCACGACTCCCCGGGCAGCTGGAGCATGCCGTCCCCGCCCGGGGGCTCGACCGGCTCCCACGCGGCGAGGACCAGGGCCGGGCGGGAGCCCAGCGGGATGGCGGCCACCTCCTTGCCCAGGTTCACCGCGACCCGTACGTCGCCCCGCCGGAAGGCCAGCCAGCGGGCCCGCCCGTCGTAGGCCACCTTCGTGTCGGCGAGATCCGGGTCGGTGAGGTCCGGCTGGTCGCGGCGCAGCGCGATCAGCCGCCGGTACCAGTCCAGCACCCGTGCGTGCGCGACGCGTTCGGGCTCCGACCAGTCCAGGCAGGAGCGCTCCCGGGTCGCCGGGTCCCCCGGGTCAGGCACGTCCTCCTCGGCCCAGCCGTGCGCCGCGAACTCCCGGCGCCGCCCGCGCCGTACCGCCTCCGCGAGGCCCGGGTCCGTGTGGTCGGCGAAGTACTGCCAGGGCGTGCCGGCCGCCCACTCCTCGCCCATGAACAGCATCGGGGTGAACGGCGCGGTCAGCACCAGCGTCGCCGCGCACGCCAGCAGACCGGGCGAGAGGTGCGCCGAGAGCCGGTCGCCCTGGGCGCGGTTGCCGATCTGGTCATGGGTCTGGGAGTAGCCGAGCAGCCGGTGCCCGGCGACCCGCGCGCGGTCCAGCGGCCGCCCGTGGTGCCGCTCCCGGAAACCGGAGTACGTCCCGTCGTGGAAGTAGCCCCCGGTCAGCGTCTTGGCCAGCGCGGCGAAGGGATCGCGCGCGAAGTCCGCGTAGTAGCCCTGGGACTCGCCGGTCAGCGCGGTGTGCAGGGCGTGGTGGAAGTCGTCGTTCCACTGCGCGTGCAGCCCGAGCCCGTTCTCCGTGCGCGGGGTGATGAAGCGCGGGTTGTTGAGGTCGGTCTCGGCGATCAGGAACAGCGGCCGGCCCACCTCCGCCGCGAGCCGGTCGACGGCCGCCGACAGCTCCTCCAGGAAATGGGTGGCCCGGGTGTCGTACAGCGCGTGCACCGCGTCCAGGCGCAGCCCGTCCAGCCGGAAGTCCCGCAGCCAGGCGAGCGCGCTGCCGACGAGAAAGGCGCGCACCTCGTCCGAACCGGGCGCGTCCAGGTTCACCGCCGCGCCCCACGGAGTGGTGTGCGTGTCGGTGAAGTACGGCCCGAAGAACGGGAGATGATTGCCGGAGGGCCCCAAGTGGTTGTGCACGACGTCCAGTACGACACCGAGCCCCAGCTCGTGCGCCCGGTCCACGAACCGCTTCAGCGCCTCGGGGCCGCCGTACGGCTCGTGCACCGCCCACAGCGACACCCCGTCGTACCCCCAGCCGTGCCGCCCGGGGAACGGGCAGACCGGCATCAACTCCACGTGGGTGATGCCCAGTTCCACCAGATGACCGAGCCGGGCCGCCGCCGCGTCCAGGGTGCCCTCGGGGGTGAACGTGCCCACATGCAGCTCGTAGAGCACCGCGCCCGGCAACTCCCGCCCCGGCCACGGCACCCGCCACCGGTACCGCTCCTGGTCCACGACCGCGCTGAGCCCGTCGGGACCGTCCGGCTGCCGGCGCGAGCGCGGATCGGGCAGCACCGGACCGTCGTCCAGCGCGAACCCGTACCGGGCGCCGTCACCCGCCGTCGCCTCCCCCTTCCACCAGCCAGCGCGCTCCGGATCGCGCGCCAACGCCCGTGCGGCGCCCTCGCACTGGAGCGTCACCCGGTCTGCCTGCGGTGCCCACACCTCGAACTGCACGGACGGTTCCCCTTCGTCTGTTCACCGTGATGTCCCGCGCTCCCATCGTGCCCGCCCCCGCCCTCGATCTCCCCTTCGATCGGGCCCTTTCCCTCCAGGTGTCGTGCGATGTTTCCTGGCGGGCCGCGCGGAAGTACCGGCGGGCGGGCGCGGATCACCCGCTTTCTGGACACCCGCCGCCCACTGACCGACAATCACAGGCGTGACGTCGTCCTTCGAGTTCCCCACCGCCCCGGCCCCGGCGTCCGCGCGGCTGTCCGACACGGAGCGGGAGGCGGCGCTGGAGGTGCTGCGGGACGGCGCGGCCAAGGGCCGGCTGTCGCACGAGACGTTCGTGCGCCGCATGGAACTGGCGCTCGCCGCGCGGCACGCCGACGAACTCGCCGTCCTCGTCGCCGACCTGCCCCGCGACAACCGCTTCTCCCGCGCGATCTTCGGCACCGTCGAGGCCGTCTCCGGTTTCACGGTACGACTGCGCCGCGCCTGGCAGGCCGAGCGGCTGCCCAAGCTGCTGCTGCCGGGACCGGCCCACACCCGGCTGCGGATAGGCCGCGACCCGGGCAACGGGCTGCGGCTGACGCACGAGACGGTCTCCCGGGTGCACGCCGAACTCAGCCGGCAGGGCGGGCTGTGGATCCTGCGGGATCTCGGCTCCACCAACGGGACCACCGTCAACGGCCGCCGGGTGGTCGGCGCGGTCGCGGTCCGCGAGGGCGATCAGGTGGCGTTCGGGCGGGTGGCGTACCGGCTGTCGCTGGGCTGAACGCGTCGCCACGGCGCCCCGGTCGTTCGAACGGGTGACCCGCACTGCGGAACGCCGGACGTCCTGCCGATGCAACGGGCATGACGTACTTCACCAGAGCGACAGCGGCCGCCGGCGTGCTCCTGGCCGCCGCCGGTCTCCTCGCCGCGGGCCCCGCCCAGGCGGCACCCCATGCGCACGGCAACCGGCTGCACCTCGCGATCACCCGCTCGGGCACCCGGGCCGACAGCGGTCGCAGCGCCCTGCTGCGCTGTCTGCCGCCCCATGGCCATCCGTACGCGGCCGAGGCCTGCGCCGAACTGACCGCGGCCCGCGGCGACATCGACCGCATCCCGGCCCGCAAGGTGTTCTGCCCGCGGATCTACTCCCCGGTCACCGCCACCGCGCGCGGCCGCTGGAACGGCCGGACGGTCGACTTCCGGCGGACGTACACCAATTCCTGCGAACTGCGGGCGCGCACGGGCTCGGTCTTCGACCTCGGCGACTGACCGGCGGCGCCAGGCTCCGCCGCTTCGGCCGGTGGCGCGAGGTCACGCCGCATCGGCCGACGGCCCTATGGATACGCCTGCTCCCGGGCCTGCTGGGCCGCCAGCAGCACCGTGCGCGACTGGTGCTCCACCTGGTGGTCCAGGGGCACCCAGCGGGCCCGGAAGCGCCGGGCGAAGGCGTCGGACCAGGTGGCCACGAGCCGTTCGAGGTCCGGCGCCGCCCGGTCGCCGCTCTCCCGCAGCACCCGCAGCAGCATCGCGGCCGCCCGCAGCGGCAGCCGCCGCCCGAACGCGTCCACGCTGCCGACGTACGCCATCGTGGAGGCGGCCGGCGCGGTGTGGGTCCAGTCCTCGGCCAGGCCCGGGATCAGCTCCAGCGCCCAGCGCGCGGCCCGCAGCAGCGGCCCGTCGGCGCCGTCGAGCCGGGGCAGCGCCTCCGCCAGCACCCGCTCCACCTCCAGCGAGTCCCGCAGCAGCCGCCCGGCCAGCCGCCGCATCGCCGCTGCCGGTGCCGGGTGCGGCGCCGGGTCGTCCACCAGGTCACTGGCCCACATCGGCACCTCCACCACGGCGGTCAGACCCCCGTAGCGGTGTGCGTGGTACCAGGTGCTGTGCCGGGCGTCGTCCGGCATGCTCGGGTAGGCCGCGTCCGTCCCGGGCCCCGGCATCACATGCACCCCGGGCCCGGAGGCCGGCCAGCCCGCGGCGTCCGAGGCGCCCGTCTCCACCGGGATGTGCAGCTGCGCCGCCGACTTGGCGAACGGCTCCGCGAGACCCGGCACGTCCCGGGTCAACTGCACCCAGCTGCCGCCCAGATCGGTGCCGTGCAGGGTCACCTGGAGGTAGGGGCGCAGCTCGTCGATCACCCCGGTCAGGGTCCGGGTCTCGGGCGGCAGCCGGTCCGGGGGCAGCACGGAGGGCGACCACTCCGGCTGCTCGGCGCCGGTGGGCCGGTAGAAGCCGAGGTGGTAGTCGAGCAGGCTGCGCGGGGCCGGGGTGACATGGAGGGCGGCGCCGTCCGGGTCCGCGCACAGCAGGAAGTGCCAGGAGGTGCCGGTGCGCAACTCGCGCTCGGCCAGGACGCGTTGTGCCAGCACCCGCAAAGTGGAGCCGCCGGTCGGTTCGTTGGCGTGGGCGCCCGCCACCACCAGCACCGACCGCTGTGCGTGCCCCACCGACAGCAGATGCAGGGGTCGTCCCGCGCGCGAGCGGCCCACCTGCCGCAGCGCACACAGCCCGGGCTCCGAAGCGGCCAACGCCCGTGCGCAGGCCACCAGTTCGGGAACGCTGGGATAGCGCAGCTCCGGCAGGAGACTCACCCCCGATTCGTCCGCCCTGCTTCGCCCTCCCAGTCCCGCACGGTGCGCGGTGGCTGTCAAGCGTCCGGCCGGATGCCCCCTCGGCATGTGCCAACCGGAGCCGGTGCCACCGCATTCGCGGTGCTCACCGCTGGTGCAGCCCCCGTCCCGCGAGCGTCAGGAACACCTCGCCCATCGCCTCCGAGAGCGTGGGATGCGGGTGCACATGCCGGGCCACGTCAGCCGGTTCGGCGTCCCAGCCGACGATCAGCTGGGCCTCGGCGATCAGCTCCGAGACCTGCGGGCCGACCAGATGCACCCCGAGCACCCGCCCGCCACCGGCCTCGGCGACCACCTTCACCATGCCGCCCCGGCCGTGCACCATTCCCTTCGCCAGCGCGGTGAGCGGCATGGCGCGCACGGCCACCTCGTGTCCCCCGGCCCGTGCCTCCGCCTCCGTGAGCCCGACGGCGGCGGTCTGCGGGGAGGAGTACGTCACCCGGGGTACGGCCGTGTAGTCGACCGGGGTGGGCCGCAGCCCCGCGAGCGTCTCGGCGACGACCAGCCCTTCGGCGAAGGAGGCGTGCGCGAGGCCGAGAGACGGCGGCGGCAGCAGATCGCCGACGACATGGATCCCCTCCGCGGCCGTCTCCAGCCGGCCCCGGTCGGCCGGTACGACGAAGCCGCGGGCGTCCGTCGCGAGGCCGGCCGCGGCCAGGTCCAGGCCCTCGGTGACCGGGACCCGGCCGACCGCCACCAGGAGCCGCCGCGCCGTCAGCGTCCGGGTCTCGCCGCGCGCGGTGCGCACCCGGGCCCGTACCCCGTCGTCCAGCACCTCCGCGTCCAGCAGCCGCGCGCCCACCTGGACATCGATGCCGCGCCCCCGCAGCCCCCGGGTGAGGTGCCGGCTCACATCGGCGTCCTCCAGGGGCACCAGCCGCTCCGCCGCCTCCACCAGGGTGACCTCCGCGCCCAGGGAGCGGTGCAGGGAGGCGTACTCCACGCCGATCGCGCCCCCGCCGAGGACCAGGACCGAGTCCGGCAGCCCGGGTGCGAACAGCGCGTCGTCGCTCGTCACCACGCGCCGCCCGTCCGGCACGAGCCCGGGGAGCATGCGGGGGCGTGAACCGGTGGCGAGGACGATGCCACGGCGCGCGGTGAGACGGCGCACGCCGGGCGCGTCCTGTACGCCCTCCACCCGTACCGTCCGCGCGCCCGTGAGCCGCGCGCTGCCCCGCACCACCCGCACCCC
>NZ_MUNF01000272.1 GCF_002154555.1 Streptomyces murinus
ACCCCGTACTGCTCGCCCGGCACGCGCAGATCCAGGTGGAGCAGGAGATCCGGGTGGCTCGCACCGCGCTCCAGACCGCGCGTGCCGGGCGAGCAGTACGGGGTGCCGGATCAGGGCCGGGTAGCTGGCATAGCGTGCCGGGATCAGCTCGCGCAGCCACTTGGCGGCCGAGCGCTCCCAGTCGTACGAGCCGGGGGTCTTGACCTGGCAGGGCCAGTCGGGGCTGATGCGCGTGCTGGTCAGGGGCATGGTCACGGGCATGGTCACTTCCGGTCTGCGGCGTCGTGAGGGTGGTCCGACGAGATGCGGGCGGCCCCGGCCTAGGGGATGACCGGGGCCGCCCCTGGTGCGGCACAGGGGCGCCGCACCACCGGACACCCTCGGCGCCGTCCGGGTAGGTGACGGCGGTCAGGGATGTCCGTGCGGGCGATCCGCCAGCAGAGTATTTATATATACCGAGCAGTTTGCAAGACGTATGAAAACATTCATCCTCGATATGAGGTGAAAGATCCGTCTACGGGCGGTCGACGACCGCAAGATCTTCACGGGTGTGCGGGCGGCGCCGCAGGACCGCTCAGTCCCGTACGAAGAACTGGTGCTGGTCGGACACCTGCTCGTACTTCTCCAGCCGCGCCTGCGTCCGCTCCGGGTCGGCGTCGGTCATCGCCTGGAGCAGCGCCGCGGCCATCACGTTGGGCGCGGCGTAGGAGTCGAAGACCAGCCGGGAGCCGGTGCCGGTGGCGAAGGTGACGTCGGCCTCGTCGGCCAGCGGCCCGAGCGCGAGGTCGGTGATCAGGGCGACCTTCAGACCGACGCGGTGCGCGACCCGGACCGCCTGGAGGGTCTCGTGCGAGTGCCGGGGCATGGCGAAGGCCAGCACCCAGCTGCCGCCGGCCTCGCGGGACTGGAGCAGCGCGTCGTAGGCCACGCTGCCGCCCCGGGTGACCAGCCGTACATCGGGGTGGATACGACGTGCCGCGTAACCGAAGTACTCCGCCAGCGATTCCGCGATGCGCAGGCCCAGCACGGTCAGCGGGGTGGAGCGGGACAGCTCGCGGCCGATGTGGATCACCCGGTCCGGGTCGGCGAAGTCGCGGCGCAGGTTCTCCAGGTTCGCGAGTTCGGCGTCCACGGCGGCCTGTAGCTCATTGGCGCGGTCCGGCTCACCGGGCCCGCCCGCCAGGGCCTTCAGCGCGATCGACTGGAGCCGTTCGCGCAGCGCGGGGTAGCCGCTGAAGCCGACGGCACCGGCGAAGCGGGTCACGGACGGCTGGCTGACTCCGACCCGGTCCGCCAGTTCGGTGATCGACAGGAACGCGGCCTCGGTGATGTGTTCGATCAGATACTGGGCGATCCGCCGCTGCCCCGGGGACAGACGGGGGCCGTCGAACAACTCCCTGAGCTGAGAGGTCGGGGCGGCCTCGACCTCCGGCGCGGTCTTGCCCGAAGTGATCGCTGATGCCTGTGCGCGGGCCTGCTGCGGCGAGGGCACCGGTCCGTCTCCTTTGTCTCCCACGAGCACTCAACATAGCTCACCCAGCGCCGTGACCAGCGGGTTGACCAGCAATCGAGGGAACCGGCCCACCGCCCGGCGCTGCCAGGGGAGTCGGCCCCACCGACCAAGGGCCGACCAAGGGCCGACCGGCCCGTACGGCCGAGAGGCGATCGACTCCGCAGGCCGGCGCCGCTCGGCCCGGCTGACCAGGGGTCACCCCGGCCCGGCCGGCTCGGCCTGCCCCGGCCACCCAAGCGAAGGCGGCGCAGCCCACCCCTGGGGGACGCGAAGCCGACGGTCGCGCACCCCAGGGGCCCGAAGCCGACAGTCGCGCACCCCGTAGGGGTCCAAAGCCGACAGCAGCGCCCGTAAAGAGCACGAAGGCTGCGCCATCGCCCCCCCCCGCAGGAGGTCACCCAGGGGGTCACCCAGGAGGTCACCCAGGGGTCACCGAGGCGACGGCATCGCCCCCGCCGGGACCACCAGATCCGCCCGCCCCCGCGTCGTCGCCACCAGCTCGGCATTGCGCTGATCCGTGCCCAGCACCCACGCGCGCGCCGCCGCGGGCTCCTTGCCGAACTCCTCGTGCCGGGCCACCAGTCGGCGGATCCGCTCGGCCTCGGGGATCTCGCAGTACCAGACCTCGTCCAGGGCCGGCCGCACCCGCGCCCAGGAACCCTCCTGGAGGAGAAGGTAGTTGCCCTCGGTCACCACGAGCCGGGCGGCCGGCGGTACCGGGATCGCACCGGCGAGCGCCTGTTCGAGGACCCGCTCGAACCCCGGCGCGTACACGACCTCCTCCGGCTCCTCCCGCAGCCGCCGCAGCAGCGCCGCGTACCCGGCCGCGTCGAAGGTGTCCGGCGCGCCCTTGCGGTCCCGCCGCCCCAGCCGGTCGAGTTCGGCATCGGCCAGATGGAAGCCGTCCATGGGGACATGGGCGGCCCACGGCGGCCCGTCGGCGTTCAGCGCGCGCACCAGAGTTGCGGCCAAGGTGGACTTGCCCGCGCCGGGGCCGCCCGCGATGCCGAGCAGGGCGCGCCGGCCGCCTCGGGGGAGTGCGCGGGCGCGCGCGAGGAGGTCGTCGAAGGTCGGGGGCACATGGTCGGAGGTCAACGGCACACCCCCGAGTGTGTCACCCCGAAACCGGGAAAATTGTGGCGCGGGACACTCGCTGGAGCGCCGTTGATGGGGAACAGTCCTCGGTATGACTCAGCTCGGACTCCCCGACGACATCCAGGCCTGCCTCTTCGACCTCGACGGGGTCGTCACCAGGACGGCCGTGGTGCACGCGGCCGCCTGGAAGGAGACGTTCGACGCCTTCCTGCGCTCCCAGGAGGGCGCGGGGGCACGGCCGTTCGACGCGGTCGCCGACTACGACGAGTACGTCGACGGCCGCCCCCGCGCCGACGGGGTGCGCGCCTTCCTGGAGTCACGCGGCATCCACCTCCCGGAGGGCACGTCGGACGACCCACCGGACGCGCTGACCGTGAACGGCCTCGGCAACCGGAAGAACGAACTGCTCCTGGAGCGGATCCGCACCGGCGGCGTCGAGGCGTACGAGGGCACCCTGCGCTACCTGGAGGCGGTCCGCGCCGAGGGGCTGCGCACCGCGATCGTCTCCTCCAGCGCCAACTGCCGTGATGTGCTGCGGGCCGTGGACGCCGAGCACTTCTTCGACGTACGCATCGACGGCGTGGTGGCCGCCGAGCGCAAGCTGCCCGGCAAGCCGCATCCCGACACCTTCCTCGCCGCCGCCCACGACCTCGGCGTCGAACCCTCCCGGGCGGCCGTCTTCGAGGACGCGCAGGCCGGCATGGACGCGGGCCGCGCGGGCGGCTTCGGGTACGTCGTCGGCCTCGACCGGGTCGGCCAGCGCGACGCCCTGTACGCGCACGGCGCGAGCGTCGTCGTGGCGGACCTCGCCGAGCTGGGAGGCAAGCGGTGATCACCCAGGGGTCGTACGCCGTCGAGCCGTGGACGGTCCGCGAGACCACCCTCGACCTCGACGTACTCGCCCAGAGCGAGTCCGTGTTCGCGCTGTCCAACGGGCATGTCGGCTGGCGCGGCAACCTCGACGAGGGCGAACCGCACGGACTGCCCGGCAGCTACCTCAACGGTGTGCACGAGGTGCACCCGCTGCCGTACGCGGAGGCCGGGTACGGCTATCCGGAGTCGGGCCAGACCGTCATCAACGTCACCAACGGCAAGGTGCTGCGGCTGCTCGTGGACGACGAGCCGTTCGATCTGCGCTACGGCCGCCTCACCGCCCACGAGCGGGTGCTCGACCTGCGCCGCGGGGTGCTGGAGCGGACCTGCGAGTGGACCTCACCGGCCGGTTCCACGGTCCGCGTGCGCTCGACCCGGCTGGTCTCGCTCACCCAGCGCGCGGTGGCCGCCGTGGCGTACGAGGTGGAGGCCGTCGACGCGCGCAGCCGGGTGGTGATCCAGTCCGAACTGGTCGCCAACGAGAGCCTGCCCGGCTCCGACGGCGACCCGCGCGCCGCGATGGCGCTCCAGTCGCCCCTGGAGCAGGAGGACCATCTCGCCACGGGCAACCGGCTGCGCCTGGTGCACCGGACCCGGCGCAGCGGCCTGCGGGTCGCGGTCGCCGCCGACCATGTCGTCAGCGGACCCGAACGCACCACCACCCGCAGCGAGAGCGGCACCGACCTGGCCCGGCTGACCGTCACCTCCGTCCTGGAGCCCGGACAGAGCCTGCGGGTGGAGAAGCTGGTCGCCCACGGCTGGTCAGCGACCCGCTCGCTGCCCGCGATGGCCGACCAGGTCGACGCCGCGCTCGCGGCCGCCGCCCACGACGGCTGGCCCGGACTCCTCGCCGACCAGCGGGCCTGCCTGGACGACTTCTGGGCGCGCGCCGACGTCGAGGTCAGCGGCGACGAGGAGATCCAGCAGGCCGTACGGTTCGCCCTGTTCCACGTCCTCCAGGCGGGGGCCCGCGCGGAGCGGCGCGCGATACCCGCGAAGGGCCTGACCGGCTCCGGCTACGACGGACACGCCTTCTGGGACACCGAGATGTTCGTGCTGCCGGTGCTCACCCACACCGCGCCCGCGGCCGTCGCCGAGGCGCTGCGCTGGCGGTACAGCACCCTGGACGAGGCCCGTGAGCGCGCGGCCCAACTGGGGCTCGCCGGGGCCGCGTTCCCCTGGCGGACCATCGCGGGACCGGAGGGCTCGGCGTACTGGCCGGCCGGCACCGCCGCCTTCCATGTGAACGCCGGCATCGCCGACGCCGTCGTCCGCTATGTCGAGGCCACCGACGACACCGCCTTCGAACGCGAGGCCGGAGTCGAACTCCTCGTGGAGACCGCCCGGTTGTGGCGCTCGCTCGGCCACCACGACGCCCATGGCGTCTTCCATCTCGACGGCGTCACCGGACCCGACGAGTACAGCGCGGTCGCCGACGACAACGCCTATACGAACCTGATGGCACGTCAGAACCTGCTGGCCGCCGCCGATGTCGTCGAACGCCATCCGCGCGAGGCCGCCCGGCTCGGGGTGGACGAGGAGGAGAGCGCGGCCTGGCGGGACGCGGCCGGGGCGATGCATGTGCCGTACAACGCCGAACTCGGCGTCCACGAACAGCACTCCGGGTTCACCCGCTACCAGCGCTGGGACTTCGACGGCACCCGCTCCGACCAGTACCCGCTGCTGCTGCACTTCCCGTACTTCGACCTCTACCGCAAACAGGTCGTGAAACAGGCCGACCTGGTGCTGGCGCTGTACACCTGCGACGGCTGGTTCGCCGAGCGGTACGACGAGGAGCAGATCGCCCGGAACTTCGCCTATTACGAGCCGCTGACCGTCCGCGACTCCTCCCTGTCCGCCTGCTGCCAGGCCGTCGTCGCCGCCCGCACCGGCCATCTCGACCTCGCCTACGACTACACGGCCGAGGCGGCCCTGATGGACCTGCACGACCTGGAGCACAACACCCGCGACGGACTGCACATCGCCTCGCTCGCCGGCACCTGGATGGCGCTGGTCGCGGGCTTCGGCGGGATGCGCCGCGACGGCGAACGGCTGCGCTTCGCCCCCCGGTTGCCCGAGCGGCTCTCCCGGCTCGCCTTCCATGTGCAGTTCCGGGGCCGCAGGCTGCGGGTGGAGATCGACGCGGACAAGACGACGTACGAGCTGCTCGACGGGCCGCCGCTGGACCTGCGGCACCACGGGGACGCCGTCACGGTGACCATGACCGAGCCGGCCGTCCGCGCCGTACCACCGGGCCCCCGCCGGGCACTGCCGGAGCAGCCACGGCACCGGGTGCCGAACCAGACCTCCTGAGGCCGGATCTCCCGGGGCTCGGCCCTCTTGAGGTCCGGACGGGGGCCCGGTCCGCTCAGAGTGGCGCGCCCGTCAGCAGGCGGAAGAGGTCGCCCGTGGCGTCCGCCGCCAGCAGCGGCGGCAGGGTGCTCAGGGCGAGCACGGCCAGCGCGGCGGACCCGAGGCTCGGCTGCGGGGCGGCCTGGAGGGCGGCGATACGGCGGGTGACGGCGCGGTCGGCGAAGTGCAGCGCGCACACCGCGCCGCCCCGCTGCGCCGTGAGCGCGGCCCGCGCCAGCGCGTGCGCGGTCGTACGGCGGTCGCCGACCACGGCCGCCGCCCGCTCGTCGGCCCATCGCTCCACCAGGTAGACGACGGCCGAACGCACCGGACACAGCAGCGGATCGGCCGCCGCCGCGAGAGTGGCCGCCGTGACCAGGACATCGTGCCGATGGGCGAGATGGGCCCGCTCGTGCGCGAGGAGCGCCCGCCGCTCCGCGGGCCCGAGCGCGCCCAGCATCGCCGAGGTGACCAGGATCCGGCCGGGCCGCCCGGGGACCGCGCACGCCCGCGGCACCGCCGAGGCGGCCACGATCAGCTCGGTGTCCGCAGGATGCCCCGCGCACAGCCGCCGCAGCGCCCGGCGGGTGCGCAGCTCGGCCCGTACGGCACGGTGCAGCCGCACGCCGACGACCACCAGCGCCAGACACGCGGCGAGACCGATCACCACCGGCACGGGATCGGCCGCCGCCCCGCCCTGCCCGGCGCCGCGCACCACCGCCGGCACGTCCCCGAGCAGCGTCGCGCCGAGCAGCACCAGCGTCCAGGCGGTGGCCCCGGCGGTCAGCACGGCGGCGGCGGCCAGCACCCGCGCGGCGGCCGCGGGCGCGACGTACCGG
>NZ_MUNF01000273.1 GCF_002154555.1 Streptomyces murinus
TCGCCGCGGCCTTCCGGCGCCCCCATCGAGCCCCGGGTACCGGACTACGAGGCCAGCGACAGCTTCACCGCGAACCCGAGGAAGAGCGCACCGGCCGCCGAAGTGGCCGTCGCGGACAGGCGCTTGCGGCGCCGGAAGGCCGCGGCGAGCCGGGTGCCGCCGAATATCAGGGCGCTCAGGTAGAGCACGCTGGCTATCTGGGCGAAGGCCCCGAGCACGACGAAGGACAGGGCCGGATAGGCATAGCCCGGGTCCACGAACTGCACGAAGAAGGCGACGAAGAACAGGATCGCCTTCGGGTTGAAAAGGCTGACGACGAGGGCACGCCGGTAGGGGCGTTCCTCGGTGGCGCCGGCCGATTCCGCGGCCGTCTCCTCGGCCGCCTGCTCCCGCCGGGTGCGCCACAGCTGCCGGGCGGAGCGCATCATGCCGATCGCCAGCCAGGTCAGATAGCCGGCACCGGCGTACTTCACGATGCCGAACAGCAGTGCGTTGGCCTGGAGCAGCGAGGCGACCCCGGCGGCGGACAGGGTCATGAGCACGGTGTCCCCGCAGAACACCCCGGCGGCCGCGGTGTACCCGGCGCGCACCCCTCGGCGGGCGGCGACGGACAGGACGTAGAGCGAGTTGGGACCGGGGAGCAGCACGATCAGGGCCACACCCGCGAGATACGTGGGGAGATGGATGACACCGAACATGGAAAGGAGTGTCGCACGGGGGTACGACAACGGGTCCGGGCCGGGGTGAACAGCCGCCCGCGGGCACCCGTCCGACCGGCGGACACCCGGTCGGGCCGACCCACGGGCACCCGGTCAAGTCGTCCGAGGGGCAACCGTGCGGGCGGACCGACGGACACGGCCGGGCCGACCGACGGACGCCCGGTCAAAAGGCGTCGGTCGGCACATATCTCCCCCACACCTCCCGCAGCGCCCCGCACACCTCGCCCACCGTGGCCCGCGCCCGCAGTGCCTCCTTCATGGGATAGAGGACGTTGTCCTCGCCCCCCGCGGCCTTCCTCAGCGCGGCCAGGGCGGCGTCGACCGCGCCCTGATCGCGTCCGGCGCGCAGCGCGGCGAGGCGCTCGCCCTGGCGGGCCTCGATGGCCGGGTCCACGCGCAGCGGCTCGTACGGCTCCTCCTCGTCCAGCCGGAAGCGGTTGACGCCGACGACCACCCGTTCCCCGGAGTCGGTCTCCTGGGCGATGCGGTAGGCGTTGCGCTCGATCTCGGCCTTCTGGAAGCCCTGTTCGATCGCCGCCTCCGCGCCGCCCAGCCCCTCGACCCGGTCCATCAGCCCGACGACCGCCGCCGCCATGTCGTCGGTCATCCGCTCCACCGCGTAGGAACCGGCGAAGGGGTCCACGGTCGCGGTCACGTCCGTCTCGTACGCCAGCACCTGCTGGGTGCGCAGGGCGAGCCGCGCGGAGGTGGCGGTGGGCAGCGCGATCGCCTCGTCGAAGGAGTTGGTGTGCAGGGACTGGGTGCCGCCGAGGACCGCGCCGAGGGCCTGGACGGCGACCCGGACCAGGTTCACCTGCGGCTGCTGCGCGGTGAGCTGGACCCCGGCGGTCTGGGTGTGGAAGCGCAGCATCAGCGACTTGGGGTTCTTCGCGCCGAACTCCTCCCGCATCACCCGGGCCCAGATCCGGCGCGCGGCACGGAACTTGGCGACCTCCTCCAGGAACGTCGTACGGGCCACGAAGAAGAAGGACAGGCGCGGCGCGAAGTCGTCCACGTCCATCCCGGCCGCGACCGCCGTGCGCACGTACTCGATGCCGTCGGCGAGGGTGAAGGCGATCTCCTGCACGGGCGAGGCGCCGGCCTCGGCCATGTGGTAGCCGGAGATCGAGATCGTGTTCCACCGGGGGATCTCGGCGGTGCAGTACCGGAAGATGTCCGCCGTCAGCCGCAGCGAGGGCTTCGGCGGGAAGATGTAGGTGCCGCGGGCGATGTACTCCTTGAGCACGTCGTTCTGGATGGTGCCGGTCAGCCGGTCGGCCGGGACGCCCTGTTCTTCCGCCACCAGCTGGTACAGGAGCAGCAGGAGGGCGGCCGGGGCGTTGATCGTCATGGACGTGGAGACCTGGTCCAGCGGGATGCCGTCGAACAGCACCCGCATGTCCTCGATCGAGTCGATCGCCACGCCGACCTTGCCGACCTCGCCGTGCGCGAGGGGCGCGTCGGAGTCGTGGCCCATCTGGGTGGGCAGGTCGAAGGCGACGGACAGTCCGGTCGTGCCGTGGGCGATCAGCTCCCGGTAGCGGGCGTTGGACTCCGCCGCCGTGCCGAAACCGGCGTACTGGCGCATCGTCCAGGGGCGGCCGGTGTACATGCTCGGGTAGACCCCCCGGGTGAAGGGGTACGACCCCGGCTCCCCGAGCTGCTCGGCCGGGTTCCAGCCGGTCAGCGCGGCCGGCCCGTAGACCGGCTCGATCGGCAGGCCCGACTCCGACTCACGCGCCATGGATGCCTCCGCAGTACGTTCCGTACCTCCTCACCATGCCTCGTCGTTCGGCGGGGGTCACGTGGGGAAGCATCCAGGGATGAGGACCAGGGGCAGGACCCTCGCCGCGCTCGGAGTTCTCGCCGCCCTCGTCGCGCTGTGCGGATGCACCGTGCAGCCGCTGGGCGCGGACGGCCGGCCGCTGGGCGGGGGCCCGGTGTCCGCGGGGAACGCGGGGGTGCCGTTGCGGCCGGGCGACACCGGATCGGCCGTACGGGAACTCCAGGCGCGGCTGCGGCAGCTGGACTGGCTGTTCGACGGGCCCACGGGTTCGTACGACGATCTCACCGAGCGGGCCGTACGGGGCTTCCAGGGCAAGCGCGGGCTGCCGGTCACCGGTGTCACGGACGCCGTGACCTGGCGGCGGCTGGTGGCGATGACCCGGCCGCCGGGCAGGTGGGAGCTGTATCTGATGGGCGGCCAGCCCGCCGCCGCGCCCGATCCGCGCTGTCTGACGGGCCGGGCGCTGTGCATCAGCAAGACCAGCCGGACGCTGCGCTGGATGGTCGACGGGCGGACCGTGTCCGAGATGGCCGTGCGCTTCGGCACCCTGCGCAGCCCGACCCGCGAGGGCACCTTCCATGTGTACTGGAAGTCCCGCCACCATGTGTCGACCCTGTACGACTCGCCGATGCCGTACGCGATGTTCTTCAGCGGCGGTGAGGCGGTGCACTACTCGTACGACTTCGCGGCGCGCGGCTATGCCGGGGGTTCGCACGGGTGCGTGAACGTACGGGACGAGGAGGCGATCGCCCAGGTGTTCGCCGAAGTGCGGGTGGGCGACAAGGTCGTCGTGTACCGGTGAGGCTGGCGGGCCGAGCGGCTGGGGTTTGGGGCGCGGGCGGGACCGGGGGAACATGTCCCGCCCGCGCCAGGTGCACGAGCCGCGGGTACGGGGGGAACCCCGGCTCAGTGCTACGGCCGATGACCAGTCGGCTCACTCAGTACTGCGTCGAGGGATCCAAAAGTGTCACACCCTGCGCGGAAAAACTTTCGCGACTTCTGAAAGTGCCAGGTCACAGGGGTGTGGACGATCAACATTGATCAGCGGGTGGAGGTGGGCGCCGACTGCGGGACGGTGGCGGACGCGGACCTGCCGTGGCCGCGCGGGGCGTGCGGCGGAGTGTGCGAGGGGGTGTGCGGCGGAGTGTGCCGGGGGG
>NZ_MUNF01000274.1 GCF_002154555.1 Streptomyces murinus
CCTGACCCCCCTTTGCTCGTCACCCGTCCCCCCTCATCGAGAGCCGCCCCGAGCGCTCGAGAGGCACGAGAGAAAGGCCGATCTGTGTCAGAACGGATGTCTGCTCCCCGGGCCAAGGCCCGCGCCGGAGAAGACGCGGTCGTGCTCGACGACGACGCGACCCTGCACGCGATGGGTTATCCGCGGAAACTCACCCGCCGTTTCAAGGCGTTCGACAATTTCGCGATCTCCTTCACCATCATCAATATTCTTTCGGGCATCTTCTCGTCCTTCGGATTCGGTATGAACGCGGGTGGCCCCCGCATTCTCGTATTCGGTTGGATCGGCGTCTCGATCATGGTTCTGCTCATCGGTGCGGCCATGGGAGAGGTCGCCTCCGCGTATCCGACGAGCGGTGCCCTCTACTTCTCCGCCGGTAAGCTCGCCAAGCGCCACAAGGGCGCCTGGTCCTGGTACACGGGCTGGTTGAATTTCGTCGGACAGATCGGCGGCACCGCCGCGACCGGCTATGCGGCGGCCACCTTCATCCAGGCCTTCGTGCAGCTCCAGTGGCCCTCCTACCAGCCGACCGTCCATCAGACGGTGCTGATCACGGCCCTGATCATCGTGCTCCAGGGGCTCGCCAACACCTACACGGTCCAGCTCGTCGCCGTCCTCAACCGCATTTCCGTGTGGTGGCTGCTGATCGGACTCGTCGTGATCGTGGGCGCACTCATAGTGATACCGGATCACCATCAGTCGGCGTCGTTCGTCACGCATTTCGAGAACAACACCGGCTTCACGAGCGGACTTTACGGCGGCATGCTCGGCCTGCTGGTCACCAGCTGGACGTTCACCGGCTTCGACGGCAGCTTCCACATGTCCGAGGAAACGGTGCAAGCCACGGTCAACGCGCCCAAGGGGATCACCCGCGCCATCGGCTATTCGGCGATCACCGGTCTCATCCTGATGCTGGCACTGGTCTACAGCATTAAGGACTACGCCAAGGAGGCCGCCAACGGCGCGCCGCCCGTGCAGATCCTGATCGACGGCCTCGGCCTGACCACCGCCAAGGCCATGCTCCTCATCGTCATCGGCGCGATGCTCTTCTGCGGCCTCGCCAACCTCACCAGCAACACCCGGCAGATCTTCGCCTTCTCCCGCGACGGCGCCATGCCCGGCTCCCGGCTGTGGCACTCGGTCTCGCCGCGCACCCGTACGCCCGTCAAGGCGGTCTGGCTCGCGGTGGCCTGCTCGCTCGCCCTGATCGTGCCCGGCTGGTGGTCGCACACCGCCTTCACCGCGATCGTCAGCGTCAACGTGGTCGGCCTGTTCCTCGCCTACGCCGTCCCGATCTTCCTGCGGCTGCGGCTCGGTGACGCCTTCGAGTCCGGCCCGTGGAACCTGGGCCGCTGGAGCAAGCCGGTCGGCTGGCTCGCCGTGATCTGGATCGCGCTGAGCAGCGTCCTGTTCATGCTGCCGCAGGCGTCCCCGATCACCGTGGACTCCTTCAACTACGCGCCGATCGCGCTCGCCGTCGTCCTGCTCGTGGCCACCGTCTGGTGGTTCGCCACCGCGCGCCGCCGCTTCCAGGGCCCGATCAGCTACGGCCGCCCCGACGAGATCGCGGCCATGGACCTCATCTGATCCGTACGGATCCAGGCGCGTCCCCGCGCCTCCAGGCCCCGGCCCCGGCACCGCTCCCGCGGTACCGGGGCCGGGGCCTTTGTCCGCCCCGCGCCCGCACCGTCAC
>NZ_MUNF01000275.1 GCF_002154555.1 Streptomyces murinus
CGCCTACACCGCCGCCCCCTTCGTCCCCGCCCGCGGCGGACTCGACGCCTTGCGCAAGGCGGCGGCGGACTGCCGGGGCTGCCCCCTTCACGCCCCCGCCACCCAGACCGTCTTCGGCGAGGGGAGCAAGGACGCCCGGGTGATGCTCGTGGGGGAGCAGCCCGGTGATCAGGAGGACCGGCAGGGCAGGCCCTTCGTGGGTCCGGCCGGGCATCTGCTGCACAAGGCGCTGGCGGAGGCCGGGCTTGATCCGGCGCAGGCGTACGTCACCAACGCGGTCAAGCACTTCAAGTTCGCGCAGACCGAGCCCGGCAAGCGCAGGATCCACCGTGCCCCCACCCTGCGGGAGATGTCGGCCTGCGCGCCCTGGCTGGTGCGGGAACTGGCGCTCGTCCAACCCGAGTTGATCGTCGTCCTCGGCGCCACCGCGGGCAAGGCGCTGCTCGGCTCCTCCTTCCGGGTCGGCCGGGTGCGCGGCACCGTCATCGAGCAGGACATCCACGGTCGCCCCGAACGCCTGCTCCCCACCGTGCACCCGTCGTCCGTGCTCCGCTCCGATGACCGCGACGCCGCCTACCAGGGCTTCCTCGCCGATCTGAAAATCGCCGCACGGGCCCTCGGGTAATGAATAAGATGCGCCAGTGACCCTTACTTTCACCCTGGAACCCCCCATCACCCCCGCCCTGCGCGACGACCTCCTCGACCTCTGGACGGACGTGTCGAACGCGGGCGGCGCCGTCGGTTTCGTCCCGCCGGTCCACCGCGAGGAGATACGGCCCGAGCTGGTACGCCACTTCGTGCACATGGCCGAGGGCCGGACCCGGCTCCTCGTCGGCCGGGACGCGCACGGCACGACCGCCGCCGCCGCGTTCCTCACCGGGAACCCGCAGCATCTGAACGCCCACTGGCTCTCGCTGTACTCCGTGATGGTCCACCCCCGCCACCAGGGCAAGGGCTACGGCCGCGACCTGCTCGCCGCCGCCGAGGACGCGGCCCGCGCGACGCCCGGCATCGAGGCGATCCGTCTGTCCTGCCGCGGCGGCCACGGCCTGGAGCGCTTCTACGGCTCCTGCGGCTACAAGGAGGTCGGCCGCGTCCCCGGCGCCGTCCGCGTCGCCCCGGACGACGACCGCGACGAGATCTTCATGCTGCTGTCCCTCGGCTGACCGCTTCGCCCCCGCAGACCCCGCTGCATGATCGCCCACGAGGCGTGCTTCACTGGACGATGACCCCTTTTGGAATCGGACGAGTGGATTGAGATGCTCCGCTACACGCTGAAGCGCCTCGGTATCTTCGTGGGCTGCCTCTTGGTCGTCTGGGGAGCCGTCTACTCCGGCATCTTCCCGCGCGGCTTCGGCAGCTCCAACGGCCTGTGGATCGCCCTGCTCGCCCTGGTCGTCTCGGCGCCGATCAGCTGGGTCGTGCTGCGCAAGGAGCGGGACCGGGCCTCGATGCACGTGGTCGGCCGGGTCGACCGGATGAAGGCGAACCTGGAGGCGAACCGCAGCCAGGAGGACATCGCCGACGACAGCGCGCGGGCGCAGAGCCAGCCGTCGTAGGCGACACCCCTCACCCGTAGCCGTATCCGGCACCGGCCACCGGGAACATCAAGATCGTCAAAGGCCGGGTGGCGGCCCCGGCGTCCCTTTAGTCTTGCCCCCATGGGTGGCGGCAGGACCAGACGGATGCCGAGGGCGGAGCGCGAGCGGCAGATGCTCGACGCCGCCGTGGAGATCATCGCCCGGCACGGGTACACGGCCGCGTCGATGGACGAGATAGCCGAACTGGCGGGCGTCTCCAAGCCGTTGGTCTATCTCTACCTCAACTCCAAGGACGACCTCTTCACCGCGTGCATCCGCCGTGAGGCCGCCGCCCTGACCGAGGCCGTGCGGGCGGCGGTCCGTCCCGCCCTCCCCGCCGACCGCCAACTCTGGGACGGTGTGCAGGCGTTCTTCACCTACACCGCCGAGCACCCCGACGGCTGGACCGTCCTCCACCTCCAGGCCCGCACCCACGGCCCCCGGTTCGCCGCCGAGGCCGACGCCATGCGCGCGGAGATGACCGCCTTCGTCACCCGTCTGATCGCGAGCGCCGCCCAGGAGTCCCCGCACTCCCGTGATCTGTCCACCCGGGAGATCGAGGGCCTCGCCGTGGCCCTGGTCGGCGCCGCCGAATCCCTGGCCGACTGGACCAACACCACCCCGACCGCCACCGCCGCCCAGGCCTCCGCCGCCTTGATGAACTTCGCCTGGTCCGGTCTGGGCAACCTGATGTCCGGAAACCGCTGGGCGCCGCCGGGGGTGGCGTCGGCCGCCCGGCCCTGACCTCCCGGCGGGTCAGGGCCGGATCGCGGTGGCCCGGCAGCTCGGTGGCCCGGCAGCTCGGTGGCCCGGCCGGTCAGGCCGGGTCCGCGGTGGCCCGGCAGGTCACGTCCTCGGCGGGGAGCCTGCCCGTGGTCAGGTAGAGCGTGCCGGCCTTGTCCGCGCAGGAGTTGCCGCCGGGCACGTAGAGGACGCCGTGTCCCTCGCCGCCGGTGACGGTGAGCATCCGGGAGCCGCGCAGGGCATGGTGCATGGCCCGGCCGGCGAACAGGGGGGTCTGGGGGTCCCATTCGTTCTGGGTGATCAGCGCGCCGACCGTGTTGTCGATCGTGGTCTGCGGCTCGCTGCCCCGCGGCCAGAAGGCGCACGGCGTGATGGCGCTCGCGAAGTCGCCGTACAGTGGGTAGCGGGCCTTGTCACGGATCGCCTCGCGGCGGTAGCGCTCGGGGTCGTGCGACCAGGTCCGGGTGTCGGCGCACATGACGGACCAGGCGATGGAGGCGTAGTTGTCGTCGGGCGCCTCGGCCTGGTCGGACGTGCCGGACGTGCCGGCCGTACCGGACGGGGTGGGGGCCGGGGTCCCGTTCTCGGCGGCCATCTTCAGCGCGGCGATCCGCTCGGCGCCCGCCTCGACGTGGAAGAACGTGCTGTTGTCGGCGCGGATGTCGTCACCCGTCAGCGCCTGTCCGTCGAAGATGATCGGCTCGCGGTCCGCCCGCGCGATCAGCTTCCAGTAGGTCGCGCGGACCTCGGCGGGGGTGTCGCCCAGTCCATAGGTACGGTCGCGCCGGGCGGTCCACTCGGCCCATCGGGTGAACGCCTGCTCGGCGCCCTTCGCCATGTCCTGGAACGTCCCGCGGTAGATCCGCGTGGGGTCGGTCGCGCTGTCCAGCACGAACCGGTCGGCGCGCCCGGGGAACAGCTGCATGTAGACGGCGCCGAGGTAGGTGCCGTAGGAGTACCCCAGGTAGGAGATCTTCTTCTCGCCCAGCACGGCACGGATGACGTCCATGTCGCGGGCGCTGTTGCGGGTGATGAGGTACGGCAGCAGGTCACCGGCCTTCGCCCGGCACTTCTCGGCGACCGTGCGGGCCCACTCGACGTCCTTCGTGAAGGTCTCCGCCTTGTACGGATGGTCGGCCTGTTCCTCGGCGGTCAGGCCGCAACTGACGGGGGAGCTCTGGCCGGCGCCCCTCGGGTCGAAGCCGATGAGGTCGTACTGTCGCTTCACCTCCGCGGGGAACTGGAGCTCGGTGGGCAGCTGGAGTCCGGGTGCGCCGGGGCCGCCCGGGTTGAGCAGCAGGACGCCGCGGCGCTCCGTCGTACTGGTCGCCTTCAGCCGGGATATCGAGAGGCTGATCTTCCGGCCCCCGGGGTCGCTGTAGTCCAGCGGCACCTTGAGCGTCGCGCACCGCAGGGCGCGGGGGCTCTTCGCGTCGCAGGGCTTCCAGTGGAGCTTCTGCTGGGTGTACTCCCGCAGGGGGGCCGCGGCGGTGGAGACGCCGGACGAACCGGACGCGGCGAGGGCCGGGGCCGGGATCGGCGACGAGAGGCAGGCCGCCGTGAGGCCGGCGGCGAGGAGGAAGGCTCGGCGGGTGGTTCCGTTGCGCACGGTGTGCTCGTCCTTGTCGAAGAGGGTGGGCGGCCGGTTCACCGGTGGGAGGAGGCCGGTCGGTCTCCGTCGAGGTGCAGGCGGACGCACTGCGTGTACTGGTGGAAGCTGTCGGGCCGGTAGCACTCCTGCGTCTGGTCCGCGTACCAGAGCACGAGGACGGCGACCAGCCCGGACACCACGATGGCGAGGGCCGACGCCACCAGGGCGGTGACGGCCTTGCCGCGACCCGCGCCGGTCCTTCCGGCCGTCATCAGCGCGGCGATGCCGAGGATCAGGCCGATCACGGCGAGGGGGCCGCCGACGAAGACGACGGAGGTGAGCAGGCCGGTGACGCCCAGCGTCAGGGCGGCCGTGGCCAGTCCGTTCCTCGGTGTCGTGAGCCGTGTCCCTACGGCGTCTGGTCGCGCGGACGCCATGTGGTGCGTCTCGATTCCCTGGGCGTTCATCGGCCCGTCCTTCCATCCCGTCAACCGGTGAGCCTCGATGGTGGAGTTCGGGACCCGCGGCACACATCGCGGAAAGGCGGGAGAATCCGCTCCCCCGATCGAGGGAGGCCGCCGGTGAGCCGTCCGGGCATACTGACGTGGCTATGACCAGGGGATTCCGGCCGCTGCTGCGCGGCTCCACGTACGCGGGTGCACTCTTCGCCTATTGCGGCGCGTTGGTGAGCCTTCCCCTGCTGCCGTTCGCGGCGCTGCCGGCGCTGGCGTGGCCGTCCGCTCCGGAGGGCGTGCGGATCGTCCTGACCGTGCTGGTCTGGGCCGTGCTGATCGGCGTGATCGGGCTGGCTCGTACGACGCGGCGGGTGCTGATCGCGTGCGCCCGGCGGATGTTGGGGGTGCCGCTGCCGGACCCCGTGGCCGAGTCGTCCCGTTCCACGGCACCGGCCCGTTCCACGGCGGCATCGGCCCGCTCCATGGCATCGGCCCGTTCCACGGCACCGGGTTCCGACCGCCTGCGCACCCCCCTGTGGCTGCTGGCGCACGTGGCCCTGGGCTGGGCGGGGGCGCAGTCGGCCGTCCTGCTGGTCTGCGCGGGCCTGCTGCTGCCCGGTGGCTGGGCCGGTGCCGAGGCCGGGGTCAGCGTGCGCGGCTGGTCGCTGCGGCCGGAGCACGGCTGGCAGAGCTGGGCGGCGGCGCTCGGCTGCCTGCTGCTCGCGGCGGTGCTGTGCCTGGCGGTCACGGGCGCCCTGCGATGGCTGGCGCCCCGGCTGCTCGGCCCCTCGTCGGCGGAGCGGCTCGCGCTGGCGGCCGAGCGGGAGCGGGCGCTGGCCGAACGCAACCGGCTGGCCCATGAGTTGCACGACTCGATCGGACACACGCTGACGGCCGCCACGATCCAGGCGGCGGTGGCGGGCGAGGTGCTCGGCGCCGACCCGGAGGCGGCGCGCGCCGCGCTGCGCAGCATCGAGGAGTCGACCCGGGCCGCCCTCGAAGACCTGGACTACGTACTGGGCATGCTCCGCGAGGAGCAGACGGCTACGGCGCCGCCCCGCTCCCTGGCCGATCTGCCCGAGCTGCTCGACCGGTTGCGGCACGCGGGCGCGGTGGTGGAGCCGGAGCTGGCGGGCGACTTCACCCGGGTGCGGGGGACACCGGCCCGCGCCGCGTACCGGATCCTCCAGGAGGGGCTGACGAACGCGCTGCGGCACGGAGCGGGCGGCCCGATCCGGGTCACGGTGACGGCCACCCCGGACGCGCTACGGCTCAGCGTGGTCAACCGGACCGGTCCGGGGGGCGATTCGGCTACGACGGCCTTCCCGACGTCCGGCCACGGCCTGCCGGGACTCACCGAGCGCGTACGGCTCCTGCACGGCGAGATCACGGCCGGCCCCGACGGCCCCGACCACTGGCGGCTCACGGCCCGGCTGCCCGTACGGGTGCCGGCATGACCGGCTCCCTCGCGAGCGCGGCGACCACGGCGGGCTCCGAGGCGAGCGCGACGACGACCGGCTGCGTCGTGACCGCCCCCGACGCGGGCGTGACGCGATGACCGGCTCTGACGTGAGCGCGACGACTGCGACCGGCCCCGGTGTGAGCGCGACGGCCGCGACCGTCTCCGGGGTGGGCGTGGCGACGACGCCCGGCCCCGGTGTGAGCCCGGCGACCACGGCAGCCCCCGACACGAGCGAGACGACGATCGGCCCCGAGGCGAGCCCGGTGATCACCACCAGCCACAACGCGAGCGCGACGGCCGGCCCCGAGGCGAGCGCAGCGAGCGCGACCGGCCCCGACACGAACGCGCCCGTCACCCTCCTGATCGCCGACGACGACGCGGTGACGCGTAGCGGTCTGCGCACGTTGCTCGCGCTCCAGCCGGGGATCGTGGTGGTCGGGGAGGCCGCCGACGGTGTCGAGGCGGTGGAGCGGGCACGGCGGTTGCGGCCGGACGTCGTTCTGATGGATGTGCGGATGCCGCGGCTCGACGGCATCGAGGCCACCCGGCGGCTCCTCGCCGGACCGGCCGAGCCGCCGAAGGTCGTGGTGATCACCACCTTCGAGAACGACGGCTACGTCACCGCCGCACTCGGCGCCGGAGCCGCCGGCTTCGTCCTCAAACGGCTCCCGGTCCCCGAGATCGCCCGGGCCGTGCGGGTGGTCGCGGCGGGCGAGGCGATCCTCTTCCCCGCGGCCCTGCGCCGGTTGGTCACCGCCCGCCCGCTGGACTCCGCCGAGGCCCTGCCGCAGGCGGCGCTGACGGTCCGGGAGGAGGAGGTGCTGCGCCTGATGGCCACCGGTCTGTCCAACCCGGAGATCGCGCGGTCGTGCGGGGTCAGCCTGGAGACGGTGAAGACGCACGTGGGGAACGTGCTGACCAAGCTCGGCGCCCAGAACCGTACCCACGCCGTGGTGATCGCGTACGAATCCGGCCTGGTCGTGCCCGGCGTCACCGGCTGACCCGCACACGCCTGACGCACCCGCGCAACGCACCTGCGCAACGCACCCGCGTCACGGACGGGCCGGGGTCTCCTCGGCACCGGACTCACCGGACTCGGCGGACTCACCGGACTCGGCGGTCCCCGCGATCGCCTCGCGCGGCGCACGCCGTTGCAGCAGCACGAACCACACCACACCCGCCAGCGCCACCAGCGCCGCGATGTAGAAGTTGAGGCGCAGGCCCAGGAAGTACTGGGAGTAGTCGACGCGCAGGGACTCCTCGAAGACGCGGAACGCGGAGTAGCCGGCGACGTAGAGCGGGAACAGGCCGCCCGGACGGACCCGGCCGCTGCGGCCCAGGCGGATCAGGAGGGCCGCCAGGAGGAGGTTCCAGATCAGTTCGTAGAGGAAGGTGGGGTGGAAGGTGGCGTTGTGGAGGTAGCCCGCGGGGCGGTAGGCGGGGTCGATCTCCAGGCCCCAGGGGAGGCTGGTCGGGCCGCCGAACAGCTCCTGGTTGAAGTAGTTGCCGATACGGCCGATGGCCTGCGCGATCAGCAGGCAGGGGGCCAGCGCGTCCATCATCCCGGCGACCGAGGCACCCGCCCGGCGCAGCCGCCACACGCAGACCACCGTGGCCAGGGCGACCCCGCCCCAGATCCCCAGCCCGCCGTCCCACACCGCCAGCAGGCCCCACCAGTGATGGGGGATGCCCTTCGGCGTGGTCAGGTCGAAGTAGATCCGGCCGCCGAGGATGCCGAACGGCACACCCCACATCGCGACCTCGTCCACCAGCTCCGGGTCCCCGCCCGCAGCCTGCCAGCGGCGCCGGCCCAGGTAGACGGCGAGGCCGATGCCCACGACGTACATCAGGCCGTAGAAGTGGATGTACAGGGGCCCCAGGTGGAAACCGTTCACCGAGGGGGAGGGAATGGCGGCTAGCAGCATGGGGACGAGGGTACGTGGGGTACCTCTTACCGGGCCCTCCAGCGTCCTACGGCGCCTCGCCCACCCGCCCCGACACATGCACCCGGCCGTCCGCGCCCCGCAGCTCGAACCGGTCGCCCTCCGGTAACGCGCCGTACCGCACCACCCCCGGCAGCAGCACCGGCGCCCGGAACTCCACCCGGGCCGCGCGGACGTCCCCGTGCTCCGCCAGGCAGCGCGCCGCCGTCCACATGCCGTGGGCGATGGCGCGCGGGAAGCCGAAGAGGCGGGCGGTGAGGCGGGTGAGGTGGAT
>NZ_MUNF01000276.1 GCF_002154555.1 Streptomyces murinus
TCTCCGTGACCTACGGCGCCGGCGGTTCGACCCGCGCGGGCACCGTCAAGGAGACGCAGCAGATCGTCGCCGACACCACGCTGACCCCGGTCGCCCACCTCACCGCGGTCGACCACTCCATCGCCGAACTGCGCAACATCATCGGCCAGTACGCCGACGCCGGGATCCGCAACATGCTCGCCGTGCGCGGCGACCCGCCCGGCGACCCCATGGGCGCGTGGGTGGCGCACCCCAAGGGCCTGACCTACGCGGCCGAACTGGTGCGCCTCATCAAGGAGTCGGGCGACTTCTGCGTGGGCGTCGCCGCCTTCCCGGAGATGCACCCCCGCTCCGCGGACTGGGACACCGATGTCGCCCACTTCGTGGACAAGTGCCGCGCGGGTGCCGACTACGCCATCACCCAGATGTTCTTCCAGCCCGAGTCCTATCTGCGGCTGCGCGACCGGGTGGTGGAGGCGGGTTGCGACACCCCGGTCATCCCGGAGATCCTGCCGGTCACCAGCGTGCGCATGCTGGAGCGGCTGCCCAAGCTCAGCAACGCTCAGTTCCCGGACGCCCTGAAAGAGCGGATCCTCGCGGCGAAGGACGATCCGGCGGCTGTACGCTCCATCGGTATCGACTTCGCCACGGAGTTCTGCGCGCGACTGCTGTCCGAAGGCGTGCCCGGACTGCACTTCATCACGCTCAACAGCTCCACGGCGACCCTGGAGATCTACGAGAACCTGGGCCTGCACCACCCCCCGCAGGCCTAGACCTGCCGCGTGGTGTTGAGACACACTGCGTAACGGCCACTGGGAGAGGGGCGTACATGGGCTGGACGGTCCTCTACATCGCATTCGGCGGCGTCGCGCTGTGGTTGCTCGGCGAGGTGCTGTTGCAGTACAAGGCGCGTCTGCGCTGGCGGCTGCTCGCCTTCACGGGCTTCCTCGGGGTGGTGGTCGGCGTCCTGATGCCGTCCGTCCTCGTGATTGGGGCGGGCGCGATCGCCTTCGCCATCGGGCAGACCCTTGTCACGCTCTCCTTCCGCCGCGGCTTCGTGGCCGGTTGGGCGGTCCGGCGGCCCGAGGCCGACGCCGCGGAGTCCGGCGGCAGCAAGCGCCGCCGCGGCCGCGGCGACCGCAAGGCCCAGCCTGCGGAGGCCCCCGCGCCCGCCGCCACCGGCGCGGACGACGACCTGGCCCCCGGTCAGGACTCCTACGCCCAGGACTCCTACGCCCAGGACTCCTACGCCCAGGACGGCTCCGTCCCGGACGCGTACGACGACTACGACCGCGACGACGTCTTCTCGCCCGCGCGTCCCCCGTCCGCCGAGCCCGTCTCCGTCTACGAGCCGCTGCCCCTGCCCGACGACACCGGCAACTACGGCGTCTACGGCGACACCGCCACCCACGCCGCCCAGCAGCAGGGGCAGTCCTACGACTACTCCGGTTACGGACAGCAACAGGGCTACGGCTACGACGCCACCTCCCAGCAGGGCTACGCCAACTACTCGGACCCCTACATCGGCAGCCAGTCCTACCCCGGCGACGGCTACGACCCCGGCTACGCCCAGCAGTACGGCCAGCAGGGCTACCCCCAGGACCCGTACGCCACCGGCGGTTACGGGGAGACCCCGGCCGGCGGGGTGTGGGTGCCGCAGCAGCGTACCGACGAGGGCCAGGGCGGCGAACTCCCGCAGGAGCAGCCGTACCCCTACCAGGGCCATGGCCAGCAGCAGCCGGGCGCCGGGTACGACGAGCAGCAGTACCGCTACTGAGACACGGACACCGACCGGGGTGAGGCCCGGGCTCCGGGTGAGGCTCGGGTCCCGGGTGAGGCTCGGGCCCCCGGTCGGGGCCCGGCTCACGTGTGGGTCACTGCGAGCCCCGGAAGTCCGGACCCTCCACGATCAGCCCGGACACCAGCGCGCCCGACATGCCCGCGTGCGGCAGCCCGCCGCCCGGGTGGGACCAGCCGCCGACCGCGAACAGGCCTGGTATCGCCGTGGTGTTGGCCGGGTGCAGCGCGCCTTGCGGCGCGGCCAGCGCGGGCGGCGGGACCGCGCCTCCGGTGGCGCCCGTCTCCCGGGCGGTGTCCAGGGGGGTGCGCACCTCGCGCCACAGGATCCGCTCCCGCAGCCCGGGAACCGCGCGCTCGGCGGCGGTGATCATGCGCTCGGCGAACGCGTCGGCGACACCCGGCGCGCCCCAGTCGTACCGTGTCGCCGCCGGGACCGTAGCCGTCAGCACCATCGACTCGTGCGTGTCGTCGGGGCGCAGCGCCGGGTCGTCAGGCCGGTCGACGCGGACCGTCGGCAGGCCCGGCGGGGTGCCGTGCCGGAACAGGTCCAGTTCGCCCTCGGGGTCGGCCGAGTGCACCACCGTGCGATGCGCGGCACCGGGCTCGCGGGCGCCGCGCAGGGCCAGGCAGACCACCATCCGCCCCGGGAACCGGTCCTCGGGCTCCGGCGCGAGGGCCCCCGGTCCGTACGGCGTCCCCGCCACCAGGCCGCCCAGCCGCCAGGGCTCCGCCCCGACCACGAAGTCCGCCTCGGCCACGGTCCCGTCGGCCAGCTCCACCCCGGCCGCCCGGCCGTCCTCGACCAGAATCCGGGTGATCTCGGCGCCGAAGACGAACTCCACCCGCCGGGCCAGGCAGCGCTCGTACACCGCGCGCGCCAACTCCCGGATCCCGCCGCGCACATACCAGGTGCCGAAGGCATGCTCCATGTACGGCAGCACGGCCGCGCTCGCCGGGGCGGTGGCCGGATCGACGCCGTGGGCCAGGGCGTACCCGGCGAGCAGGGCTGTCAGCCGGGGGTCGCGCAGCTCCCAGGCGCCGATCTCGGCCAGGGTGCTCGCCCGCCGGGTGCGCAGCAGCCGCTTGTGCGGGACCGCCGGATACGGCTCCTTGTCCCTCAGCACCTGCCAGTCGGGCCACAGGGGCTCCTCCAGCAGCGGCCGGCGGGTGCGGTCCCAGGCCTCGCGGGCCCGCACCAGGAAGTCGCCCCAGCGCCCGCCCGCGCCGCCGCCCAGCGCTTCGTCCAGCGCCGCGACGACGCCCGCGCGCGAGGCGTTCGGCAGGGCGGCCTCGGTGCCGTCCGCGAAGAGGTGCCGCGCGGACGGGTCGACCTGGACCAGCTCGACACGGGCCTCCAGCGGCTCCTTGCCGGTCTTGACGAACAGATCGCGGTAGACGGCGGGCAGCGTCAGCAGCCCCGGGCCGGTGTCGAAGCCGAATCCGTCCCGCTCGAAGCGGCGCACCCCGCCGCCGTAGGTGTCCGTGCGCTCGTACACCACCACCCGGTGGCCCGCGACGGCCAGCCGGGCGGCGGCCGCCATCGCGCCCGTACCGGCGCCCATCACCGCGATCCGTGCCATGTCTGCGACTCTAGCGACCACCACTGACAACGCGATCTCGGGGCGGGCTCCGCGCAGCTCAGGGCAGCTCCAGGGCACCTGTGAGGCCGACTCGGGCACCCGTGAGGCCAGGCTCAGGGCACCCGTGAGGCCAGTCGGCGCTCCTCGCGGCGCTGGGCGCGGCGGCGCAGGAAGCGCCGGATGCGGGAGACCAGGAAGAACAGCGCGGCCAGCCCCGCGACCAGCAGCACCGCCGCGATGATCGCCGCCGCCTGCGGATGGAATATCGCGAAGGAGACCAGCGCGCCGACGCCCAGATCCTCACCGATGCTCAGCGCGATATTGCTGAACGGCTCCGGCGAGGCGTTGACCGCCATCCGGGTCCCGGCCTTGACCGAGTGGCTGGCCAGCGCCGTCGAACCGCCGATCAGCGCGGCCGCCACCTCCGGGTACGAACCGCTGTGCCCGGCGAGCAGCGCGCCCACCCAGGCGCCGGCCGCGGGCCGGATCACGGTGTGCACGGAGTCCCATATCGAGTCGACGTAGGGCACCTTGTCGGCCGCCGCCTCGCACAGGAACAGCACGCCCGCGATGATCAGCACCTCGGGCCGCTGGAGGGCCCCGGGGACGTCGTCGCTCACCCCGGTCACGCCGAACAGGCCGAGCAGGAGCACCACCGCGTAGGCGTTGATGCCGCTGGCCCAGCCACTGGTGAAGACGAGCGGGAGTACGGACACGCAGGCGATCGTAGCGAGGCCCGGGGGCGCCCGTCCTGGGCAGGTGCGCGCAGGTCTGAGTATCCGTACCTAGGCCGCCGGATGAGTAGGCGCACGGATGGGCCGCAGGGGCCCGGCACGGAAGAGTGGAGCTCGGCAAGGGGGCGCGGCCCGGTACCGCCGGCACGGGGCGGCGGAACGGTGCCCGCCGCCTGGCCGTGACCCAGGGGGAGTACGGGGGAGTACGGGGGAGTACGGGGGAGCGCGAAGGCGCCGGTCCAGCAGTGGACCGGCGCCTTCCGTGTGCCGTTCGGGCGCGCCGCCGCCCCGGTGGCTCAGACCCTGCCGCTGACCCGGCCCTGGAGCAGCCGGGACAGGGCCGCGTGCACATCGTCCAGGGAGCGCTGCGGCTGGAAGGACTTCCAGTCGAGCGCGGCCACCAGGACCATGCCGACCAGCGCCGCCGCCGTCAGCTGGACGTCGATCTCCTCGCTGAACTCGCCGCCCGCCACGCCCTCGCGCAGCACGCCCTCGACCACGGCGACGGCCTCCTGGCGCACCACCATCAGCGTGGACTGCCAGGCCCGGTTGGTGCGCCACAGCTCGGCCACGTACAGCTGGGTGAAGGCCGGGTAGCGGTCGATGAAGACCAGCCCGGCGCGGACCATCGCGTCCAGCGCGTCCACCCTGTTGCCGCCCTCGTGCGCGGTCTGTTCCGCGGCCTCCTTCAGGGAGGCGGTGAGCAGGCTGACCCCGTGCCGCAGCAGCTCCTCGAAGAGGACCGACTTGCTCGCGAAGTTGTAGTAGACGGTGCCCTTGGCGACCCCCGCCCGCTCGGCGATCTCGTCCACGGTGGTCGCGGAGAAGCCCTGCTCGGCGATGAGCGTGACGGCCGCCTCGTAGAGCTTCTGCCGGGTCGCCTCCCGGCGCGTGCTGCCGCCGGACCTGGCGCTGCTGCTTTCCATGGCACCGATTCTCACAGGTACCCGGGCCGGCCGGGCCGGTCCGGGGCTCACAGGCTCAGCTCCGGGTGCAGCCGGTCCAGCGTCCACACCTGCCGCTTGCGGGCCGCGAGCGCGGTCAGCGCGAGGGCGCCCACGGTGAACGCGGTCAGTACCGCGCACGCCTGCCACACCGGCCCGAGTCCACCGCCGGTGATCAGCCGGCGCAGCGCCGACACGACGTAACTCATCGGCAGGTACGGGTGGATGGCGTTGAAGAAGCCCGGACTGGTCTGCACCGGATAGGTGCCGCCCGCCGAGGTCAGCTGGAGCATCAGCAGGGCGAGGACCAGGATCCGGCCGGCCGCGCCGAAGCGGGCGTTGAGCCACTGCACGATCGCCGCGAAGCACGCGGTGACCAGGAACAGGAATCCGATGGTGCCGGCCGCCCGGAGCATCTGGAGCCCGATCGCCCAGTGCAGTACGGCCATCAGCGCGCCCACCTGGAGGACGCCCAGCGCGACCACCGGCAGCCAGCCGGCGAGCGCGATCCGCCACGCCGGTGAACCGGCCGCCAGGGCACGCCGGTTGAGCGGTGCGATCAGCATGTAGGCCACCATCGCGCCCACCCACAGGGACAGCGGGATGAAGTACGGGGCGAACCCGGTGCCGTAGTTGGGCGCCTGGTGCAGATCGTGGGAGGCCAGCTGGACCGGGTCGGCCATGACGCCGGTGCGCCGGTCGCGGTCGTGCTTGTCGTAGTCGGGGATCTTCTTGGCGCCGTCGTGCAGCCCGCCGGCGAGCTTCCCGGAGCCGTCGGTCAGCTTGTACAGGCCGCCGTCCAGGGTCTGGGCGCCGGTCTTGGCGGTGCCGATGCCCGCGTCCAGGGTGGTGGCGCCCGTGTCGGCGGTGGTCAGCCCGGTGTGCAGCTTCTTGGCGCCGGCGGCGACCTGCTGCGCGCCGGCGTTCAGCTTGTCGATCTTCTTGACGGCGTCGCTGACGTCCTCGGAGAGGTGGGGCGCGCTCTTCTGGAGGGCGGTCGCCTGCTTCTGGAGGGTGCCCAGGTTGTTCCGCATGGTCGTCAGGTCGCCGTTCTGGTCGGCGATCAGGGTGTTCAGGTCGTCGGCGACGCCGGACACGTCCGCGGCGGCCTGCTTCGCCTTCTGGAGCTGCGGGCAGGCCGGGTCGGGGACGGTGGCGCTCTCGCAGCGGTCCTTGTAGACGTCCGCGAGGACGGTGGCGGACAGCTGCGCGGCCTTCGCGGCCTGGGGCGCGTGTTTCACCAGGACGTCGAGGTTGTCCTGGACCGTCTTGGCCGAGTCGGCGACCAGGCCGGCGGTGTCCCCGATGGTCTTCTCGTTGTCCTTCAGGAACGGGCCCGCCTGGGCGTAGACGCCGTCCACCTTGTCGGCGAGCGCCTGGGTGCCGTCGGCGACCTGCCGGGAGCCCTCCTGGAGGTCTCCGGAGCCGGTGTGCAGCTTCTTGATGCCCTTGGCGAGTTTTCCGCTGCCGCTCTTGGCGTCCACGAGCCCGTCGGCGAGGTCCTTGGACCCCTTCTCGGCCTTCCCCAGGCCGGTGTTCAGCTTGTCGGCGCCCTTGGCGGCCGTGACCGTCTTGTCGTGGATGCCGGAGAACGAGATGAAGATCTTGTCCAGGAAGGACCGCGACGCCTTGCTGGACGCGGCCGAGCGCACCTCGTTGAAGACCGTGCGGGATATCTGCCCGACGATGTAGTTGTTCGCGTCGTTGGTACGCACCTGGAGGGCGCCGGTCTCCGGGTCGTCGCCGGAACTGGAGGCGATGCGCTCGCTGAAGTCCGTCGGCATGGTGAGCGACAGGTAGTACGTGCCGTTCTCCACGCCCCTGCGGGCCTCGGCGTCGTCGACCTCGTGCCAGTCGAAGGTCTTGCTTTCGCGCAGCCCCGACACGAGGTCGTCGCCCGCGGTGATCTGCTTGCCGCCGGCCGTGGCGCCCTTGTCGTCGTTGACCAGCGCCACGGGGATGCGGTCCAGGCGGCCGTACGGGTTCCAGAAGGACCACAGGTACAGGCCGCCGTAGAGCAGCGGCAGCACGAGCAGGGCGACGAGGGCGGCGCGCGGGAGCCTGCCGCGTCCGAAGCGCCGCAGTTCGAGGGCGGCGAGCCTAGGCGAGCGCATCGATGTCCTCCTCGGTACGGCTCTCGGCCCGCGGGTTCGGGGCGTCCTCGCCGGTACGGACCGTGGACACGGTGACGCAGCCCTCGGGGGCGGTACGGCACACCGCCAGGACCGTGGTGCCCGCGCCCGCCAGGGAGCGCAACAGGCCCCACACCTCGGCGCGTTCGGCCTCCGACAGCTTGGTGTCGAGGTCGTCCACGCCCAGCAGCCGGGGCCTGCCGATGAGCGCGAGGGCGACGGACAGGCGCAGCTCCTGCACCCGCTCCAGGTCGCGTACGGCCGTCCGGGAGCCCTTGGGCAGCGTCTCCAGGTCGAGCCCGGCCGCGGCGAGCGCCTCGTCCACGCGCAGCCGCGCCTCGTGCGAGCGGCCGGCCCGCGGGTGCAGCAGCTCGCGCAGGGAGTCGCCGAACCGGTGCTGGAGCAGGGCGCGTTCGCGCAGGTGTTCGCCGACGGTCAGGGCGGGTTCCAGATCCGTCACCCCGGCCACTTCGGCGAGCGCGCTGAAGCGGCGCACGGCCGCCAGGTGCCGGGGAAGTGTGGATCCGCCGACGGTGGCTACTCCCTCACTGCACTTCATCCGGCCGTACGTGTCTGCTGCTCGCGCTCACCGGCCGGATGAAGTGCAGTGA
>NZ_MUNF01000277.1 GCF_002154555.1 Streptomyces murinus
ACGTAGTGCAGGTCGGCCTGGGTGACGGTGGCGCGATGGATCTTGGACTTGAACATGGTTCGCAGCACTTTGGACTCCTGAAAGACGGCTCCCCGCCTGCTTTCTGCAGGTCAGGGGCGCCTTTCACTGTACATCGGCAAGTCTTGCGCCCGAAGGCTTTCCATCCACAACATCGTGCGCCGCGGCGAGCGGGCTTCTCACCTGCGCGCTCTGCACGAAGCAGGCTGTCGAGAGATCCGGGGCAGGTTGCCAACTGGTCTTGGAGATCGTCTCGTTCGGTCTTCCAGGCAGCCCGGTGGATGACGATGGCTGTCGGGCGGTGGGATTACATGCCGCAACCAGGCCCGCTCCACTGCTCTGGCCTTTCGTCGGCGGTCATCGGGAGCCGGCACAGCTGGAGCGGGCCGGGGTGGAAGTCGGCTGTGTCGGGTCCAGCCATGTCTTCGCCGACGAGATAGCGGTAGAGCCATTCGGCAAAGCTCATGTCGTACCGTGCCCAGCCGCCTTCGCCGTCCTCGACCAGGAGTCACGGACAGTGCCGTGCGCGGCGACGAGGAACAGGGTTTCGCCTCGGTCGGTGCCTGCGATCGGTCGCAGTCCGTCGCAGGTGCCGAAAGTCAACTCCGCGAGCCCGAACAGCAGGCGGGGGTCATCCTCCGGGTCGAGGTCGCCCCAGCACACATCGGACCAGGCGCGGACCTTGTCCCGTATGTGTTGGCTCAGATTCCAGCGCTCAGTCGCGGGGTGGCCGCAGATAGAGGTGCCGTTGAGCTGGACGGGGGCATACGCGTTTACAAGGGTCCTGCAGTCGGTCGGCAGCCGGATGCCGAGCTCTGCGTGGAGGCGGTCCCAGGCGGCGGGATCCGTGTAACGGTTCTGGGCCGGGCCGAGCATCGTCATGGTGGCGGCCAGGTAGTCGGTCATGACGCCCCTCTCTGGCGTCCCTCACCCGATCGCGCCACTGATCGCCCCCATGGTCGACCTGTCCGTCGTCGGGCTCCTGGTCGCCCTGCGCTTCCTCGCCCTGCGCGGCGTTCCCAAGTGTGAGCTGAAGGCCGGTACCCGGCTGCTGCACCTGTGCGGCCTGTTCACGCTCGCGCTGAACACCGCAGAACCGCTGCTGGCAGGACGCTACGGACGGGCCTGCCTGGACACCGTCGCCCCGCTCCTGCTGCTCGGCTGGGGCCACGTCGGCCCCGCCTTCCTCGCCCAGTTCCACACCCCACCCACCTTGGCCCGTACCCGGAG
>NZ_MUNF01000278.1 GCF_002154555.1 Streptomyces murinus
CCCTAGAGCGCCTCCACCGCGGCAGCGCCCTCGCACCAGCGCTACGCCGACACCTCACTCCGATCCCCACCCCACAACGTGTGGAACGCCCCCTCCCGGTCCACCCTCCGATACGTGTGCGCCCCGAAGAAGTCCCGCTGCCCCTGCGTGAGCGCCGCGGGCAGCCGGGGGGCGCGCAGCCCGTCGTAGTAGGACAGGGCCGCCGCGAAGCCCGGTGTCGGCACGCCCTGCCGTACCGCCGCGGCCAGCACCTCGCGCCAGTCGTCCTGGGCCGCCGCGATCTCCCGGGCGAACGTCTCGTCGGACAGCAGGCTCGGCAGGTCGGGGCGGGCGTCGTACGCGGCGCGGATCCGGTCGAGGAACGCCGCGCGGATGATGCAGCCGGCGCGCCAGATCGCGGAGACGGCGCCCTGGTCGATGTCCCAGCCGTACTCCTCGCCGCCCGCCGCGATCTCGTGGAAGCCCTGGGTGTACGACACGATCTTGGACGCGTACAGGGCCTGCTCCACCCGGTCCGCGAAGGCCGCCGCCTCCGCCCCGCTCAGCGGCGCCGGCCGGGGACCGGCGAGATGGCGGGAGGCCGCCCGCAACGCGGCGTGGCCGGACAGGGAGCGGGCGAAGACGGCCTCCGCGATGCCGGAGACCGGGACGCCGAGGTCCAGCGCGATCTGGACGGTCCAGCGACCGGTGCCCTTCTGCTCGGCCTGGTCCACCACCACGTCCACGAACGGCTTGCCGGTCGCCGCGTCCACATGGGACAGCACCTCGGCGGTGATCTCGATCAGATAGGAGTCGAGCCGCCCGGTGTTCCAGGTCCGGAAGATGTCCGCGATCTGCGCCGGCGTGTAGCCCGCCACATCGCGCAGCAGCTGGTACGCCTCCCCGATGAGCTGCATGTCGGCGTACTCGATGCCGTTGTGCACCATCTTCACGAAGTGCCCGGCGCCGTCCGGGCCCACATGGGTCACACAGGGCGCGCCGTCCTTCGCCTTCGCGGAGATCTTCTCCAGCATCGGGCCCAGCGAGGCGTACGACTCCTTCGACCCGCCCGGCATGATGCTCGGCCCGTGCAGCGCGCCCTCCTCGCCGCCGGAGATGCCGGTGCCGACGAAGTGGATGCCCTGCTCGCGCAGCTCCCGTTCCCGGCGCCGGGTGTCCGCGAAGTGCGCGTTGCCCCCGTCGATGATCATGTCGCCGGGCTCCAGGAGCGGTGCGAATTCCTTGATCACCGCGTCCGTGGGGTCACCGGCCTTGACCATGATCATCAGCCGGCGCGGGCGCTCCAGAGCGGCCACGAACTCCTCGGCGGTCTCGGTCGGGATGAAGTCGCCCTCCTGCCCGAACTCCTTCACCAGATCGTGCGTCCGCGACGCCGTGCGGTTGTGCAGGGCGACCGTGTAGCCGTTGCGCGCGAAGTTCCGGGCGAGATTGCGGCCCATGACCGCGAGGCCGGTGACGCCGATCTGCGCTGAAGTGCTCATACCGCCTGCTCCCTGATCGCCTCGTGAGTACGGCCCCCGTGTGGTACGGGTCCCCGCCCATCCTGACGTGACCCCAGGGCGAGCGCACATCAGACCGGCCATTCCCGGGAGCGGAGCGCGGGCGCCGACCGTGCCGGACCGGGGCGCGTCCCGTCAACAGCCGTACGATCATGGCCAGTTGGCGCCCATGTAAGGCCGAAACGCCGTCTTGTCGTGGCATGTGCGCGGCGCATAGCTTTGCCCCTCCTGACGCATGAGGGGACCTCGCGCATGGCCCTAAGCGGCCGGCACCGCCGGTATCAGCCGAACAGGATCAACCGCGCCTCGCTCACGGTCACGGCGGGCGGCGCGGGCCTCGCGCTCCCGCTGATCGCCGCGGGAACGGCCGCGGGCACGGCCACCGGGGCGGACGCCCGCAGCGGCACGGAGGCCGGTTCCCCCGCGGGTCCGCAGGCCGACAGCAGGGACGCGGTGCCCGGCCGGGCCCTCGACGCCTCCGCTCACGATGTGCGCCCCCAGACCACGCCCCAGTCCCGGGCCGGTCGCACCACGATGTACACGGTGGTCCACGGCGACACCCTCTCCGGCATCGCCGACGAGCATCACGTCCCGGGCGGCTGGCAAAAGCTCTACGCGGCCAACCGTGCCACCGTCGGCGCCGACCCCGATCTGATCCTTCCGGGCGAGCGGCTCGGTCTGCACTCCGCGAAGGCCCCCGCCGGACCCGCCAAGGCCGCGAAAGCGCCCGCCAAGGCCGCCGAGAACGCCAAGACCGCCGAGTCCAGCAAGTCCGCCAAGAAAAGGCCGACTTCGCACCCGGTGAAGCCCAAGGTCCACCACCCGAGCACGAGCATCATGGCCCCGGTCCACGCGGCCATCGGCACCGGCTACCGCGTGGCCGGCCCGTACTGGTCGAAGGGCTACCACACCGGCGTCGACTTCCTCGTGCCGACCGGCACCGCCGTGCACGCCGCCGAGGCCGGGGAGGTGGTGGCCGCGGGCTGGGGCGGCTCCTACGGGTACCAGGTGGTGATCCGGCACGCCGACGGGCACTACACCCAGTACGGCCATCTGTCGGCCATCTCCGTACGGATCGGCCAACGCGTCGCCGCCGGCGGCCGCATCGCCCGCTCCGGGGCCACCGGCAATGTCACCGGCCCCCATCTGCACTTCGAGGTGCGCACCGGGCCCGGCTTCGGCACGGACATCGATCCGCTCGCCTATCTCCGGGCCCACGGCGTCAGGATCTGACCCGCGGCCGTCGTCGGTGCGGGATCGTCCGGCGGGCGTACGGCGCCGCCGGTGAGCGCTCCTTGGGCGGTGCGGGCTCGTCCGCGTCCCCCGGGGCGGTGTCGGCTGCCGGCGTCGGCGCCAGAAGCTCCCGCATCCCCTGTTCCGTGAGCGGTCCGTCGGCGTGCGCGGGGCCCCGTACGTCCTCCCCGTCGGTCCGCTGCCTCGGCACCGAGGAGAGCACCGCGCCGGTGATCTGCGCCCCGGCGGCCGAAGGCTCCGGGGCCGGCGTCTCCGTCCCCTCCATCCGCTCCGTGGTCAGCATGATCAGCCCGCCCGCCGCCAGCACCCCGCACCCCAGGGCGAGCAGGGTGCCCGTCGTGCCGTAGCGGAAGGTTTCGCCGAACATGAGGATGCCGACGACGGCGGCCAGGACCGGGTTGACCACGGTCAGGGTGGCGAGCGGCGCCGCCAGGCCGCCGCCCGCGTAGGAGGCCTGGGACAGCAGCACGCCGGCCACCGAGAACACGGCGATCAGCGCCAGTGAGAACAGGGTGCCGGAGGAGTCGAGGCCGCCGTCCCAGCCGACGGTGACGGACTTGGTGAACACCGAGGACATGCCGAACGCTATGCCGGCCGCCGTCGCGAGCAGCACGCTGCGCACCGCGGGATGCCGGTGGGCGGCCCGGCTCGCGCACATCAGCGCCACCACCGCGCCGCCGGTGACGATCGCGGCCGCCAGTCGCTGGGCGGCGTCCAGCGCGTGGTCCTGGGAGGAGCCGACCAGGGAGAGCAGCCCGGCGAGCCCGACGGTGGCCATCACGGCGCCCCGCCAGGCGGTCGCCCCGGCCCGGCGGCCGACGCACAGCGTGGCCAGGGGCAGGGCGAAGACGATGGTCAGCGCGCCGAGCGGCTGGACGATGCTCAGCGGACCGTAGGCCAGTGCGACCACGTGCAGCAGCCCGCCGAGGCCGTTGAGCGCGAGCGCGCCCCACCAACCGGGCCTGCGCAGCGGGAGATACGCGCTGCCGGGAGACGTCACGGCGACGCGCTCCTGCACGATCGCGCCGCCCGCGTAGCCGAGGGCGGACACGAGCGACAGCAGCACGGACAGCGCGAGGGCGCTCATCTGCCTCTCCCGCTCATCGGCGTCTCCTGTGCGTGCGGCGGGGGGCCTGAGCCCGGCGCGGCCTACGGTCGGCTTCCATGGTCAACACTCTGCCCGCCCGCGCTCTTCCCGTCGTCGTCCCTGAGCACGCGATGCGTCCTACTCCCGATGGAGTACACAGGTTCGGTGATCATCCCTCAGGTGGGTTACCCAGGGGGGAGCCCCCGACAACCGGTGCGCGAACGGGCCTGGTACGAGTGTCCTCGTGGACCTCGACCCCGAACTCGCCGCCCTGCGCCCGCCGGGCCCCTTCTTCGCCCTGCGCACGGACCCGTACGGGGACCCGGCCGGGCTGCCGACCCTCGCGGCGGCTTACGCCCCGGACGGCCCCGACGATCCCCTGACCGCACGGGTGCGCCTTGTCGCCCACCGCCTGCGCACCCCCGAACCCCGGGTCGCCGCCTCCCTCGCCCAGCAGGGCCTGGCCGCCCGGCTCTGGTCGGTCGCGCTGGGCTGTGCCGTCCTGTACGGCCGGCTGCCCGAGCTGCGCCCGAGCCTGCTGCGCTGGGACATCGAGGCGGCCGCGCCCGACGACCTGTGGCTCACCGAGGTGTCCCCGGCGCCCGGGGATTCCGCCGCCACCGCCACCGCCCTCGCCGCCGCCGTGCTCCACGGCCATCTGGAGCCCCTGGGGGAGACCCTGAGAGCCCATTACGGGATCGCCTCCGGGCTGCTGTGGGGCAACGCGGGCTCCGCGCTCGCCGGAGCCGCCCGGGAGCTGGAGCGCTGGGCCCGTGCCCAGGGGCGCCCCGACACGGCGGCACGCACCCGCGCGCTCGCCGGTGAACTCTTCGCCCACCCCCTGCTGCGGACCACAGGAACCCGCACCGCCACCACCGGCGCCACCACCGGCATCGCCTTCCGCCGCCGCAGTTGCTGCCTGTACTACCGGGTTCCCGGCGGCGGTGTGTGCGGCGACTGCTGCTTCTCCCGGCCCCCGGCGGCACCGGGCCCCTCAACCGCCGTACCGGACAAGGGAGATGGGGCGACCGGCTGAAGTGCCGTACGAGGGGGCGCGACCGGGGCGCGCTCTTCTCACGGACCTTCTCACGGACCGCCTCGCGGACCTCCTCACGGCCCGTCAAATCACCCTCGTCCGCGACGCGTTTACCCTCTCCCGTCGCGCAATGCCCGGTTTCACGGCATTCGCCCGCCACGATGCAGGCAACGATGTCGAACCTCCGGAGGTCATCCGAGATGAGAGGGACCCGGCGCACACGGCTGTGCCTGGCCTGGGTGATGGCAGCGTCCGCGCTGATCGCCACCCCCGCCGCAGGAGCCGCCGAGCGGACCGACGGCCACCTCACCGACCTGGTGAACCCCTTCATCGGGAGCCAGGACGAGGGCAACACCTTCCCCGGCGCCGCCGTGCCCTTCGGCATGGTGCAGTTCTCGCCCGACACCGGGCACAACACCGGTTACGACTACACCCAGAGCCGGATCCGCGGCTTCTCGCTGGTCCATCTCTCGGGCGTGGGCTGCCGGATCGGCGGCGACCTGCCCGTGCTGCCCACCACCGGCGACGTCACGCAGACCGACGACGCCAAGTACGCGGCCGCCTTCGCGCACGGCGACGAGACGGCGAGCCCCGGCTACTACCGCGTCGGCCTCGCCTCCGGTATCCGCGCCGAGTTGACCGCCTCCGCCCGTACCGGCGTGCAGCGCTACACCTTCCCCGCCACCACCAAGGCCAACGTCCTGCTGAACGCGGCGCAGTCGCTGCACAAGGCGGGCGGCAGCAAGGTGGAGATCCTGGACGACCGCACCGTGCGCACCGAGATCACCGGGCACGGCTTCTGCCGGGACACCGGTCCGTACACGGTCTACACGATCACCCGTTTCAGCCGGCCC
The DNA here is from genome assembly GCF_002154555.1 of Streptomyces murinus. Taxonomy (GTDB): domain Bacteria; phylum Actinomycetota; class Actinomycetes; order Streptomycetales; family Streptomycetaceae; genus Streptomyces; species Streptomyces murinus. Next base: position 5,731 of record NZ_MUNF01000278.1, read on the forward strand.
TTCACCGCGTACGGCACCTGGGACGGCGCCACCGTCACCGCGGGCTCGCGCGGCGGACGGGGCGGCGCCTATGTCCGCTTCGACACCACCGGGGACCGTACGGTCGAGGCGACCACCGCGCTGTCGTACGTCGATGCGGCGGGCGCCGCGGGCAATCTGCGGTCCGAGGGCGGCCGGTCGTTCGACACCGTGCGCCGGGCGGCCCGCGCGCAGTGGGAGACGCGGCTTGCGGGGGTGCGGGTCCGGGGCGGCACCGACACTCTGCGCCGTACCTTCTACTCCTCGCTGTACCGCTCGTACCTCGCGCCCAACGTCGGCGGCGACGCCGACGGCCGCTACTTCGGCTGGGACCGGCGCGTCCACCGCGCGCGGGGGTTCACGTACTACCAGAACTGGTCGCTGTGGGACACCTACCGCACCCAGGCCCAGCTGCTCGCCCTGCTCGCGCCGCGCGAGGCGCGGGACATGGCCCGCTCGGTGGTGGCGATCGACGAGGACGGCGGCTGGCTGCCCAAGTGGGGCTACGGCCCGGTCGAGACGAATGTGATGAGCGGCGACCCGGTCACCCCGTTCCTGACCACGGCCTATCAGATGGGCCTGCTGAAGGGGTTCGAGGAGCGGGCCTACCGGGCGCTGCGCAAGAACGCGGACGGGGTGCCGCCCGCCGCCAACCCGGGCATCGGGCGGGAGGCCAACGCCGAGTACATCAAGGACGGCTTCGCCCCGTTCGACAAGGACCGGCCACTGGCCAAGATGGGCGACTCGGACTACCACCACGGTGCCTCCGTCACCCTGGAGTACGCCCTCGCCGACGCCATGCTCGCCCAGATGGCCCGGGGCCTCGGGCATGACGCCGACGCGGCGCGGTATGCGGCCCGCTCGCGCCACTACCGCACCATCTTCGACCCCTCGACCGGCTTCTTCCGGGCCCGTGACGCCTCCGGCGCCTTCACCGGCTCCCCCGACCCGGCGCTCGGCACCGGCTTCCACGAGGGCACGGCCTGGCAGTACCAGTGGCTGGTCCCGCAGGACCTGACCGGCATGGTCGGACTGATCGGCGGCAAGCGGGCCGCCAACGACCGCCTGGACTCCTTCTTCGCCTACGACCGGCTGCTCGCCGACCCGGCGCGGACGGCCCGTGAGGTGTGGGTGCACGGCGACGCGTACGCCTACTACAACGCGGCCGTCTACAACCCGATGAACGAGCCCGATCTGATCGCGCCCTACACCTACCTCGCCACCGGCCAGCCGTGGAAGACCACCGATGTCGTGCACGCGGCCCTGACCCTGTTCACCGACGGCCCCACCGGTATGACCGGCAACGACGACCTCGGCACCATGTCCGCCTGGAACGTGCTGTCCTCCATCGGGCTGTTCCCGATCCAGCCCGGCTACGACACCTGGGGCCTGTCCACCCCGGTCTTCGACCGCGTCGACCTCGCCCTGGACCGCCGCTACTGGCCGAGCGGGGGACTGACCGTCACCGCGCCCGGCACCTCGGCCGCCGACCGCTACGTCCAGGGCGTGCGCGTCGACGGGTCGGCCCACGGGCGGACGTATCTGACGACGCGTGCGCTGCGCTCCCTGCGCTCGCTGGCGTTCACGGTCGGCCCGCGCCCGTCAGGGTGGGGTACGTCGGCCCAGGCGGCGCCCCCGGTACTGAAGTGACCTCAGGCGTCTCCTGAGTCCCGCCCCGTTCGGCGGGGCGGGACTTTATCCGTTGTTAACTGAGCGTATATCGATCACACTTGACCGTAATCGACTGTCGGGGATTGACTGAAGTTCCCTTCCGCCGACGCGCGAGGCAAGCCCGTGACCTCCGATCTGCTCGCTCCCCTCGACCTGGCCTTCTGGAACATCGAGTCCGACCGGCACCCGATGCACCTGGGCGCACTCGGTGTCTTCGGCGCGCACTCGCCCACCGCGGGCGCCCACGCCGCCGACCTGCTCGCCGCCCGCGCCGCCGCCGTCCCCGGGCTCCGCCTGCGCATCCGCGACGTCTGGGGACCGCTCGCCTTCGGCGGCGCCACCCGCGAGGCGGACCCGGACTTCGATCCGCTGAACCATGTACGGCTGCACGCGCCGACCGGTGACTTCCACGCGGCCGCCGGACGGCTGATGGAGCGTCCGCTGGAGCGCGGCCGGCCGCCCTGGGAGGCGCATGTCCTGCCCGGCGAGGACGGGGTCTCCTTCGCCGTGCTCTTCAAGTTCCATCACGCCCTCGCCGACGGACTGCGCGCGCTCAAGCTCGCCGCGGGCGTCCTCGATCCGATGGACATGCCCGAGCGGCCGGCCCGCCCCGCCGAGCCGCCGCGCCGCGCGCTGCCGCATGTGCGCGAGCTGCCCGGCATGCTCCCCGGCCTGGTCAGGGGCGCCCTCTCCGATGCGGGACGGGCCCTGGACATCGGCGCCTCCCTCGCCCTGTCCACCCTGCGCATGCGCCCCAGCACCGCGCTCGCCTCCCCGCCCAGCGGCACCCGCCGCACCGCTGGTGTCGTCCTGGACATCGACGATGTGCACCGGGTGCGCAAGACGGCAGGGGGCACCGTCAACGACGTCCTCATCGCGGTCGTCGCCGGTGCGCTGCGCCGCTGGCTCGACGAACGCGGCGACGGCAGCACCGGGGTGGCGCCGCGCGCCCTGATCCCCGTCTCCCGGCGCCGCCCGCGCACCGCCCAGCCACCCGGCAACCGGCTCTCCGGCTATCTGATACGGCTCCCCGTGGACGAGCCCGACCCGCTCGGCCGGCTCGCCGCCGTGCGCACCGCGATGGTCCGCAACAAGGACGCGGGCCCCGACCGGGGCGCCGGCGCGGTCGCGCTGCTCGCCGACCATGTGCCGGCGCTTGGTCACCGGCTCGGCGGCCCGCTCGTCGGCCAGGCCGCGCGGCTGTGGTTCGACATCCTGGTCACGAGCGTGCCGCTGCCCGGCGTGGGACTGCGGCTCGGCGGCCACCAGCTGACCGAGGTCTACCCGCTGGCCCCGCTCGCGCCCGGCCAGTCGCTCGCCGTCGCGATCTCGACGTACCGCGGGCGGGTGCACTACGGCCTGGTCGCGGACGCGGCGGCGGTACCGGACCTGGACCGGTTCGCGCACGCGGTGTCGACGGAGGCGGCGACGCTGCTGGCGGCCTGTGGCTGCTGAGGGGCGGGGCCCGGCCGGAGCCGCACCGGTCCCCGCCTCCCCCGGCTCCCCACCGGTTCCGCCCCTGCTCCGATCGGGTTTCGCTTCCGCCGCCCGCGCTCCGTTAGAATTTCGCGTTCGATAGCGGGCGTGAGTCGGAGCGCTGCGCGGGATCAGGGAAACGGCAGCGCGATGACGGTGACAGAAGACGGCTCCATGGCCACGGACCCCAGGGGCATGGACTCCACGGACATGGACTCCATGGCCGCGGAAGAGGTCGTCCACGGCCCGGGGATCGACCCCGAGCGCCTGGCCGTCTGCCTCAGCGTGCTGGAGGAGCTCGACACGATCGACGTCGACCACCCCGACGCGATCCTGGTGCGCCGGGCCACCTCGTCCATCTACCGGACGGTCAAGCAGCGCCGCCGCCAGGAGCGCCGGGCCGCCAAGACCGCGCACGACCGCGCGGTCACCGAGGCGACGGCCACCGGCTCCGCCGAGCGCATCGACGACGAGACCGAGGGCATCCTGCCCTCCTCCAAGGTCGAGGAGGGCCGCATCGCGGGCATACTCCAGCGCCCGCGCTCCTGCTACACCTGCAAGACCCGCTACGTCGAGGTCGACTACTTCTACCACCAGCTCTGTCCCCAGTGCGCCGGTCTGAACCGCGCCAAGCGGGACGCCCGCGCCGACCTCAGCGGCAAGCGCGCCCTGCTCACCGGCGGCCGCGCCAAGATCGGCATGTACATCGCGCTGCGGCTGCTGCGCGACGGCGCGCACACCACGATCACCACCCGGTTCCCCAAGGACGCCATCCGCCGCTTCAAGGCGATGGAGGACTCGGCGGACTGGCTGCACCGCCTGGAGGTCGTCGGCATCGACCTGCGCGACCCGGCGCAGGCCGTGTCCCTGGCCGAGCGCGTCACCGAGGCCGGCCCGCTCGACATCCTGATCAACAACGCGACGCAGACCGTACGCCGGCTGCCCTCGGCGTACGCCGCGCTGGTCGAGGGCGAGAGCGCCCCGCTGCCCGCCGGTGAACTCCCCGCCCACCAGGTGATCGGCGCCTTCAACTCGGGCGCCGTTGACGGCATCGCCGCGCTGCCCCTCGGCACCGGTGCCCTGGAGGCGCGGGCCGGTGGCCTGGACGCGCAGCAGGTCGCCGACCTCGCGCTGGTCGCGGGCAACGCCAGCGTCGCCCGGCACCTTGACGGGACCGCGATCGACGCGGGCGGCCTGGTCCCGGACGTCGTGGACTCCAACACCTGGGTGCAGTCCATCGAGCAGATCTCCCCGGTGGAGCTGCTGGAGACCCAGCTGTGCAACTACACGGCGCCGTTCATCCTGATCAGCATGCTCCGCCCGGCGATGGCCGACGCGGCCCGCAAGGCGGCGCGCGGACGGTCGTACGTCGTCAACGTCTCGGCGATGGAAGGGGTGTTCAGCCGCGGCTACAAGGGCGCCGGGCACCCGAACACCAACGCGGCGAAGGCGGCCATGAACATGGTGACGCGGACCAGCGCCCAGGAGATGTTCGACACCGACGGCATCCTCATGACCTCCGTCGACACCGGCTGGATCACCGACGAGCGCCCGCACTACGACAAGCTGCGGCTCGCCGAGGCCGGTTTCCACGCGCCCCTGGACCTGGTCGACGGCGCGGCCCGCGTCTACGACCCGATCGTGCGCGGCGAGGACGGCGACGACGTGTACGGCGTCTTCCTCAAGGACTACGCGCCCGGCAAGTGGTAAGCGGCGCCCCGCACTGATCTCCGGGGTCCGCCCCGGGGGTCAGTCGACCGCGTCGAGCCGGCAGTGCCGGGCGGCGACCAGTTCCAGGACCGTGCGCCAGTCCTCCAGCACCCCGGCGTCGAAGCACGCCGTACGGCCCTCCTCGCGGGCCAGCCGCAGCCGCAGGACGTCGTCGTCGGCGGCGCCCGCGTCCCCGCGCACCAGCCGGCACACCCGCTCGCCGAGCAGCGGCCGTACCGCGGCGGCGGCGCGGCGTGCCGAGTCCGCCTCGTCGCCCGGGGCCAGCAGCGGTCCGATGCCCTGGACCAGCCCCGCCACCTGGAGCTCCTTGTCGGCGGGTCGGCCGCGGCGCAGCAGCGCGGCGGTCCGCAGCGCGTGCTGGGGCCGCCCGGCGTGCAGCAGGTCCATCAGCTCCTCGACGCTGCGCAGCTCCATGCGTCCGTCCTTCCGCGAGAGGGCCGTGTCGGGCGCCAGCAGACCATGGTGAGCTTGCGGCCCGGCCAACGGCACCTGAACTGCGTCGCGAACCGTGCGGCGTAGGCCGAACGGGTGATACGCACCGTCGTGTCCGCGATGCGCTTTGTTATGTATAGCTGCATATTGGACGGTATTGGGTTGCCGTTCGAAACGCGATAGTTACCCCTTGTTTGCACTCCCTATCGAGCGGCAGTCCGCTCATTTGGTTAATCTGGAGTGGACGGACAGCGAAAAGGGGTCCCACCCACACCCATTTCGTCCGTCCGGGAGCGTGCCGCAGATCTCGGCCCGCTCCGCCCGAAGTACCGGCGCCACCGCGCCCGAACTGGCCTTCCATCCAGACCCGAGCGGGCGGCGGACGCCGGAGCGCAGATGGTCCGGTACGCCCCAAGGGTGACCCGACACATAAGGAGTGCGCGGTGACACCGGAGAAGACGAAACGCGAGCAAAGCCCCGAAGAGTACCCGGAGCGTCCGGGCCGCCGGCCCGGAGAACTCGGCAGCCTCGACGTGTGGGCCCGGTCCGCCCCCATCCGCCTCGCGGGCTACGAGGAGGACCTCGCCGAACCCCATATCCTGCCGAGCGTGGACTGACCCCCTCGCTCGTGATCGCCGCCGCGCATGGGCGTGATGCGAGAATCACGCCCATGCCGATCAGAACAGCCGTACCCGAGGACTGGCCACTGATCTGGCCTTTCTGGCACCGGATCGTCGCCGCCGCCGAGACGTACACCTGGGACCCCGACACCGACGAGCCCGCCGCCCGCGCCCTGTGGACGGGCCCGGGCAAGCGTGTGTACGTCGCCGAGGACCCCTCGGGCACCGTGACCGGCTCCGCCTACCTCGCGGCGAACTACGGCGGCCCCGCCGCCCATGTCGCCAACGCCGGATTCATGGTCGATCCCGCCCACACCGGCCGGGGCGTCGGCCGCGCCCTCGCCGAGCACGTCCTCACCGAGGCCGTCCGCCACGGCTACCGCGCGATGGTCTTCAACGCCGTCGTCGAGACCAATCCGGCCGTACGCCTGTGGACCTCACTCGGCTTCACGGTCCTGGCCACGATCCCCGAGGCGTTCGAACACCCCCGCCACGGCCTGGTCGGTCTGCACGTCATGCACAGGTCGCTCGTCCGGCCCTCGTGGAAATCCCCGGCCCCGTCCGGCGCGGGCGGATAGCCTCGGCGCTGTTCACATCGACGGGGAGGGGCGGGACATGCGGGAGCGTGACTGGATCGGGCAGGCGGGGGAGCTGTTCGAGGCGGCGATGTTCCGGGGGGACGCGGGCGCGCTGGAGCGGTCGGACGACGTGCTGGACGCGGTCGAGGCGCCGCTCGCGCTCGCCCGGGGCAAGGTGCTGCACCTCCGCTTCCTGGGCGACCGCGAGGAACGGCCCGAGGAACTGGCGCTGTTCGAACGCGCCGCCGAGCTGTACCGGCGCCTCGGGGACGGTCCGGGGGAGGCGGACGCGCTGTTCTGGATCGGCTGCTGCCACCAGGTGGTGAAGGGGGACGGCCCGGCCGGGGTGCCGTACTTCGAGCGGTCGTACGCGCTGGCGCGGGATGCCGGCGACCGCAGGACGATGTCGTACGCCGTGCGGCATCTCGGCTTCGCGGACAAGGACGCCGGGCGCTTCGAGCGGGCCCGGGAGCGGCTGACCGAATCGGTGGCGCTGCGCCGGGAGATCGGCTTCCCGGCGGGCGAGGCGGCCGGGCTGGTGGCGCTCGGCTACCTCGCCGCCGAGACCGGGGACCCGGCGACCGCGTTCGGGCACCTCGACGAGGCCCGGAAGGTGGCCGAGAGCTGTGGCGCCGCGACGGTGTCGGGGTGGGTCGAGGAGGCCCGGCGGCTCATCGGGGGAGCAGGGCTGAGGGGAGCGGAGGGGTGAGGGCGGCGCCCGGGCGTACGTGACCGGGCGCCGCCCGTCTCAGTCGCCCAGCGGTGCCGTACGACCCCAGGGGAGCGAGCGCTCCAGTTCCTCCGCCAGGTCCAGCAGGACGGCCTCCGTGCCGGGGCGGCCCACCAACTGGACGGCGGCCGGGGCGCCCGAGGGCAGGGAGCCGACGGGGACGGACATCGCGGGCCAGCCGGTCAGGTTCCAGGGCGGGGTGAACGGCGAGTAGGCCGAGTTGGCGAGGACATTGCGCAGCCAGCCGCGTTCGTGCCAGGGCCCGGCTGACCCCCTTCCTC
>NZ_MUNF01000279.1:0-528 GCF_002154555.1 Streptomyces murinus
TTCTTCCCCCGCCCCGCGTCCGCCAGCACCCAACTCCGGTGCAGCGCCACGAGTTCCTCCGGCGACGCCCCGCAGAGCCGTGCCATCCGCTCCACCGGGGCGTAGTCCGTCGGTACGGCCTCCCCGTTGCAGTAGCGGTGCAGCGTCGACGTGCTCATGTGGAGCCGCTTGGCGAGCATGCCGTAGCTGTGCCCTGAGCGGTCCTTCAACTCCCGCAGCCGCTCGGCGAACCCGGTCCCCCCGGTGCTTTCCGACACGATCCGTCCCCTCCCCTGTCCCATTCCCCCGTTCCAGGGAAGGGACGTTCTTGCAGGTCAACACCTATGTGGCCGTTCCAGCGTCCCGGATCGGCCGCCGGGGCTGGCGGGCGGGACAACACGGCACGCAGGCTGTGGACATCCAAGCACTCCACGACCCGGAAGCGAGAAGCGCCATGCGCAACCGCCGTACCCTCCGCACCCGTACCCCCCTGCTCGCCGTGGCCGGCGCCGCCCTCGCCGCGCTCGCCCTGACCGCGTGCGACAACGG
>NZ_MUNF01000279.1:546-9776 GCF_002154555.1 Streptomyces murinus
TCACCGTCAAGAACACCGGCTCGAAGTACTGCGACCTGACGTACTACCCGGTGCTCCGCTTCGACGGGATGCAGTGGGCGCCCGGCGCCGACGAGTCGACCAAGCCGCAGGCGGTCACCACCCTCGCGCCCGGCGAGTCCGGCTACGCGGGCGTGCTGCTGTCCGCCGCCGACGGCAGCGGCGACGGCGGGCAGACCGGCCACAAGCTGACCGTGTACTTCCAGGGCATGACCCCGAACAGCGACGGCGGCGCCACGGCGAACGTCACCCTGCCCGCGAAGGGCGTGTACTACGACAGCTCGCTGAAGGTCACCTACTGGCAGCAGGACGCGTCCGACATCGCGGGCTGGTGACCCGAAGGCCCCTGCGGGGCAAGGGCCTAGTAGGCGATGGAGATGTGCGCCCGGGGATGCGCGTCGCGCTCGATCTCGTCGACGACCGCCAGCGCGAAGTCGGCGCCGGAGATCTCCGACCTGCCCTGCTCGTCGAGCAGGGCGACCTCCCCGCCGACGCGGTACGACCCGGTCCGCTCACCCGCGGCCCAGGCGCCGTAGCCGCCCGCGGGCGAGATCAGGGTCCAGTCGAGCGAGCCGGGCGGGGCGGTGGTGAGCCATTCCCGGATCGCGTCCATCTCGCGCGCCTCGGACCGGAACTGCTCCGGGACGTCCCCCTCGGCGAACCGGGGCTCGCCCGGCGCGGGGCGCAGCGAGGAGAAGCCGCCGATCACGATCAGCCGCGCGCCGTCGGCGTCCGCCGCGGCGGCGATGTCCTGGGACAGGCCGAGCAGCCGGCCCACCAGGTCGCCGCGCGGCGACAGGGCCGCGACCACCGCGTCCCGGCCGGGGACCAGCCGTACCGCGTCCTCGGCCGCGCCCTGGGTGTACGACACCCCGTCGACCGGGGACTTCGGCGCCGACCGTGCGTACGACGCCACCTGGTGGCCCCGGGCGACGGCCTCGGCGGCGACGTTGGCGCCGGTGTAGCCGGTCCCGCCGATGATCAGGATCTTGCCCACGGCGACTCCCGCCGGTCAGGGTCAGCGCCAGCCGAGCGCCGACGCGACATGGGTGAGGATGTTCTCCAGGACGTGACTGTTGTAGTCCACGCCGAGCTGGTTGGGCACGGTCAGCAGCAGCGTGTCGGCCTCGGCGATCGCCTCGTCCCCGGCCAGCTGCTCGATCAGGGCGTCGGGCTCGGCGGCGTACGTACGGCCGAAGATCGCCCGGGTGTCGGCGTCGAGGTAGCCGATGCTGTCGCTGCTGTCGCCGTCGCGGCCGAAGTAGGCGCGGTCCCGGTCGTCGGTGAGCGCGAAGACGCTGCGCGAGACGGAGACGCGCGGCTCGCGTTCCCAGCCCGCCTCGGCCCAGGCCTTGCGGTAGGCCCGGATCTGCGCCGCCTGCTGTACGTGGAAGGGCGCGCCGCCCTCGTCGTCCTTGACGGTCGAGCTCATCAGGTTCATGCCGAGCCCGGCGGCCCAGGCGGCGGTGGCGTTGGAGCCCGCACCCCACCAGATCCGCTCGCGCAGCCCCTCGGAGTACGGCTCGATGCGCAGCGGTCCCGGCGGGTTGGCGAACATCGGGCGCGGGTTCGGCTCGGCGAAGCCCTTGCCCTGGAGCACCATCAGCAGCACCTCGGTGTGCTTGCGGGCCATGTCGGCGTCGGTCTCGCCCTCGCCGGGCGCGTAGCCGAAGTACCGCCAGCCGTCGATGACCTGCTCCGGTGACCCGCGGCTGACGCCGAGCTGGAGCCGGCCGCCGGAGATCAGGTCGGCGGCGCCGGCGTCCTCGGCCATGTACATGGGGTTCTCGTAGCGCATGTCGATCACGCCGGTGCCGATCTCGATGCGCGAGGTCTTCGCGCCGATCGCGGAGAGCAGCGGGAAGGGCGAGCCCAGCTGGCGGGCGAAGTGGTGCACCCGGAAGTAGGCCCCGTCGGCGCCCAGCTCCTCGGCGGCCACCGCGAGGTCGATGGACTGGAGCAGCGTGTCGGAGGCGCTGCGGGTCTTCGAGTGCGGGCTGTCGGCCCAGTGGCCGAAGGAGAGGAATCCGATGCGTTTCATACCGCCGTGAACAGCGGACCGAGTTAATTGATTCCTCAACTATCACTCGGCCCGCCCCGCACCTGCCCGATTCAGCGCAGCTTCTGCGCCACCTCGGTCGCCCAGTACGTCAGGATGTTCCGCGCCCCGGCCCGCTTGATCCCCGTCAGGGTCTCGAAGATCGCCCGGTCCCGCTCGATCCAGCCCTTCTCGGCCGCGGCCTCGATCATCGAGTACTCGCCGGAGATCTGGTACGCGGCGACCGGCAGGTCCACCGCGTCCGCGACGCGCGCGAGGATGTCGAGGTACGGCCCGGCCGGCTTGACCATCACCATGTCCGCGCCCTCGGCGAGGTCCAGCTCCAACTCCCGCAGGGACTCCCGCCAGTTGGCGGGGTCCTGCTGGTACGTCTTGCGGTCGCCCCGCAGCGAGGAGGCGACGGCCTCGCGGAACGGGCCGTAGAACGCGGACGAGTACTTGGCGGTGTAGGCGAGGATCGCCACGTCCTCGCGGCCGATCTGGTCGAGCGCGTCACGGATGACGCCGATCTGGCCGTCCATCATCCCGCTGGGGCCGACAACATGGGCGCCGGCGTCGGCCTGCACCTGGGCCATCTCGGCGTACCGCTCCAGGGTGGCGTCGTTGTCGACCCGGCCCTCGGCGTCCAGCACCCCGCAGTGCCCGTGGTCGGTGAACTCGTCCAGGCACAGGTCGGACATGACGAGGAGGTCGTCGCCGACCTCGGCGCGTACGTCGCGCAGCGCGACCTGGAGAATCCCCTCGGGGTCCGTACCGGCCGTTCCCTGGGCGTCCTTGTTGCCGTCCTCCGGCACGCCGAACAGCATGATCCCGGAGACCCCGGCCTCGACGGCCTCCGCCGCGGCCTTCTTCAGGCTGTCGCGGGTGTGCTGGACGACGCCGGGCATCGCGGCGATCGGCACGGGCTCGCTCACGCCCTCGCGGATGAACGCGGGGAGGATCAGGTCGGCGGGGTGCAGACGCGTCTCGGCGACCATCCGTCGCATGACGGGCGTGGTCCGCAGCCGCCGGGGACGTGTACCGGGGAAAGATCCGTACTTCGTCATGCCTTCTACGCTACGCCCGCCCACTCGCCTTCCTTACCGACGCCCTGTCGGCCCCGCGGCCTGGCATTGAGGGGCAAACCGGAACCCCGATACCGAGTTTTTGCGCCCCCCTGGCCATCTCTGGATCCGCACGCCTCCCCAGCGTTCTACGCGCGTGGTGTCATGCACCCGACACCACACCCCCTGCCTCCCAAAAGGAGTCGCGCAATGCTGCGGAAGGCCCTCACCCGCGCCGCTGTCGCCCTCGCCGCCGGCACCGCTGTCGCCATCGCCGCCGTCCCCGCGAACGCGACGACGTACTCGGCGTTCGCCTTCTCCCAGGCCGGTACCGGCCAGCCGACGATCTACGACTTCATCAACTCGGCCACCAGCAAGCTCGACATGACGATGTACGAGCTGGAGGACACGACGGCCGTCAACGACCTGGTCGCGCTGGAGAAGAAGGGCGTCACCGTCCGGGTCGTCCTGGACCGGCAGCACAAGAGCGAGGACAACGCGGCGTACACGACGCTGACCGACGCGGGCGTGGGCGTCGTCTGGTCCTCCTCGTCCTACGTCTACACCCACCAGAAGACGATCACCGTGGACGGCACCAAGTCGCTCGTCCTGACCGGCAACCTGACCTCGCAGTACTACACGACCAGCCGGGACTACGGCGTCTTCACCGACGACAGCCGCGATGTCGCCGCCATCGAGAAGGTGTTCGACGCCGACTACGCCGGCACCGCGATCACCCCCACCGACGGCGACCACCTGCTGTGGTCCCCCACCGACTCGCGCAGCCGGCTGGTGTCCTTCATCAACGCCGCGACCAAGACGCTGGACGTGCAGGAGCTGGAGTTCAGCGACAGCACGGTCGTCAACGCGATCGTGGCGCGCGCCAAGGCGGGCGTGAAGGTCCGTGTCGTCCTCGAAGACCCCGCGAGCTACGCCAGTGAGGTCTCCGCGGTCAAGGCCGCGGGCGGCACGGTCGTCGGCTACTCCGACCCGAACGGCTTCTACATCCACGCCAAGGCCATGGTCGCCGACTACGGTCTGTCCACCCAGGCGGTGGAGGCCGGTTCCATGAACATCAGCAGCAACTCCCTGAGCAACAACCGGGAGTTGGGCATCATCATGACCGGCACGGGGGTGGCCCAGCCGGTGGCGCAGACCATCGAGACGACGTTCAGCGGCGACTACGCGGGCGGCACGGCGGCATAGCCCCGGCCCCTCGATCACCTTCGCCCGGCCCGGGCGGGACGGCTCGACCGCCCCGCCCGGGCCACACTTTGTCCAGGCCGTTTACATATGGTTTACGCGTCCCTATCCTCCGAGAGTGGGAGCGCTCCCATCCCGTTCGGCGCTTCGCAACCTCGGAACCTCGGAACTGTCATGCCCATGCCTCTTTGCACCTTGAGAGGCGCCTGTCCATGTCGATCTGCGAAAGGTCTCTCCCCCCATGATCAGACGCAGCAGAACGGCGGCCCTGCTGGCCGCGTTAGCCGCCACGGTCTCCGCCTTGGGGCTGATCCTCCTCGGCTCGGGGACCGCGTCGGCGCACGGCGTCGCCATGTTCCCCGGCTCGCGCACCTACCTCTGCTACAAGGACGCCATCACGAGCAGCGGCGCGGTCGACCCGACCAACCCGGCCTGTGCGGCGGCCATCGCGCAGAGCGGGTCGTCCTCGCTCTACAACTGGTTCGCGGTGCTGGACTCCAACGCCGGTGGTAAGGGCCAGGGTTACGTCCCGGACGGCACGATCTGCAGCGCGGGCAACAAGTCGCCGTACGACTTCAGCGGCTACAACCTGGCCCGCGACGACTGGCCGAAGACACACCTGACCTCGGGCTCCACCATCCAGCTCCAGTACAGCAACTGGGCGGCGCACCCGGGTGACTTCCGGGTCTACTTCACCAAGCAGGGCTGGTCGCCGACGACCCCGCTCGCCTGGTCGGACCTCCAGCTCGCCTCGACGGTCACCAACCCGCCCGCGTCCGGCTCGCCCGGCACGGACGGCGGTCACTACTACTGGAACCAGGCGCTGCCCTCGGGCCGTTCGGGCAACGCGCTGATGTTCGTCCAGTGGGTGCGCTCGGACAGCAACGAGAACTTCTTCTCCTGCTCCGACATCGTCTTCGACGGCGGCAACGGCGAGGTGACCGGCATCCGGGGCAGCGGCGGTACGACCCCGCCCCCGGACGGCGGTGGCGGCACGACCCCGCCGCCCACCGGCGGCACCGGCTCCTGCATGGCCACGTACAACGTGGACAGCTCCTGGAGCGGCGGCTTCCAGGCCACGGTCACCGTGATGAACCACGGCACCGCCCCGATCAACGGCTGGCACGTCGGCTGGACCCCGGGCAGCGGCACGACGATCGGCAGCGTGTGGAGCGGCACCCTCTCCACCGCCTCGGGCGGCGGGGTGACGGTCGCCAACGCCGCCTACAACGGCACGATCCCGGCGGACGGCAGTACGACCTTCGGCTTCACCGCGACATCGTCGTCCGGCAACAACCTGCCATCGGGCTCACTCAACTGCACAACCCCGTAAGAAACCTGGACCTGTGGGCACCCGGCCGGGGCGCCCACAGGTCACCTCTCCCCCTCATCCCGCCAGCAACGGCACCCATTCCTCCATGACGTGACGCAACCGCCGCTGATGATCGGCGATCCAGTCGTCCGGCGGTACGACCGGGATGCGCACGGTGACCATGCACCCGGACTCGTCCTCCACCACCACCTCCGGACACCCCCGCTCCCCGTCGAGCCGCACGAAGACCGACGGTCCTCTGTCCATCTCCATCCATCCCGCATCCACCCCGCCCCCGAGCCGCTCCAACGCCTCTCCCCAGCGCTCCAGCCGCGAGCGGGACAGCCCGAGCCGGAGCCGCCCGGACACGAACGGCGTCCCGACGACGATCTCCGCATCGAGCCCGCCGGCCCACCGGGGATCGACCCCCAGCACCTCGACCCCGACGCTGTTCCCCTCGTCATCGGCGAGCTGGATGAGCCCCGTCGACGGTGTGTCCCCCACGGCTGGCCTTTCGGTAGGCGGGTCTGAGGGATCCTCGCGCGGACGGCAGGCGGGTGGCACCCGGTTTTCTCACCTTCGGAAACAGAAAGCTCCGGACGTCGTCGTAGCCGTCGAGGGCCCGCGTGCCTGCATCCGCAGGATCCACCTCCGCACGCGCCGCCAAATCCCCCCACCAGCGCGAGGGATCCATCCCCGAGACGCCCGAAGCGCCGTGCGGTGTGCGGTGTGCGGTGTGCGGTGTGCCCCAGACGCAGGCCGGTCGGCCGGCCCGAGCAGCGGACTGCTCCCGGCCCCGTGCAGGATGCCTTGGAACACCAGCCGGTTCGGATTGCCGCCGCCCCTGCGCCCGACCGCGCGGTCACCCGAATGGCCTAGCGTGACGCGCCACCCACATGGGTGAACATCAAGCTGATTAATGGCCTAACCGAGGCAATCCGTGAAAGGCGAACCATATGCGCATTCGACGAATCCTCGCCGCCGTCATCACCACGGCAGCCCTCGCCGGACTCGGCCTCACAGGTGCCGCCACCGCCTCCGCCGCCAGCCTCACCCCGGGTGAGTGCCAGCAGGGCGGCGGCACGGTCGACTGGTCGAACCCGACCGTGGCCGGCACCGGGACCTGTAGGGGCGGCATGTACAACGGCCAGATGGTCGACTGAACCCCACAGGCACCAGGCGCCCCGCGGCCACATGCTGCGGGGCGCTTGGCGCGTGCGCAGCCGGGAGAGTCGCAGAGACCGCGCCGACCCGCCGGGCACGCTGGATCCGAGGGGTCGGGTTGCTATGTGCTGACCACGATGGCCATGCAGTCGTTGATGAGGGGCTTCGTCAGTGCGGCCATCCACACGACACAGGACACCTTCGAGCGGGCCAAAGCCCTCAATGTGCTGCCCGCCCTCTGGCAACGGATCCAGGCACTCGAAGACGCGGCCCCCCCTCGCCCGCCCCGGTGGCCATGTCATCGTCACCCGGTCACCGGAGGAGATCACCAAGGCTGCCGCGGACGGCGACTGGAGTGGGGTCCTGGGCCGATCGGCAATGCAAGCGGCATCCGGTCAGCGGTTGCCCGTCCAGATGATCCGGTCGGAGAAGTCGCCGCGCGCGGCTGTCTTCGCGGCGCGGATCTTCTCCAGCTGGTCTTCGTCGACCCCCAGGTCCGCGGCGAGGGCGTGCACGACCTCCAGCACGTCCGCCAGTTCCTCAGGTGCCGTGTTGTCGTCCGCCGCGAGGAACTCGGCGACCTCCTCGCCGAGTTTGTCCCGCAGTCGGTGGCGATACTCACCCCGTCCTGCGGTGTAGACGACCGGTTCGGTCCCGCCGTCGCGGATGATCTGCGGAATCCGGTTCCGCACCAATTTCCCTGGCTTGCTGAAGGAGTTCACCCGTGTCCTCCCGCGCATGTCCATGAGGCGAGCGACGAATGCCGCCCCTTCATGCCGCCGCAGCCTAGGGAATTCGCCTCATGACTGGCTATGTGCCCCGTGGATCCCACCCGTTCGGGCGGCGCCTCTCACCGTGGCGGGTGGGCTGCGGGCCCGAGCGGAGCGAACGCGCACTCCGCCCACACCGTCTTGCACGGCACCGGGCCCTGGCGGACGCCCCAGCGGGTGGACAGGGTGTCGACCAGGAGGAGGCCGTAGCCGGATTCGGAGGGGGTGGGGTTGCGGACCGGGAGGGACTCCGCGCGGGTGTCCGTGATCTCGATGCGCAGGAGGCCCGGGGCCGGTACCGCCAGGGTCAGGCGGAAGCTGCGGCCCGGGACCCTGCCGTGCAGCACGGCGTTCGTCGCCAGCTCGGCCACGATCAGCCGGGCCGGGTCCAACGGGACGCCCCATGACTCCAGTTGCTCGACCGCGAGGAGCCTCGCCAGGCGGGCGCCCCTGCGGGTGGCCGACAGCGGTACGGAGAACTGGCGCGGTGGCTTTTGCGCCAGCGCGGTCTGCTGAGATTCCTGATTCACATCACGCAGCGTGTCCGTACCTGCGTAGCCTGTGAATATCGGTGGCCCGGGCGACCAGTGCCTGTCCGTGAGTTGTCCGGATCCGTCCGGGCTGTACGGCGTGACCGGAGGCGCGCGTCCGTGGTTGGGCCCGGCAGGGAGCGGCGGGAGGACGGCAGACGTGAGCGACTGGGACGCGGAACTGGAGGACGAGGAGGCCGGGGCCGTCATTCGTACGGTAGCCCGGCAACTCAAACTGTGGCGCGAGGCGGCGGGCCTCACCCAGGCCGAGTTCGGCACGCTGATCGGGTACGGGGAGGAACTGGTCTCCTCGGTGGAGCGAAGGCGGCGGATCCCCCGCCCCGAGTATCTCGACGCGGCGGACGAGGCGTTGGGCGCCAGCGGCAAGATCTCCGCGATGAGGACGGACCTGGAGGAGGTCCGGTACCCCAAGAAGGTGCGGGACCTGAAGAAACTTGAGGCGGAGTCGACTGAGCTGTGCGCCTACAACAACTCAGCAGTACATGGACTGTTGCAGACGGAGGAGTACGCAAGGGCAGGACTCCGCACGCGTCGCCCGGCCTTCACGGCGGACGAGCTGGAGCAGCGGGTAGCCGCTCGGCTGGCCCGTCAGCAGATCATCAACGACACGTCGCCCCGGCCTGCCTTCAGCTTCGTGCAGTGCGAATCGACGCTACGTCGACCCATCGGGGGCAGGATGGTCATGCGTAGCCAACTCGAACGGCTGTTGGAAGTAGCCGAGTTACCTCACGTTGACCTACAGGTACTTCCCCTGAGCCTTGAGGAGAACTCCGGTCTCGACGGTTCGTTCAGGCTGCTCAGACTCAACGATGGCACCACCGTTGGACACTTGGAGGTGCAACACATCAGCCGGGTGATCACCAACCCGAAAGAGGTGCAGCTCCTAGAGATGCGCTATGGAATCATCCGGGCACAGGCTCTCAACCCCCGAGAGTCGTCGGCCCGAATCGAGAAAGTGCTTGGAGAGACATGAAGCTGGAGTGGATAAAGAGCAGCTACAGCACGCCCGATGGACCGGACTGCGTCGAAGTAGCTGCCGTTCCCGAGCAGATCCTCGTCCGCGACTCCAAGAACCCCACCGGCCCCCGCCTCGCCCTCACCCCCACCACC
>NZ_MUNF01000028.1 GCF_002154555.1 Streptomyces murinus
CCGGGGGGACGGGACCGCCCGCCGAGCCCCGGCACGTTTCGGGCCCACCCGTCGGCGCGGCAGTGCGCCATCCCGGGGGCATCCCGGCAATCGTGCACCGCGCCGGGGCCGTCCCGGCACCCGTGTGCCACGCCGCGGGAGTGTGCCGCGCGGCGCGGGTCCTCCGCCGTCCCTGCAATTGCCGAATGGCTGTTTCTCCGCCTTGCTTTCGGCTCCGTGCGCCGACCGGTCCCCGATGGCCCCGCGCCGCTACCCGACGGTAGGCGCAGCCCCCCTCGCGCGTCGCCGCCGGATGCGGCGAGTTCACCGTGGTCCCGGGCGGTGCCGCGCCGCCGCCGTCGACCGCGCCGGCCCCCGCGCCGAGGGGGCGCGTGAACGCGCCATTGCGCTCAGGTTTCGCCTGGCCCCTTCACAGCGCTGTTTCGAGTTGTTACTTTCCTCACTTGCTGGGAGCGCTCCCACGCTCAACGCCCTGGAATCAACCTGGAGTTGGTGATGGCCCGGGCGGCGGCGCTCCCCGGCACGGCACCACCGCGTACGCACCGCATACGAACCGCATGTGAACCGCGTTCGAACCGCACCGCCGCCCGTCAGGGGCCACGGTGCGGCAGCGATGTCAGTCAGCACGGGGGCACGCCATACAAGAGGAGTTGGCTGCTATGAGACCTGCGGACTTGGGGCCGCCTCGGCGGTGGACGGCCATGGGCGTCGTGGCCGCGATCCTGCTCGCCCTGCTGGTCGCCGTGACCGGTACGGCGCCCGCGCGGGCGGCGGGTACGGCGGGAGCGGGCTACTGGCACACCAGCGGCCGACAGATCCTGGACGCGAACGGCAACTCGGTGCGCGTCGCCGGGATCAACTGGTTCGGGTTCGAGACCGACAACCACGTGGTCCACGGTCTGTGGTCCCGGGATTACAAGAACATGCTCGACCAGATCGCCGCGACCGGATACAACACGCTGCGCATTCCGTATTCCGACGACATCTTCAAGTCCGGCACGATGCCGTCCAGCATCGACTTCTCCAGCGGCAAGAACGCCGACCTCCAGGGGCTCAACTCCCTTCAGGTACTGGACAAGATCGTGGACTACTCGGGGCAGATCGGCCTGAAGGTCATCCTCGACCGGCACCGGCCGGACTCCAGCGGCCAGAGCGCCCTGTGGTACACGAGCAGCGTCCCGGAGTCGACCTGGCTCGCCAACCTCAAGTCGATGGCGAGCCGTTACGCGAACAACCCCACGGTCGTCGGTATCGACCTGCACAACGAGCCGCACGATCCAGCCTGTTGGGGCTGCGGTGACACGACCGTCGACTGGCGGCTCGCGGCCCAGCGCGGCGGCAACGCGGTGCTGTCGGTCAACCCCGACATGCTGATCTTCGTGGAGGGCGTCCAGACCTACAACGGCGACTCCACCTGGTGGGGCGGCAACCTGGAGGGCGCCGGCACCTACCCGGTCCAGCTCGACGTCGCGGGCCGCGTGGTCTACTCGGCCCACGACTACGCCACCAGTGTCTCCAACCAGCCCTGGTTCAGCGACCCGTCCTTCCCGAGCAACATGCCCGGCATCTGGGACAAGTACTGGGGCTACCTCTTCAAGAACAACATCGCCCCCGTCTGGGTCGGCGAGTTCGGTACGACGCTCCAGTCCACCACCGACCAGACCTGGCTGAAGGCCCTGGTCGACTACCTCCGCCCGACCTCGCAGTACGGCGGCGACAGCTTCCAGTGGACCTTCTGGTGCTGGAACCCCGACTCCGGTGACACCGGCGGCATCCTCAAGGACGACTGGCAGACCGTCGACACCGCCAAGGACGGCTACCTGGCATCCGTCAAGGCCCCCGGATTCGGCTCCGGCGGTGGTGGCGGTGGCGGTACGACGGACACGACCGCGCCCACCGCGCCGACGGGTCTCGCGGTGTCGGGGACGACGGCTTCGAGTGTGTCGCTGAAGTGGTCGGCGTCGACGGACAACGTGGGGGTGACCGGGTACGACGTGTACCGGGGGTCCACGAAGGTCGGCAGCAGTACGTCCACGTCGTACACGGACAGTGGCCTGTCCGCGTCCACGGCGTACTCGTACACGGTGAAGGCGAAGGATGCGGCGGGCAATGTGTCGGCGGCGTCCGGTGCGGTGACGGCGACCACGGCCGCGAGTGGCGGTGGTGGCGGTACGCCGGGTACGGGTGCGGTGAAGGTGCAGTACAAGAACAACGACTCGGCGCCGACGGACAACCAGATCAAGCCCGGTCTGCGTGTCGTCAACACTGGTAGCTCCGCAATGGATCTGTCGAAGGTGACGATCCGCTACTACTTCACCGGTGACGGCGGTTCCTCTACGTTCACGGCGTCGTGCGACTACGCGGCCGTCGGGTGTTCGAACCTTACGCAGAAGGTCGTTGCCTTGTCGTCGCCGAAGTCCGGCGCGGACCACTACGTGGAGATCGGGTTCACCTCCGGTGCCGGCACTCTCGCGGCGGGTGCGAACACCGGGGACATCCAGAGCCGGATCAACAAGGGCGACTGGTCCAACTTCAGCGAGAGCGACGACTACAGCTACGCGACCAACACCGCCTATGCGGATGCCTCGAAGGTGACCGTCTATGTCGACGGCACCCTCGCGAACGGCATCGAACCCTGAGTTCTCCCTACCCCCGAGCGGCGCGTGGTGTGCCGTACGGCCGCACCGCGTGCCACAACACCCCACGGAAGGAACCCTTGGTGAAGAAGTCTCTCCCTCCCCCGAGATCAAGGCTCACCCGCGGTTTCGCGGTGCTGTCGGCGCTCGCGCTCGGCTCCGCGCTGGCCATGATGCTCAACGCGCCGACCGCCTCGGCCGCCACCGCCCGGGTCGACAACCCCTATGTGGGCGCGACGGGTTATGTGAACCCGGAGTGGTCCGCGAACGCCGCCGCCGAGCCCGGCGGCAGCGCGGTCGCCAACACGCCGACCGCGGTATGGCTGGACAGCATCTCGACCATCCAGGGCGCCAGCGGCCGGATGGGCCTGCGCGCCCACCTCGACAAGGCCGTGTCCCAGGGCGCCAACCTGATCACCCTGGTCATCTACGACCTGCCGGGCCGTGACTGCGCCGCGCTCGCCTCCAACGGCGAGCTGGGCCCGACCGACATCGGCCGGTACGAGACCGACTACATCGACCCGATCGCCAAGATCCTCGCCGATCCGGCCTACGCCAATCTGCGGATCGTCAACATCGTCGAGCCCGACTCGCTGCCGAACCTGGTGACCAACGCGGGCGGCACCGACGGCTCGACGTCGCAGTGCGAGACGATGAAGTCGAACGGCAACTACGAGACCGGCGTCGGGTACGCGCTGAACCACCTGGGCGCGATACCCAACGTGTACAACTACATCGACGCCGGCCACCACGGCTGGCTGGGCTGGGACACCAACCTCGGCCCGTCCGCCGACGAGTTCCACAAGGCCGCCACCACCGCCGGTGCCACGGTCGACGACGTGCAGGGCTTCATCGTCAACACGGCCAACTACTCGGCGACCGTGGAGCCCAACTTCAAGGTGACCGACTCCGTCAACGGTACGACGGTGCGCCAGTCGAAGTGGGTGGACTGGAACCAGTACGTCGACGAGCAGTCCTACGCCCAGGCGCTGCGCACCACGCTGGTGTCGAAGGGCTTCAACTCCGGCATCGGCATGCTGATCGACACCTCCCGCAACGGCTGGGGCGGCTCCGCCCGGCCCACCGGCCCCGGCCCGACGACCTCCGTGGACGACTACGTCAACGGCGCCCGTATCGACCGCCGGATCCACGCGGGCAACTGGTGCAACCAGAGCGGTGCCGGCCTCGGCGAGCGGCCGACCGCGGCCCCGGCCTCCGGGATCGACGCCTATGTGTGGGTCAAGCCCCCGGGTGAGTCGGACGGTGCCAGCCAGCCCATCGACAACAGCGAGGGCAAGGGCTTCGACCAGATGTGCGACCCGACCTACACGGGCAACGCGCGCAACGGCAACAACCCGACCGGCGCCCTGCCGAACGCCCCGCTGGCCGGCCACTGGTTCTCCGCCCAGTTCCAGCAGCTGCTCCAGAACGCCTACCCGCCCATCTCCGGCGGTGGTGGCGGTGGCGGTACGACGGACACGACGGCGCCCACCGCGCCGACGGGTCTCGCGGTGTCGGGGACGACGGCTTCGAGTGTGTCGCTGAAGTGGAGCGCCTCGACGGACAACGTGGGGGTGACCGGGTACGACGTGTACCGGGGGTCCACGAAGGTCGGCAGCACCACGTCGACGTCGTACACGGACAGTGGTCTGACCGCCTCGACGGCGTACTCGTACACGGTGAAGGCGAAGGATGCGGCGGGCAATGTGTCGGCGGCGTCCGGTGCGGTGACGGCGACCACGGCCGCGAGTGGCGGTGGTGGCGGTACGCCGGGTACGGGTGCGGTGAAGGTGCAGTACAAGAACAACGACTCGGCGCCGACCGACAACCAGATCAAGCCGGGTCTGCGTGTCGTCAACACCGGTAGCTCCGCGGTGGATCTGTCGAAGGTGACGATCCGCTACTACTTCACCGGTGACGGCGGTTCCTCCACCTTCACCACGTCGTGCGACTACGCGGCCGTCGGCTGCTCGAACGTCACGCAGAAGGTCGTGGCGCTCTCCTCGCCGAAGTCCGGCGCGGACCACTACGTGGAGATCAGCTTCGCCTCCGGCGCGGGCTCCCTCGCGGCAGGTGCGAACACCGGGGACATCCAGAGCCGGATCAACAAGGGCGACTGGTCCAACTTCAGCGAGAGCGACGACTACAGCTAC
>NZ_MUNF01000280.1 GCF_002154555.1 Streptomyces murinus
ACTGGCAGACTTCCTGCACACCTACAACCACCACCGCTGCCACACCGCGCTCGGAGGCCAGCCCCCGATCAGCCGCGTCAACAACCCTCCGGGTCAATACACCTAGGGCCTCTCGTTCGGATCAGGCCGAGAACGAGCCCGCGCCGC
The DNA here is from genome assembly GCF_002154555.1 of Streptomyces murinus. Taxonomy (GTDB): domain Bacteria; phylum Actinomycetota; class Actinomycetes; order Streptomycetales; family Streptomycetaceae; genus Streptomyces; species Streptomyces murinus. The sequence goes on from NZ_MUNF01000280.1 coordinate 148, forward strand.
CCGGCACATGCGTCCCGTAGCCGGGCTGGACCACCAGCGAGGGGCCGAGGCAGAACGGGTTGCCGTAGATCCGCACCGGCTGGTCCGAGAGGTTCGACAGGACATGCGCGAGCGCGGGCAGTCGCCGGCAGCCGGCCGGGTCGTGGTACACGTCCAGCGGCTGCACCTCGGTGGAGAAGACCACGACGTCCCCTGACGCGTCCGCCTGCGCGGGGGCCGTCAGACCCAGCACCGCACCGGCCGCGACCAGGGCCACCAGAACTGCTTTCGCTCGCACGATCATCCTCACCTCAGACGCTCCCGCTCCGCTCACGGGCTCGCCCCACAGCTATCGCGCAGGCGCCGCGGCGAGCCGTCCGTTCCGGCCCGGTTCACCCGATCGGCTCACGCATGTTCACCGGCCCGTGAGCGACCTGCCGTGTCGGCCAAGTCCCGTACCGATACCGGCGGTTGTTCACCGCCGGTTCGCGTGCGCGCCTCGCGGCCCCCGTAGGTGTGGCTGCGCACACTGGTCGGATCCCGTCGCTGGAGGCCCTGTCATGTCGGACCGTTCGCTCCCCGGTCGCCGCGGTGTTCTGCGCGGCTCACTCGCCGCGTCGGCGGCACTGGCCCTGCCCGGCGGGATCGCCGCGGCCCCGGCGTTCGCGCTGTCCGGGCGGCCCCGGGCGGACTGGGGGGTGCAGGCCGGGGACGTGACGGCGGACTCCGGGCTGGTGTGGGTGCGCGCGGACCGGCCGGCCCGGATGATCGTGGAGACGGCGGCGACGGAGTCGTTCCGTGCTCCGCGCAGCTGGCGGGGCCCGCTGCTCGGCGCGGACACCGACTTCACCGGCACCACCCGGCTGCGCGGGCTGCCCGCGGGCGAGCAGATCCACTACCGGGTGACACTGGCCGACCCGGACGACCCGCGGCGCACCGGCGAGCCGGTGACCGGCACCTTCCGCACCGCGCCGGACCAGCGGCGCCGGGGGGTGCGCTTCGTGTGGTCGGGCGACCTCGCCGGACAGGGCTGGGGCATCAACGAGTCGATCGGCGGCTACCGCATCTTCGACGCCATGGCGAGGACCGACCCCGACTTCTTCCTGTGCAGCGGTGACAACATCTACGCCGACGGCCCCGTCTCCGCGACCGCCGCCCTGCCCGACGGGAGCCTGTACCGCAGCGTCACCACCGAGGCGAAGTCGCATGTCGCGATCACCCTGGACGACTACCGGGGCAACTTCCGCTACAACCTGCTGGACGGGGCCCTGCGCCGGTTCAACGCCCAGGTCCCCGGCATCATCCAGTGGGACGACCACGAGGTCCGCAACAACTGGTACCCCGGCGAGGTCATCGGCCCCGGCACCCCCTACCCGGCCGGCACCCGGCTCGACGACCTCGCACGCCGCTCCCGCCGCGCCTTCTCGGAGTACTTCCCGATCTCCACGCTCGGCGCCCGCCCAGGCGGCCGCATCTACCGCGCCCTGCGCCACGGCCCGCTGCTGGACGTGTTCGTGCTCGACATGCGCAGTCACCGCAACGCCAACTCCCCCGACGACCAGTCCACCGACCCCGTGGGCATCCTCGGCCGTGCGCAGCTGGAGTGGCTCAAGCGCGAGCTGGCCGCGTCCCGCGCGGTGTGGAAGGTGATCGCCAACGACATGCCGCTCGGCCTGGTCGTGCCGGACCCGGTGGAGGGCAGGCCGAACTTCGAGGCGGTGGCCCAGGGCGATCCCGGCGCGCCGCTCGGCCGTGAGCTCCAGATCGCCGAGCTGCTGCGGTTCGTCAAGCACCGCCGGATCACCGGCACGGTGTGGCTGACCGCCGATGTGCACCACACCTCCGCGCAGCACTACGACCCCGCGCGGGCCGCGTTCAAGGACTTCGAGCCGTTCTGGGAGTTCGTCTCGGGCCCGCTCAACGCCGGCGCGTTCCCGGCCAGCGAACTGGACGGCACGTTCGGCCCGGACCGTGTGTTCGTCAAGGCGCCGACCGCCTCCAATGTCTCGCCTGCCGAGGGCTACCAGTTCTTCGGCGAGGTCGACATCGACGGCGTGAGCGGCGAGCTGACGGTACGGCTGCGGGAGTACGACGGCACCGTGCTGTTCACCCGGACGCTCCAGCCCGGGCGGGTCGGCCAGTGATCGACGGTTCCCCGGCTGGTTCCCGTACGCTGTCGAGCCAGGTCGCGCGCCGGCGTCATCCCCCGGCGCGCGACGCCCTCAACTCGGCGGCGGTGGGCGGGCTTTCCCCGCGTCGGGCCCGGCTCCGGGCTTCTTCGATCAGGAGCCGGGCACGAGCGATCGTAAATGTTGTCACAAATGGGGCGGAGCATGCTTTACCTGCCGGTCACAAACAGTTCGTGATCAGGCAACACGCTTCCTTCACAGTGGTTGTATGACTCCGGATATGTCTGATGTGACCCGCGCCCGGCACGGCCGGCCCGTGCACCACTGGCGGCGGGACCTCGTGGAACTGGCCGCACTCTTCACCGCCGTCGCCGTGGCCGACGGGGTGGCGAACCTGATCGGGCACGGCCCCGACGGCCCGGCCCTGCTGATGATCTCGGCGCTCGCGCTGGCCGCGACGGCGGGCTTCCACACCTGGTGGGCACGGCGCCACGGCCATGCACCGCCCCCGCTCCCGGCCGCTGATACCGGTGCCCGGCAGGCCGCCCTCGCGCGGCCGGCCGGGCCGGGCGACGGCGCCCACGGGGTGACCGGGACCAGCACGCTGTGGCGGATGCGCACGACGGTGCGGGACGAGCCCGGTTCGCTGGCCGCGCTGTGCACGGCGCTGGCCGAGCACCGGGTGGACATCCTGAGCCTGCAGACGCATCCGCTGGCCGACGGCACCGTGGACGAGTTCCTGCTGCGGGCGCCCGGGACGCTGAGCGCGGCGGAGCTGACGCGGGCGATCGCGGCGGCCGGGGGCACGTCCACCTACATCGAGCGGGCCGACGCCCACGATCTGGTCGACGCCCCGACCCGGGTGCTGGGCCTGGCCACCCGTACGGCGCTGGACGCGGCGGAACTTCCCCTGGCCTTGCGGCAGTTGCTCGGCCGGTGCACCATCCGCTCACTGCCCGGGCGGGGCCGCGACCAGGAATCGGTACCGGCGGAAGGGGTGTTGGAGGACACGGTCATGCGGCTGCGGGCGCCGGAGGGCGGCGTGCTCAGCGTGGAGCGGCCGTATCTGCCGTTCACACCCACCGAGTTCGCGCGGGCGCGGGCGCTGGTCGAGCTGGACGCCCGGCTGGGACCGCGGCTCCCGGACGGCCAGGACCTGCTGACGCTGCCCGAGGGCGACGACATCGCCGTACGCCGGATCGACACCGGTGAGCTGGCGGCGGCGAAGGCGATGCACGAGCGCTGCTCGGCCCGCACGCTGACGCTGCGCTACCACGGCCCCGTCGGCGACGCCGACCGCTACCTCCAGCATCTCCTCAGCCCCCGCTTCGGGCGGACGCTCGCCGCGCAGACGTCCACCGGGCGGATCGTCGGTCTCGGGCATCTGCTGTGGGACGGCGACGAGACGGAGATCGCGCTGCTGATCGAGGACGACTGGCAGCGGCGGGGCGTCGGCGCGGAGCTGCTGCGACGGCTGGTGGGGATGGCCCGGGAGGCCCACTGCGACAGCGTGTACGCGGTGACGCAGGCGTCCAACACGGGGATGGTCGCGGCGATGCGGGGCCTCGGGCTGCCGCTGGACTACCAGGTGGAGGAGGGCACGCTGGTGATCACGGCGCGCCTGACCGCGGAGCCCTCGCCGCGCCCGACGTACGACAGGGCCCACCGGGACTGACACCGGCCAGAGCGGCGGCGCGCGCCGGGGCCCGACTCGGGTCCGTCGACGCCTGATTCGGGCCGCCGGGTTCCAACTCGGGTCCGCCGGAGCCCGACTCAGGTCCGGCAGCGCCCAATTCGAGTCCGCCGGAGCCCGACTCAGGTCCGCCGGAGCTCAATTCGAGTCCGCCGGGGCCCACTCCGGTCCACCGGGGTCCGGTGGGTCGCCGCCTCTCCCGGTTCTTCACGAGGCGCCGGGAGAGGCGCGACCGGTCACCGGTCCGTCAGCCCGTCGCCTCCGCAGCCCCGACCGACACCCGGGCCCGCTCCCCGAGCGCCTGGTCCAGGTCGGCCCAGAGGTCGTCCACGTCCTCCAGCCCGACCGAGAGCCGCAGCAGCTTGTCGCTGACCCCCGCGCCCCGGCGGTCGTCGGCGTCCACGATGCGGTGGCTGATGGACGCGGGGTGCTGGATCAGGGTGTCCACACTGCCGAGGCTCACCGCGGGGGTGACCAGCCGCACCCGGGAGATCAGCTCATGCGGATCGCCCCGCACCTCGAAGGCGATCATCGCGCCGCCGATGCGCGGGTAGTGGACCGTGGACACCCGCGGGTCCGAGGCGAGCCGACGGGCCAGTTCGGCGGCGCTCGCGGAGGCCGCCCGGACCCGGACCGGCAGGGTGGACAGACCGCGCAGCAGGAGGTAGCCGGCCAGCGGGTGCAGGACACCGCCGGTCGCGAAGCGGATCTGGCGCAGCCGGCCGGCCAGTTCCTCGTCGCAGGCCACCACCCCGGCCAGCACGTCCCCGTGCCCGCCGAGATACTTGGTCGCGCTGTGCAGCACCAGGCGCGCGCCCTGCTCGGCCGGGCGCTGGAGCACCGGTGTGGCGAAGGTGTTGTCGACCAGCAGCGGCACCGAACCGCAGGCGTGCGCGATGGCCCGCAGATCCAGTTCGGCGAGGGTCGGGTTGGCCGGGGACTCGACCATCACCAGGCCGGTGTCGGGGCGCAGCGCGTCGGTGACGCCGGCCGGGTCGGTCCAGGTCACCTCGGTGCCGAGCAGCCCGGCGGTCAACAGGTGGTCGCTACAGCCGTAGAGCGGCCGTACCGCGACGACATGGCGCAGGCCCGTCGCCGACCGCGCGAGCAGGACCGCGCTGAGGGCGGCCATGCCGCTGGCGAACGCGACGGCGGACTCGGTGCCCTCCAGGCGGGCGAGCGCGGTCTCGAAACGGGCCACGGTCGGGTTGCCGAGGCGGCCGTAGACCGGGGGCCCGACCGGGTCGGCGCCGTCGGTGGCGAAGGCGTCGATGCGCGCGGCCTCGCCCCGGCTGTCGTAGGAGGGATAGGTCGTGGACAGGTCGATCGGCGGGGCGTGCAGCCCCTGGCGGGCGAGATCGTCGCGGCCGGCGTGCACGGCCTCGGTGGCGAGGGCTCTCGGTGCGGGGCGTACGTCGTCGTAGGCACCCGTGGTCGCTGTGTCCATGACGGGAAGGGTGAACATCGAACGGGTTCTGGTGGTTGAACCCCGTGCTATGTTCGGCCGATGTCCGAATCTGTCGTACTGGATCCGGTGGATCTTCAGCTGCTGCGGCTGCTACAGAACGACGCCCGGATCACCTACCGCGATCTCGCCGCCCAGGTCGGGGTGGCGCCCTCCACCTGTCTCGACCGGGTGACCCGGCTGCGCCGCTGCGGTGTGATCCTCGGTCACCGGCTGCAACTGGATCCGGCCAAGCTCGGCCGGGGCTTGCAGGCGCTGCTCTCGGTGCAGGTCAGACCGCACCGCAGGGAGCTGGTGGGGCCGTTCGTGGAGCGGGTGCGCGCGCTGCCGGAGGCCCGCTCGGTCTTCCATCTGACCGGCCCGGATGACTATCTGGTGCATGTGGCCGTCGCCGACATGGCCGATCTCCAGCGGCTGGTCCTGGACGAATTCACGGCACACCGCGAAGTCGCCCGGGTGGAGACCCGGTTGATCTTCCAGCAGTGGGAGTGCGGGCCGCTGCTGCCGCCCGGCCACGCCGACAGCTGAATCCCCGCCGACCCGGGTGACGCGGAGATCCCTCCCGTACGAGGATGGGCGGCATGTCTGAGATCAACACCCCGCTGCCCCGCCAGGTCGCCGACGCGTACGTCGACGAGCTGATCGCCCTCGACCCGGTGACCGGCACCTACCTCGGTGTGCCGGAGAGTTCGCGCACGCTGCCCGACTACTCGCCCGCGGGCCAGGAGGCGCTCGCGGAGCTGGCCCGGACCACCCTCGCCAAGCTGGACGAGGCGGAGCGCGGGCCCGGCGCCGACAGCGACGTGGAGCGGCGCTGCGGCCGGCTGCTGCGGGAGCGGCTGACCGCCGAACTCGCCGTGCACGAGGCCCAGGAGCATCTGCGCGCCGTCGGCAACATGCACACGCCCGGCCACTCGGTGCGCGACATCTTCACGGTGATGCCGGCGGAGACCGAGGAGGACTGGGCGGCGATCGCGGAGCGGCTGCGCGCGGTGCCCGGCGCGATCGCCGGTTACCGTGAGTCGCTCCAACTCGGCCTGGAACGCAAGCTGTTGGCGGCGCCGCGGCCGACCGAGACCTTCATCGGGCAGCTCGGCGAGTGGATCGACACGGACGGCAAGGGCCTCGGCTGGTACGAGGAGTTCGCCGCCGCGGGCCCGGACGCGCTGCGCACCGAGCTGGACGAGGCGGCCCGTACCGCCACCGCCGCCCTGACCGGGCTGCGCGACTGGCTGCGGGAGGTGTACGCGCCGGCCGTCGAGGGCGCCCCGAACGTCGTGGGCCGGGAGCGGTACGCGCGCTGGTCGCGCTACTTCAACGGCACCGACCTGGACCTGGACGAGGCGTACGCGTACGGCTGGTCCGAGTTCCACCGCATCCTCGGCGAGATGAAGCGCGAGGCGGAGAAGGTCCTGCCCGGCGCCGAGACCCCCTGGGTGGCGCTGGCGCACCTGGACGAGCACGGCCGGCACATCGGCGTGGACGAGGTCCAGGGCTGGCTCCAGGGCCTGATGGACCGGGCGATCGCCGACCTGGACGGCACCCACTTCGAACTCGCCGAGCGGGTGCGGCGGGTGGAGTCGCGCCTCGCCCCGCCCGGCGGCGCGGCGGCCCCGTACTACACGGGCCCCTCGGAGGACTTCTCCCGGCCCGGGCGCACCTGGCTGCCCACCATGGGCCAGGACCGCTTCCCGGTCTACGACCTGGTGTCGACCTGGTACCACGAGGGTGTGCCCGGCCACCACCTCCAGCTCGCCCAGTGGGTGCATGTGGCCGAGGACCTCTCCCGGTACCAGGCGACGGTGGGCATCGTCAGCGCCAACGCCGAGGGCTGGGCGCTGTACGCGGAGCGGCTGATGGACGAGCTGGGCTACCTCGGCGACGCGGAGGAGCGGCTCGGCTACCTGGACGCGCAGATGATGCGGGCGGCCCGGGTGATCGTGGACATCGGCATGCACCTGGAGCTGGAGATCCCGGCGGACTCGCCGTTCCACCCGGGCGAGCGCTGGACGCCGGAGCTGGCGCAGGAGTTCTTCGGGGCGCACAGCAGCCGTCCCGCGGACTTCGTGGAGAGCGAGCTGACCCGCTACCTGACCATCCCGGGCCAGGCGATCGGCTACAAGCTCGGCGAGCGGGCCTGGCTGCTGGGCCGGGAGCGGGCCCAGCAGCGGCACGGTGCGTCGTTCGACCTGAAGTCCTGGCACATGGCGGCCCTCTCCCAGGGCTCGCTGGGCCTGGACGACCTGGTGGACGAGCTCTCCAGCCTCTGAGCACCGCTCCGGGCCTCTGAACGCTCCGGGCCCCCGGGCACTCCTGACTCCGAGTGCCCGGGACTCCGAGCGCCCGGGACTCCGAGCGCTCTGCTCACTCGATCGGCGTGCCCGGCGCGCGGGTCCCCCGGCTTCGCTTCCATGCTGGCGAACGGGGGACGACCGCCGTCCGGGCCGCCGTACGCGCAAGCCGCGTGCCGCGCGCTGCGGACCCTGGCCACCGGAAGGGCGTCGATGAGGCTCGTCGTCGATCTCAACAAGTGTCAGGGGTACGCGCAGTGCGCGTTCCTCGCGCCGGACGTCTTCGCCATGCACGGCGAGGAGTCGCTGGTCTACGACCCGCAGCCCGACCATGAGCAGCGCGAGCGGCTGGCGCGGGCCGTGGCCGCCTGCCCGGTGCAGGCCATCACGGCCGACGGCGTGGACGGCCACGGAGTTTCCCGGGGCCCGGAGGCCCCCGATGGCCGCTGAGGACATGGACCGGCTCCGCCGTACGGGCCGGATCGCGATCGTGGGCGCCTCGCTGGCCGGGCTGCGGGCGGCCGAGACGCTGCGCGCGGAGGGCTTCGCCGGGGAGCTGACCCTGATCGGCGACGAGCCGTACGAACCGTACGACCGCCCGCCGCTGTCCAAGGCCGTGCTGCTCGGCCGGGCGGACCCGCACCGCACCGAGCTGCCCCGGCGCCGGGAGATCGACGCCAAGTGGCGGCTCGGCACGGCGGCCACCGGCCTGGATCTGACGGCCGGGCGGGTGCGGCTGTCCGACGGGGACGAGGTGGAGTACGACCGGCTGCTCATCGCCACCGGGGTGCGCGCCCGGCCCTGGCCGAAGGAGCCGGAGGCCCGGCTGGACGGCGTCTTCCTGCTGCGCACCCGGGACGACGCGGCCGGGCTGCACCAGCGGCTGCGCGCGGGGCCGCGCCGGGTGTTCGTGATCGGCGCCGGGTTCGCGGGCTGCGAGGTCGCCTCCGCCTGCCGGGAGCAGGGCATCGAGGTGACGGTCGCGGAACGGGCGGGCGCGCCGCTGGTGGGCGCGCTCGGCGGGGTGGTCGGGGCGGTCGCCGCGGAGCTGATGCGCGAGCACGGGGTGGATCTGCGCACCCGGGTGACGGTGACCGCGCTGGAGGGCGACGCGGCCGGGCGGGTGCGGGCGGTCCATCTGTCCGACGAGAGCGTGGTCGAGGCGGATGTGGTGGTGGTCTCGCTGGGCTCGCAGCGCAACACCGAGTGGCTGAAGGGGTCGGGGCTCGGCGCGGGGCCCCGGGGCATCGCCTGTGACGCGGGCTGCCGGGCCTTCGACTTCCGGGGCATCGTCACCGACGACGTGTTCGTGGCGGGCGATGTGGCGCGCTCCCCGCACGCGCTGTTCGAGTACCAGTTCCTGTCCCTGGAGCACTGGGGCAACGCGGTGGCGCAGGCGGAGACGGCCGCGCACAACATGATCTGCGACGGTACCGACCGGCGCCCGCATCTGTGGATGCCGGCGTTCTGGTCCTCGCAGTTCGGGGTGAACATCAAGTCGGTCGGGGTGCCCCCGATGGGCGAGGAGCTGATGATCACCCAGGGCTCCACGGCGGAGCGCCGGTTCGTCGGGGTCTACGGCCACAAGGGCCGGGTGGTGGCCGCGGTCAGCTTCGACAACACGCGGTGGCTGGAGTTCTATCAGCGGGCGATCGAGCGGGGCGCGCCGTTCCCGGTGGAGTACCCGACGCTGGACCGGCGCCCCGAGAACCGGCGCCCGGTGCCGGCCGACTTCCCCGATCCGTCCCTGCCGACCCATGGCCCGATGGTGACCCTCAGCGGCTACTCACCGGCCGACACCCAGCTCGTCTTCCACCCCGCCCGCCACTGACCGGCGCCCCGACCGCCGG
>NZ_MUNF01000281.1 GCF_002154555.1 Streptomyces murinus
TGCGTGATCAGCTAGCGCGGTTCGAGGCGGCCGGCTGGAAGGCCATCGATGCCGAGGTCAGCGCCGAGTCAGCGCCCCATGTCCTAGCTCGCCACATTGGTGATGCAGTCGGCCAGACGTTGGCCCAGCTTCCGGCCGAGGAGCGAGTCAAGGTGGCGAATCGCGTCCTTGAAGCGCTCGCCACGTCAGGACCTTCAGACACGAGCAGCGCGGACGATGCGCCAAGGAACACGATTGCCGATGGTCCGCGGCAGCTTTTGACGTTGGCGAAGCAAGAGGCGCCCGGGGTATACGCGTTGCGCCCCTTGACACCGCTGTCCGAGACCTCGCTCATCACCAACTCGCCCGAAGACCTGAGTCTCGGCGCCGAACTGCGGGCAGAGCTCGCCACGGCGGACCGCATCGACCTGCTCTGCGCGTTCGTGAAGTGGTACGGCATTCGCGTCCTGGAGGACTCCCTGCGTGCGGCGCGCGACCGCGGAGTGCCCATTCGTGTCATCACGACCACCTATATCGGCGCCACCGACCGCCATGCGCTCGATCGGCTGGTCCGGGACTTCGGCGCTACTGTCAAGGTCAACTACGAGATCCGCTCCACCCGGCTGCACGCCAAAGCCTGGCTCTTTAGGCGAAAGACGGGCTTTGACACCGCATACGTCGGCAGCTCGAACCTGTCGAAAGCGGCCCTACTCGATGGCCTGGAGTGGAACGTACGGCTGTCATCCGTGGCGACACCTGCCGTGCTGGACAAGTTTGAGGCGACGTTCGACGCGTACTGGAACGACCCCGCCTTCGAGACGTATGACCCCGACCTCCATGGCGCCCGACTCGATGAAGCGCTGGCTCAGGCAAGCGGCGTCAGCTCCGGCACAGACGTAAAGATCAGCCTCTCTGGCCTTCAGGTACGCCCTTACCCCCACCAGCAGGACATGCTGGAACGGCTCACTGTCGAGCGGGAGCTTCGCGACCGGCATCGCAATCTCCTGGTCGCGGCAACTGGCACCGGGAAGACGGTGATGGCTGCACTGGACTATCGCGACCTGTGCGCCAAGGAAGGTAGCGCGGCCCGACCGCGGCTGCTGTTCGTGGCCCACCGCAAGGAGATCCTCAAGCAGTCGCTGCGCACCTATCGCGAGGTGCTAGACGATGCATCGTTTGGCGAGCTACTGCACGCAGGGCAGGACCCGCGGGAGTGGAACCACGTCTTCGCCAGTGTCCAGTCCCTCAACGTTCGGCGCCTGGAGCAGTTGGCCCCCGATCACTTCGACATCATCGTCATCGATGAGTTCCACCACGCCACCGCCACCACCTATCGGCGAGTGATCGACCACTTCACGCCGCAGGAACTGCTGGGTCTGACGGCCACCCCGGAGCGGATGGACGGGCTCAACGTCCAGGACGAGTTCTTTGAGGGACGCATCGCCGCCGAGATGCGGCTCTGGGAAGCCCTGGAAAACGATCTGCTCTGCCCCTTCCACTACTTCGGCATCCCGGACGGCACGGATCTGACGAACCTTGGTTGGCAGCAGGGCTCGTACACGGACCGAGACTTGGGCAACCTCTACACCGGCAATCACGCGCGCGCCCGAATCGTGGTCAAGCAGATCCGGGACAAGGTCTCCAACCCGGGTGCCATGCGGGCACTGGGCTTCTGCGTGACCAAGGTGCACGCTCGCTTCATGGCCGACTTCTTTCGACAGGCCGGCCTCAACGCGGTGGCGCTCGACAGTGACTCACCCCCCGAGGTGCGCTCCCGGGCGCTGGACGACCTGCGGAACGGCACGCTCCAAGTGATCTTCTCGGTCGACTTGTTCAACGAGGGACTCGACATCCCCGACGTCGACACCCTGCTGCTTCTGCGCCCCACCAACAGCGCCACTGTCTTCCTCCAGCAGCTGGGCCGAGGGCTCAGGCGAACCCCAGCGAAGCCTGTCCTCACGGTCCTTGACTTCATCGGACAGCACCGAGCTGAGTTCCGCTTTGAGGAACAGTTTCGCGCCCTGACCAACTTGTCCCGAAACCGGCTCCTGGACCACATCCAGCACGACTTCCCTCAACTGCCATCCGGGTGCCAGATCATCCTGGAGGGCAAGTCGAAGGACATCGTCATCGAGAACATCCGGACTCAGCTGGGTGCCACGGTGAAGACGCTGGTGAAGGAGGTCAAGGATTACAGCACTCCTCGCCTCGCCGACTACCTCCGCGAGAGTCGCCGGGAGATCAAGGAGCTCTACAAGAGCGACAACTCATGGACGACGGTACTGCGCCGCGCCGGCCTCGTGGACGAGTCCGCGTCCCCCACAGAGACCGCACTCCTCAAGCGGATCCATGCCTTCCTGCATGTGGATGATCCAGACCGTGCTGGCGCCTACCTGCGGCTCCTCCAGGACGATGCGCCGTCGTACGAGAACCTGAGCCCAGCCGACCAGTCGTACGCCCGCATGTTGTTCTTCAACCTCTGGGACAACGCTGGTGGCTTCACGAGCTACCAGGAGGGCTTGGAGACGCTGCGTACCCAGCGTGCGTTTCGGGATGAGCTCCGACAGGTGCTGGCACATGTCATGGAACAGGCCGACCATGTCCCCCTCCCCCTGTCCGGCCATCTAAGCAAGCTCCCACTGAGGGTGCACAGTGCCTACAACCGCTCGGAGATCCTCGCCGCCCTCGGTGTCGCCCGCTTCGGTGGCCAGATGCCCCGCTCCTTCGCCCAAGGGGTGCAGTGGGTCGAGGACCTGCAAACGGATGCCCTCCTCATCACCCTCGAAAAGAACGAGAAGGACTTCTCACCCACCATCCGCTACAAGGACTACGCACTGAACCGGACGCTTTTCCACTGGCAGTCCCAGAGCACGACGGCCGCCAACTCCCCCACCGGCATGCGCTACCAGCACCACAAGGAGCGTGGCAGTCACGTTCTCCTCTTCATGCGGCGCTACAAGAACACTGACATCGGCAAGCCTCAGTCCTGGATGCTCCTAGGTCCCGCCGCCTACAAACAGCACACCGGCAGCAAGCCCATGTCCATCACCTGGCGCCTGGAAAATGATCTACCGGCTGACGTCTGGACTTATGCGGCCATCAACGCCGGCTAG
>NZ_MUNF01000282.1 GCF_002154555.1 Streptomyces murinus
CCGTGGGAGGTCGCCGAGCCGACCGGGTGGTGCAGCGCGAACTGGCGCAGCGGCTCGGCGACCTCCCACGGGTGCAGGGTGTTGAGCCAGGTGACCATGGAGCCGCGCTTGCCGCCGTCGAAGTAGACGGGGTCGCACAGCTTGCCCATGCCGGCGTAGATCGAGATGAAGCCCAGGAAGATGCGCAGCGGGAGCAGCACCACGCCGAGGTTCATCCGGCGGCCGGGGTAGTAGGCGTGCCGGCCCAGGTCGTCGGCGCCGCGCCGGGCGGGGCGCGGGGCGTCGAGGTCGTCCTCGTCGTCGGCGGCGTACGGCGGGAACGACTCGGTGGGCTCGTCGCCGTACTCGTCGTACTCGTCCTGCCCGTCCTGGCGGCCGAAGTCCGGTCGCGGGTACGGCGGTTGGTCGTACGAGCCGCTGCGCATGTGCGGCAGGAGGCGGGTGCCGCCGTCGTCGGCGGAGGTGCGCTGATGGCCGACGACGGGGGTCTCGACGGTCTGGTCCAGCGCGTCGTACGTCTCGTCGTAGCCGGTGGTGCCGACGCGCGGGATGACGCGGGTGGCGCCGGTGTCGGGCGGCTCCTCGGCATGGCGGACGATGCTGCCCCGCACGGCCTGGAGGAGCCGGTGGGCGCCGGTGTCGTCGGGCGCGGAGCGGCCGCTCCACACGACCGGACGGCGACGGCCGGCGCCGGCCCGGGCCGCCTGGCCCGCGACGGGCATCCGGGCGGTGTCCTGGGCGGCGCTGAGATGGCGGGCGATCCGGGCGGACCGGGTGCGCCCGGCCTTCCCGCCCAGCTGCACGCGGAAGCTGGCGTGGTTGACGATGATCTGCGCCGGGTCGCTCGGCACCTTCACCATGCTCAGCGCGGGAGCGTCGTCGAATCCCGACGAGCGGTCCCCCGTGGGTGTGCGGGGTGTTCTGGTGTCCACACTCATCTAACCGAGTGACGTGGGGATAGGACACTGCTTTGACCGGCCGGATGTGTCCGGGCCCCGTCAAAGCAGTGTCGAACGCCATATGGACGCCGGAATTCCCGCGTAAGGGTGAAGTTCCGGACGGGTGTTCAGTCCCGTCGGCGCGTCGTCGCGACGGCTCAGCTCCGCCTGCGGGCGGCCTCGTAGAGCACGATGCCCGCGGCCACACCGGCGTTGAGGGACTCGGTGCCGCCCGGCATCGGGATGCGGACGCGGTAGTCGCAGGTCTCGCCGACGAGCCGGGACAGGCCCTTGCCCTCGCTGCCGACCACGATCACGACCGGACCCGACAGGGCCGCCAGCTCGCCCAGCTCGGCCTCGCCGTCCGCGGCCAGGCCGACGACCGCGACGCCCGCCTTCTTGTACTGCTCCAGGACGCGGGTGAGGTTGGTGGCACGGGCGACCGGGGTACGGGCGGCCGCACCGGCGGAGGTCTTCCAGGCACCGGCGGTCATACCGGCCGAGCGGCGCTCGGGCACGACCACGCCATGGCCGCCGAACGCGGAGACCGAGCGGACGACCGCGCCGAGGTTGCGCGGGTCGGTGACCCCGTCGAGCGCGACGACCAGCGGGTCCGCGCCCTCGTCGGCGGCGGCGTCGAGCAGGTCCTCGGGGTGCGCGTACTCGTACGGCGGGACCTGGAGGACCAGACCCTGGTGGTTCAGGCCGTTGGTCATACGGTCCAGCTCGGGGCGCGGCGCCTCCATGAGGTTGATGCCACCGCGCTCGGCGGCGAGCTGGAGGGCCTCGCGGACGCGCTCGTCGTTGTCGATGAACTGCTGCACATAGAGGGTCGACGCGGGGACGCCCTCGCGCAGCGCCTCGACCACCGGGTTACGGCCGACGACCAGCTCGGACGCCGACTTGCCGCCGCCCCGGCGCGGCTGCGGGCGGCCGCCCTGCGCGCGGCGGACCTTCGCGGCGGCGGCGCGCTGCTTGACGTGCCCCTTGCGCATCTCGGCGGGCGGGGTCGGGCCCTTGCCCTCCAGGCCCCGGCGCCGCTGGCCGCCACTGCCGACCTGCGCGCCCTTCTTGCCGGACATGCGGCGGTTGTTCGCGGCCATGAGTCACCTGTTCCGTGAGCTTTGTTCGTACGTACGTCTTATGCAGTGTGCCGCCCGGGGGGCCGGGCGGCACAATCGATCAAGGGGCGCCCGCGGTGGGCTACCGCGCGCTCAGGGTCCAGCGCGGGCCCTGCGGGCTGTCCTCGATGGCCAGGCCGGCCTGGGCGAGCTGGTCGCGGATGGCGTCGGCGGTGGCCCAGTCCTTACGGGCCCGGGCGGACTCGCGCTGGTCGAGGACGAGCCGTACGAGGCTGTCGACGACCCCGTGCAGATCCTCGCTCTCCTCGGACGCGCCGGCCCACTGCTCGTCCAGCGGGTCCAGGCCCAGGACGCCGAGCATGGCGCGGACCTCGGCGGAGCGGGCGACCGCGGCGTCCTTGTCGTCGGCGGCGAGCGCGCTGTTGCCCTGGCGGACGGTGGTGTGCACCACGGCGAGGGCGCCGGGGACGCCCAGGTCGTCGTCCATCGCCTCGGCGAAGGCGGGCGGGACCTCGGCGGCGGGCTCGACGCTCTTGCCTGCCAGCTCGGTCACGCGCTGCAGGAAGCCCTCGATCCGGCCGAAGGCGGCCTCGGCCTCGCGCAGGGCCTCCTCGCTGTACTCGATGGTCGAGCGGTAGTGCGGGGTGCCCAGGTAGTAGCGGAGCACGATGGGGCGCCAGTTCTTGACCATCTCGGAGACCAGCACGCTGTTGCCCAGCGACTTGGACATCTTCTCGCCGCTCATGGTGACCCAGGCGTTGTGCACCCAGTACCGGGCGAACTCGTCGCCGAAGGCCTTGGCCTGCGCGATCTCGTTCTCGTGATGCGGGAAGATCAGGTCCAGGCCGCCGCCGTGCACGTCGAAGGCGGAGCCCAGGTACTTGTGGGCCATCGCCGAGCACTCCAGGTGCCAGCCGGGGCGGCCGCGGCCCCAGGGGGTCTCCCAGTCGGGCTCGCCCGGCTTGGTGGCCTTCCACATGGCGAAGTCGCGGGGGTCGCGCTTGCCGGTGATGCCCTCCTCGGCGGGCTGGCGCATCTCGTCCAGGTCCTGCTTGGACAGCTCCAGGTAGTCGGGCCAGGAGCGGACGTCGAAGTAGACGCTGCCGTCGGCCTCGTAGGCGTGGCCGCGCTCGATGAGGGTGCGCATCATCTCGACCATCTCGGTGACATGGCCGGTGGCGCGGGGCTCGTAGGTCGGGGGGAGGCAGCCGAGGGCGGTGTAGCCGTCGTTGAACGCCCGCTCGTTCTCGTAGCCGATGGACCACCACGGGCGGCCCTGTTCCCGGGCCTTGGTGATGATCTTGTCGTCGATGTCGGTGACGTTCCGGACGAACGTCACCTCGTAGCCGCGGTACTCGAACCAGCGGCGCATGATGTCGAAGTTGAGGCCCGAGCGGATGTGCCCGATGTGCGGGGCCGCCTGCACGGTGGCACCACACAGGTAGATCGAGACACAGCCCGGCTTGACCGGGTCGAAGTCACGAATCTGCCGGGCGCTGGTGTCGTACAGGCGAATAGTCACCACTCCAGAGTAGTGGGCGCGACCCAGTGCCTCACGCCCCTTCCCCTGTTTGTCCCGCTCCAGGCTGTGAAAGGCGGCGCCGCCGTACGCGGGTCTCAGACGGGCAGGCTCCAGGACGGCCCTTCGGGGCTGCCGAGCCAGACCCGTTGGGTGCCGTTCTCCTCCACCGTCATGCCGAAGTCGGACAGCGTGGGTGAGCCCGCGCTCCGCCAGGTGGTGAGGGCGCCTTCCACCTGGTCCCACAGCCGGAGGGGACCATGCTGGTGCACGGCCCACCCCTCCCCCGCGGGCTCGGTCCATGCCTGGGATCCGGTGGCGACGTCCACCAGGATCACGTCCGTGCCGGTGGTCATGAGTTCGGCGGACGGCGCGGCCAGCTGGGCCAGGAACTGCCCGGTCCAGTCCTCCAGGAGTGCGGGCTTCACACGGGTGGAGCGAGTGCGGCCGGGGTTCCTGTGGAACGTGGGGCGAGGCGGTCGTTCATGGGGGCGGGCGAGCATGTAGCTGATCTGGTCGGTGTGGAAACGCCCGGTGGCCGTTCCGTCGTCGTGGACGGTGAGACGGACGAGTCCGGAAGCCGGCAGCCACCCGCCGACGGCGGCGGTGACGGTGCCGCCGTCTCGTACCTGGTGGAGCCAGGCCGGGGGGATGTGGCGCACGGCGCAGGTGGCCACGATGTGGTCGTACTCGGCGCCGTCCCGGTGTCCGGCGAGGCCGTCACCGGTGAGGAGGGTGGGCTGGTGGCCGGCCGCGTGCAGGCGATCGGCCGCCGCGGCCGCAAGGTGAGGGTCGTACTCGATGGAGTACACGTTCTCGTCGCCGAGGCGAGCGCACAGGATGGCGGTGGAGTAACCGGTCCCGGTGCCGATCTCCAGCACCTTGTCGCCGTCGCCGATGCGCGCGAGGTCGAGCATGCGCACGATCAGGGAGGGCAGCGTGCTGGACGAGGTGGGGCGCCCGGTGACCGGGCCGGTGGCGTCGGCGGCGGCGATGCCGTCGACCTGGGTCACCCAGGTGGTGTCCTGGTGGACGAGGCGCAGCCACTCGGCGGGGTCGGTCCGGTCGCGGTGGAGGGGCGTCCAGTGACGGCCGTCGAAGCGGAACAGGCCGCCGCCGACGAAGAGTTCGCGGGGCACGCTTTCCAGGGCGGTGCGCCATGCCGGGTCGCCCACGGGGACAGCGGCCGCGAGTCGGCGGCGCAGGTCGTCGGAGTCGGTCATGCGGGAGCTCCGTGCTGTAGGCGGTCGGCGATGGCGCGGGTGATGGGGGCGGTGATGCGGTCGGGGAACCAGGCCCATTGGCCGTTCGGGTTGCACTCGTACCAATGCCACCGGCCGTCGTGGTCCAGGCCGAAGTCGAAGGCTCCGAAGACGAGCCCGAAGGCACCGAGGTAGGCGCGGACGCTCTCGGCGATCTCGGGCGGGACCGGTACGGCGGTGTAGGTGAGCTGGTCATAATGGCGACGCCAGTCGATCCCGGACGAGCCGCTGATACGGACGGCGGAGAGGTGGTCACCGACAGCGGTCAGACGGATGTCGGCGGTCTTGCCGACGCGCCGCTGGAAGAGGTGGGCGGTGTGACGTACCCGCTGGTCGATCTGGCTGGGGGTGACGTCGTCGATCCAGACCGTCAGTGCGCGGCCGGTGCTGTCGGTGTACTCGGTCTCCCGGAGCGGCTTGTAGATCACAGGCTCGTGTTCGGCGGTGAAGGCGCGGGCACGGTCGGGGTCGTTGGTGATGAGCGTGGGTGGCACGGTGAAGCCGCAAACGGCGGCGGTGGCCAGTTGCGCCGGTTTGTACTCGGCGTCCCGGTTGCGCCATGGGTGGTTCAGGTAGTGGGCACCGGGAAGGGCGGCGAGGATGCCGCCGAGTCCGTAGCGGGCCTCTTCGACGCCCCATCGTGCCGCCAGGTCGTCCATGGCACGGTCGGCGGTGTAGGGGGTGGGCCGCCGCCAGTACACCGAGCGGACGTTCCCCGTGTCGAGGGTGCGGGAGGCAGTGGCGAGAGTGCCACGGGGTCCGGTGCCGTCGAAGGTGCTCGACAGGAGGATCTCGGTGGGGAAGTCGCCGGGGTCCAGGCGGACCACCGGAACGCGGCGCAGGTTCAGTTCGCTGATCACGCCGTCCGCGGTGGCGTCGTCCAGACGCGTGACGACGAGGACAGGCGGCCCACCCGGGGCCATCAGTCGGTGTCCCCGCTCTGGTCGCTGCCCTGGTCAGGAGTGCCGTCCAGGCTGGTCTTCGTGCTCGTCTCCTGCGACGTCTCCGACCGCTTGTGCCTGGCCTCCACAGCCAGGGGCGTCCCGTCAGGGGCGACCCAGGCGGGAACTTGCGTGCGCGGGTCGAGAATCGGCCGGGCGGCGGGAAGGACCGCCGCCGCAGGGTAGGGCCGCATGCGTCCGAGTCCCCAGGGCTTGGCCTGATCCGGTGATGCTGTGGGCTGCATGAGTCTCCTCGTTTCTCGAATGGTCCGGCGATGACCCCCACCGCCGGGGGTTCGGGATGATCAGTGACGACGCCGTCCCCTCACGCATCGGCCAGTAGCTCGGCCCAGACCGTCTTACCGGTGCGGGACGGCCGCACCAGCCAACGGGCCGCCAGTTCGTCCACCACCGCCAGCCCACGACCGGACTCCGCGCCGTCGGCGGACTCCCGGCGTACGAGCCGTCGCCCCGACGGGTCCGCGACCGACACCCACACCGTTCCTGGCCCGGGACGCTCCAGCGTCAGACGGCAGTTGCCCGGCCCCTCCGGCGGCGCGCAGGCCGGGCGAGCGTGTCGCACCGCGTTCGTCACGAGTTCCGAGACGACCAGCACGACGTCGTCCGTCATGCCCACGAGACCCCAACACGCCAGCGTGGTACGGACGCTCGTCCGCGCCACCGCCACCGACGAGGGGCGAAGAGGCAACGTCTGCGCGTAGCCGGGTACGGGCCCCGTCAGAGGCCGCAGGACAGATGGTGTGGAGCGAGCCGTCGTGGTCATCGTCGCCTCTTCGTCGTCTTCTGCCCGCCCGGCCCTCCGGGAGTGAGCGCCGAGCGGCCGGTAATCACTCAACACCTGTGCGCGACCATGGGTAAGCGAGCACAGTGGACGGTGAGTTGCACAGGTTGCACACGCTCGGGGGTCACGATGGGACGACAGTCACTCATGCCGAACGACGTCCTGGCGGCGCTGATGCGAGAGGGGAACATCCAGAACGACCAGCTGGCACGCCGAGTCAATGCCGCCGGCACCGAACTCGGCCTCAGCCTGACCTACACCAAAACGGCCGTCTCGCAGTGGTTGAAAGGGCACCGGCCGAAGAGAGAAGCGCGCCCTGCCGTCGCCGAAGCGCTCTCACGTCTGCTCGCGCGGCCCGTAACGTCGGCGGAACTCGGCTGGGACAGCGACACCGCCGAGCCCCCGGCCATGTGGTCGGGAATCGTCGACCTCGGAAGGGCGGACATGGACCCATCCCGGCGCGCCGTGCTCGGCGCGGGCCTGTACTCGGCGGCACTGGCAATCCCCCGTTACGACGACATCGCAGGCCGGACAGATCATGTATCGGCCGGTCCCACCACCCGTATCGGCCGGTCCGACGTGGAGACCGTGAAGCGGATGACGGAGCGGATCGCGGACATCCTCGACGATCTCGGGGGTGGCCATGCCCGTCCCATGGCAGCGGCATTCCTCGTCAATACCGTGGGGCCTTATCTGCGTGCGGACGGAACGCACGAGGTGAAGCGCGCGATGCGGGCCGCGGCCTCGGACCTCACGTACCTCACCGGGTGGATGGCCATGTACGAGCGCCAGCATGGCGTCGGCCAGCGGTACTACGTGACGGCGCTGAAGCTCGCCGGCGCCGCCGAGGACCATGTGACGTACTGCCGCACCCTGCGCGGTATGGCGTTGCAGGCTTCGAACCTGGGTCACGGCCCGAAGGCCCTCGAACTCGCCGACTCGGCCGCGGAAGCCGCCCCGGCCTCAGGGCCGCGCCTGGTGGCGTTCCTGCGCGGCCAGCAGGCACACGGAGCGGCCATGGTCGGCGACCAGCGGCAGGCGTTCGACCGCCTCCGGGAAACCGAAGAGGCGCTCTCGCAGGCCGACGGCCGCAACGACCGCATCGGCGGATACGATCGCGCCGCCTACGAGTTCCACGTCGCCCACGTCCTGTGGGAACTCGGAGACCGGCCCGGGTCGGTCAAAGCCCTGCGCCGGTCCAACAAGGCACGGCCTCCCGGCGAGCGGCAGGGCCGCGTGCACGCAACCGGTCTCCTTGCCACCCGGCTCATGGAGATGAGGCACGTGGAGGAGGCATGCCGGGAGTGGCACACGTTCCTCGACGACTACGCCGGCGTCAGTAGTGCGCGGGGTGACGAGCACTTCACCACCCTGCAAACGTCCATCCAGCCGTACGGATCGCTGCCGGTCGTACGCGCACTGGACGCGCGGGCCCGCGACGTGGCCCGGCAGAAAACGGCAGCCTGACCGGCGGGCGGCGCCCTCCTTCCACCCGGAAGGAGGGCGCCGTCTCGTGTCCGACGGACGAGGGTGAAGACCTCAGAGCCGCCCGACCACCTTGCGCGGGGTGATCCGGACGACGACCCGTTCCGCGTCCTGGGCGGATTCCGGGTTGAACTCGGCGTACTTCTTGCCCGTGTACTTCAGGCTCAGGTCGTCGATGAGGGACTGGCCGCCGGTGGTGGTCAGTTCGGCGGTGCCGCGGATCTCGGCGTACTCGTAGGGCTGGTCGGGGTTCATGACGACGACGGTGACGCGCGGGTCGCGGTCGAGGTTCAGCTTCTTGCGGCGGTCGACCGTGGTGGAGAAGAGGAGGTGCTCGCCGTCGCGTTTCACCCAGACCGGGGACATCTGCGGGCTGCCGTCGGGCTGGACGGTGCCGACGACGATGAACACCTTGCCGTCGAGCAGGGACTTGAGCCGGTCGGACAGGGCGGCGGACATGGGTACCTCCGAAAGGGCGCGGACGGTGACTCTCCGGGTACCCTCGCACGCCCTCGGCTCACCCGCACCAGGACGCCGCCGGGTTCAGGCCGCCCGCACCACCAGCGCCGTCGCCACCGCCATCAGCCCCTCGTCGCGCCCCGGGAAGCCGAGGCCGTCCGTCGTCGCGCCGGAGACCGACACCGGCGCGCCGGCCGCCTCGGAGAGGATCTTCTGGGCCTCGTCGCGCCGCTTGCCGATCTTCGGGCGGGGGCCGATCACCTGCACGGCGACATTGCCGATCAGGAAGCCCGCCGCGCGCACGATCCGCGCGGCCTCGGTGAGCAGCGTGACCCCCGACGCGCCGGACCACTCGGGCCGCCCGGTGCCGAAGTGCTGCCCGAGGTCACCGAGCCCGGCCGCGGAGAACAGCGCGTTGCAGGCGGCGTGCGCGACCACGTCCGCGTCGGAGTGCCCGGCCAGGCCCGGCCCCTCGCCCTCCCACTTCAGGCCGGCGCACCACAGCTCGCGGCCCTCCTCGAAGGCGTGGATGTCGGTGCCGATGCCGACCTGGGGCAGCACCATGCCAGCAGCCTCAGTAGCCATCGTTGAGCCTCCTGCGGGCCAGGACCGCCTCGGCGAGGACCAGGTCCAGCGGGCGGGTCACCTTGAACGCCTCCTCGTGGCCGGGAACCGTCACCACGGGCAGGCCGAGCTGCTCCACCATGCTCGCGTCGTCGGTGACGTCCTCGGTCACGGTCTCGTGCGCGCGCACCAGCGTCGCCCGGTCGAACCCCTGCGGCGTCTGCACGGCCCGCAGCCGGGCCCGCTCCGGCGTGGCCACGACCGGCTCGGGCGCGCCGGGCTCGGTGGCCGGCTCGACCTCCTTGACGGTGTCGGCCAGCGGCAGCGCGGGGACGACCGCCGGGGCGCCGGCGCGTACGGCCTCGATCACCGCGTCGACGGTGTCGACCGGGACCAGCGGGCGGGCCGCGTCATGGACGAGGACGACGCCGTACTCGGGCGGTACGGCCGCGAGGCCGAGCGCCACCGACTCCTGGCGGCTCTCACCGCCGGGCACCACCACGAAGTCGGTGCGCTCGGGCAGCGCATGCGCGTCGAGCAGCGACTTCACCTCGGTGGGGCCGTCCGCCGGGGCGACCACGACGACGAGGGAGACATGGCGGGACGCGGCCAGCGAGTGGACCGCGTGGATGAGCATCGGTGTGCCGTTCAGCGCCCGCAGCGCCTTGGGCGCGCCCGGTCCGAGCCGTACGCCGCGGCCGGCGGCGGGAATGACGGCGGCGACGGGGGCCCCCGCGGGCGCGGAGGGCGGCCCGGCGGGCGAGGGACGCGATTCGTCAGACATCGGTTCCTGTCAGGTTTGTGTGCTCGACCTAGGTGGGTATGGCCTTCAGGAGTGCCGGGCGCGACGCCTTGACCGGACCCTTTCCGTGACCCTGGTCGAGCCGTGCGACCCGGCCCGGCACATCGAGTATCGGGGGCCCGCTTCCGTTTTCAGGGGCTTTCCGGGGGGTACGCCACAGACGGCGCCGCGGGGACGGACATGCCGCAGCGCCCGGCGACAGAATCGAGTGTCATCGGGCACCGCGGCATTTTCGCTGTGCTGCGAATGTGGCTGAGAATGTGCGAGAGCACTGTGTGAGCGTGCGGGGAGTGGGGGCGAGGGGCAGGACCGATCAGAACATCAGCCGTTGACCGGGGTTCGCCGCCCACGGCACGGGCACGTCAGGAGGCGAGCACCTCGTCGAGCAGGGCCTCGGCCTTGTCCTCGTTCGTGTTCTCCGCGAGAGCCAGCTCGCTCACCAGGATCTGGCGGGCCTTGGCGAGCATGCGCTTCTCACCGGCGGACAGTCCGCGCTCACGCTCGCGACGCCACAGGTCACGCACGACTTCCGCGACCTTGATGACATCGCCGGAGGCGAGCTTCTCCAGGTTTGCCTTGTAGCGACGGGACCAGTTCGTGGGCTCCTCGGCGTACGGCGCGCGCAGCACCTCGAAGACCCGGTCCAGTCCGTCCTGACCGACCACATCACGCACACCGACGAACTCCGCATTGTCCGCTGGCACACGCACCGTGAGGTCACCCTGGGCGACCTTCAGCACCAAGTAGGTCTTGTCCACGCCTTTGATCTGGCGAGTTTCGATAGCCTCGATCAGCGCGGCCCCGTGATGGGGATAGACCACGGTGTCGCCAACCTTGAACGTCATGTGACAGGTACCCCTTCCGTGGCTATCCAGGGTAACACGGATACGACGTCTTCTGAATGGCGTTTTCGCAGGTCAGGGCATATCTCGGGGCTTGACAACAGCAACCGGAACGTGCTGCGAAGGCCCTCCGGAAGCGGGTATTCGCAGGTGGGAGGGGCTGTCCGGACGAGGCGAAACGCGTACGTCACACACCTCACGCACCCTCCCCAAGTGGATGAACATCCCGATTTGTCCGGTTCCCAGCGTACGACTTCCGCTACTCCGTTCGGAGGCCGCGGGCCCATGTGGGCCGTTTCCAAAATTGATCAGTGACGGCCAGACGGGTGATCCGTTGATCAATTTCGGGGCGGCCGTACATTCCTTCACGGAAATTTTGCGCGCGGTTATGCGAATGGCGTACCGCGCTCTCGGCAAAGTGGCCGAAGAGACCGTTGTGACTGCTGAGACGCGTGAGGGGTTGTCACGGCCGCGTACCCCCACTGGCGGGAAGCCCGGCGCCAGGGGGAGGGTCGGGTGCGATCACGCGGGAACGGCTCGGTAACCTGAAGCCGCTGACAGACACTTAGGGTGGCTTTACAAGGAAGCCGCCCCTGCGTTAGGAGTTGCCGCCGCCGTGAGCAGCAGCCTTCGACGCGGCGCCCTCGCCGCTTCTGCCATTGCCTTCTCGATCGCCTCGCTCGCCGCCTGCGGCGCCGGCAACGACTCCCAGACCCTTGAGGTCAAGCCGGACAACGCGGCGACCAGCGTCGGCGACATCAAGGTCCAGAACGCCCTGGTCATCACCCAGCCGGACCCGAAGGCGACCGGCCCGGCCGTGGTCTCCGCGACGCTGTTCAACACGGGCGACGACAACGAGACCCTTCAGTCGATCAGCATCCCGGGCACCAGCGACACCGTGAAGCTGACCCCGGCCAAGGGCGGCAGCCTGACCGTCCCGGCGCACGGCTCCCTGATCCTGGGCGGCCCGAACAACGCCTCCGCCGAGATCCCCGGCGGCCACCAGAGCGTGCAGGACGGCAACGCCCAGCCGGTCACCTTCACCTTCAGCAAGGCCGGCGCGGTGAGCCTGCGCGCCTTCGTGGTCCCGGCCACCAGCTACTTCGACAAGTGGGGCCCCACCCAGGTGCCGTCCGCCCCCACCGGCTCCCCGGCCGCCGGCGCCAACGCCTCCGGCAGCGCCAAGCCGGGCAAGCACGACGGGGCGAACCCCTCGTCGAGCGCGAGCACGGGCACCACGGCCGGCGCGGGCACCACGGGTACCACCGGCACCACGGGCACCGACGCGACCCCGAGCGACTCGGCCTCGCAGTCGGCCGGCGCGGGTCACTGAGCGGTCGTACGACCGACCGCCGAGCGATCGTACGACCGGCCGCTGAGCGGTCGTAGGGACGCGCGGACAACAGCGCGAAGGGCGGCACCCCCGAGAGGGTGCCGCCCTTCGCGCGCTGTCGTCCGCGGGCCTTCGGTTTACGGCTCGAACTTGTAGCCCAGGCCGCGCACCGTCACCAGGTAGCGCGGGGCGCCCGGGTCCGGCTCGATCTTGGCGCGCAGGCGCTTGACGTGGACGTCCAGGGTCTTGGTGTCGCCCACGTAGTCGGCGCCCCAGACCCGGTCGATCAGCTGCATCCGGGTCAGCACCCGGCCGGCGTTGCGCAGCAGCATCTCCAGCAGGTCGAACTCCTTGAGCGGGAGGTCGACCTTGGCGCCGCCGACCGTCACCACGTGCCGGTCGACGTCCATACGGACCGGACCGGCCTCCAGCGCGGCCGGGGTGACCTCCTCCGGCTCGCCGCGGCGGCGCAGCACCGCGCGGATGCGGGCGACCAGCTCACGGGAGGAGAAGGGCTTGGTGACGTAGTCGTCGGCTCCTATCTCCAGCCCGACGACCTTGTCGATCTCGCTGTCCTTCGCGGTCACCATGATCACGGGGACGTTCGAGCGGCCGCGCAGCTGGCGGCACACCTCGGTGCCGGGCAGGCCCGGCAGCATCAGGTCGAGCAGCACGAGGTCGGCGCCGTTGCGCTCGAACTCGTCGAGGCCGTCGGGGCCGGTGGCCGCCACGGCGACCTCGAAGCCCTCCTTGCGCAGCATGTAGGACAGAGCGTCGGAGAAGGACTCCTCGTCCTCGACGACGAGCACTCGGGTCACGGAAGGACCTCCGGGGAGGGAAGCGGTTCGTACGGGGATGACTCGGTGGGACCGACCTCGTCGTCGAGGCCGGGGTCCGGGTGCTGGAGCGCGCGGTCGCGGGCGGCGGCCGCCTCCGGCAGCCTGAGGGTGAAAGTGGAGCCCTGGCCTTCGGCACTCCAGACCGTGACCTCCCCGCCGTGCGAGGCGACCACGTGCTTGACGATGGCGAGACCCAGGCCGGTGCCGCCGGTGGCCCGGGAGCGGGCCGGGTCGACGCGGTAGAAGCGCTCGAAGATGCGCTCCTTGTCCTTGTCCGAGATGCCGATGCCCTGGTCGGTCACGGCCAGCTCGATCATGTCACCCCCGGGGGCGCTCACCCGGCGGGCGGCGATGCCCACCCGGGTGCGGGCCGGGGAGTAGTTCACCGCGTTCTCGACCAGATTGCCGAGGGCGGCGGCCAGCTGGCCCCGGTTGCCCCAGACATGCAGGTCGGCGGTGCCTCCCGCCCGTCGCCCGCCACCACTTTGATCGAGCCCTTCGGGCACACCCACATTCGTGGCCATGGTGATCTGCTTGGTGCCGGCCTGGTGGCGGCAGCGGTCCACGGCCTCGGCGACCAGCTCGTCCACCTGGACGGACTCGGCGTCCTCCAGGGGGTCGTCGTTCTGCACCCGGGACAGGTCGATGAGCTCCTGCACCAGGTTGGTCAGCCGGGTCGCCTCGATCTGCATACGGCCCGCGAAGCGCTCCACGGCCTCGGGGTCGTCGGAGGCGTCCATGACGGCCTCGGACAGCAGGGAGAGGGCGCCGACCGGAGTCTTCAGCTCATGGCTCACATTCGCCACGAAGTCGCGTCGTACGGCCTCGATCCGGCGGGCCTCGGTCAGATCCTCGACCAGCAGCAGGACCAGGCGGGAGCCGAGCGGCGCGACCCGTGCGGAGACGGCGAGGGCCTCGCCGCGTCCGCTGCCGCGCCGGGGCAGATCCAGCTCGACCTGGCGTATCTCACCGTCACGCCGGGTGTCGCGGGCCATCTGGAGCATGGGCTCGATGGAGAGTTTGCCTCCGCGCACCAGCCCGAGGGCGTAGGCGGCGGAGCTGGCCTTGACAACGGCGTCGGCCTCGTCGAGGACCACTGCGGAGGAGCGGAGCACCGAGAGAACGGTGTCCACGCCGGGCGGGAGTACGGGATCGGTGTGCAAGGAAGTCCTGGTCGGTCGCTTCTGGTCGCGTTCGCTCCAGCGGAACGCCAGCATGGCGATGACACCGGTGAGCACCCCGGCGATCGCTGCCGCTGCGGCGACCGCCGCGTTCACGTCCATGCA